>NZ_JAZDQN010000002.1:0-358118 GCF_036324125.1 Pseudomonas ulcerans | reverse complement strand
ATTCTACAGCGTTACAACCTGCTGTCAACTGCCTTTTTCAACCGCCTTCGTAAACGACCGAAGCACTTCCGATACCATCTGAAACGTCTAACCCTTTGATCTTCAAGGAGTTTTCCGTTTCGACTGCGCCGGAAGTGGGGCGAATTATAGACAGATAAAACGACACGTCAACACTTTATTTAAACTTTTGTTACCGGACGCATTTTCCGCCCGCCAAACCGGGGCAAACGCTGGTTGACGGCCGGGATACGCAGGAGCAACAGACTCACACCAATCAACGCGTAGATACTCCATTCCTTGAGGTCGGCCCGCACGATCCAGAGGAAATGCAGCAATCCCAATCCAAGAATCCCGTAGACCAACTTATGCAGACGCTTCCAGCGTGCTCCGAGACGGCGCTGGCTATAACGATTCGATGTCACCGCCAGGCTGAGCAAACCCAGGAAGCCCAGCACCCCGACGATGATGTACGGCCGCTTGCGCAACTCCACCGTCAACTGCCCCCAGTCGAGGCCGAGGATAAAGAAGAGATAGGCACTCAAGTGCAGCGCTATATAGGCAAAACACCACAAGCCCAACTGCCGACGGACCACGATCCATCCCGACCAACCTGTCATCTTCTGCAAGGGCGTCATCGCAAGGGTGATCAGCAGGAAGATCAAACCGCCCAGGCCAAGGCGATCCACCAGCACCTTGCCTGGGTCAGGACCCAGCGCAAAGATCCAGGCCTGATACAGCCAGAACAACGGCCATACCGCAGCCAGAAGAAATATGCACAAACGGAACAGGGGATAACGCATCAGTAGTTCTTCCGCAGGTCCAGGCCGCTATACAGCGCCCCCACCTCTTCGGCGTAGCCATTGAACATCTGCGTCTCACGTACATTGGGGCTGAACAGGCCACTCGGCAACCGTCGTTCCCGCGCCTGGGTCCAGCGCGGATGATCGACCGTCGGATTGACGTTGGCATAGAAGCCGTATTCCTCCGGCGCAATACGCTGCCAGGTGGTTTTCGGCTGCTCGCTGACCAGGCTGATGCGCACGATCGACTTGATACTCTTGAACCCGTATTTCCAAGGCACCACCAGGCGCAGCGGCGCGCCATTCTGGTTCGGCAGTTCGCGGCCATACATACCCACCGCAAGAATCGCCAGCGGGTTCATCGCTTCATCCAGGCGCAGCCCTTCTACATAAGGCCAGTCGATCAGGGCAAAACCCGAGCGCTGCCCCGGCATGTGCTTGGGATCCTGCAGCGTTTCGAAGCGCACATACTTTGCCTTCGAAGTCGGCTCGACTTCCTTGAGCAGCGCAGATAAAGGAAAGCCCAGCCAGGGAATGACCATCGACCACGCCTCGACGCAGCGCAACCGGTAGATCCGCTCCTCCAGCTGGTACGGCTTGATGAAGTCTTCCAGTGCGTAGCGCCCCGGCTTGCCCACCTCACCATCGATGACCACGGTCCACGGCGACGTCGGCAACGCACCGGCATTCTCTGCCGGGTCACCCTTGTCGGTACCGAACTCGTAGAAGTTGTTGTAGTGAGTGGCGTCCCTGAACGGTGTGATGGCCTCGTCCTTCACGGTCACCGCCTGCCAGCGGGTGTCGGCCAGCTTCTCGGTGAACCAGCCAGGCGCCGCTCCCGCCTCCACGTCGGCATAGCGCGAAGGATCCGCCGCGAACGACCATCCCGGCAGACCGGCAACAGCCAGCCCCGCCATGGAGGCACCCAGCAGGGAACGACGGGAAAGATAAAGCGACTCGGGCGTGACCTCCGACTCGGAACAGTCGGAGGTCCGGGGGAACTTGATCAGCATGATGACTCCGCAGAACTGCATGGCAGATGAAGCAGTAGACTACGGAGTCAGGTAAATATTGCAGCCCTACTCCGCGTTTTTACGACGGCGGCCACGCAACAGATACTGCGCAGGGCCGGACGCCGCATAAGCAAGGAAGATCAGCAGCAGGATGCGCGGCGGATCGCTGAACACCACTGCGAATACCAGCACCACTGCGAGGATCGCCACAAAGGGTACACGCCCCTTGAGGTCGAGTTCCTTGAAGCTGTTGTACTTGATGTTGCTGACCATCAGCATGCCCGCACCAGCGACCAGCAACGCCACAAGGAATGACAGCTTCGATCCCTGGATGCCGTAGTCGCTGAAGGCCCAGACCGTGCCAGCGACAACACCCGCCGCCGCCGGACTGGCCAGGCCGATGAAGTAGCGCTTGTCGGCCTTGCCCACCTGGGTGTTGAAACGCGCCAGGCGCAGTGCAGCGCCGGCTACATAGATGAAGGCGACCATCCAGCCGACCTTGCCCATGTCACCCAGCGCCCAGCCGAATGCAAGCAAAGCCGGGGCCACGCCAAAGGCGACCATGTCGGACAGGGAGTCGTACTCGGCGCCAAAGGCGCTCTGGGTATTGGTCATGCGCGCGACGCGACCATCCAGGCCATCCAGCACCATGGCCACGAAGATGGCGATTGCAGCAAAGGCGAAATACTTGCTCGCCTCGCGAGGATCACCGGCACTCAGGGCACTCTGCGCGCTCATCGAGTTGATGATCGAATAGAAACCGGCGAACAGGTTCGCAGTGGTGAACAGGTTGGGCAGCAGATAGATGCCGCGGTGACGGACTTTGCGTCCTTCGGCGTCATGTCCTTCTTCGACATGCTCATCGATCGGTAGCAGGCTTTCGGCGTCAGAGGCCTTGTTCGGCTCTTCGGGACGTTCGCTCATTGAGATTACCTTGCAACGGTTTGGATAGTTTCGACAAAGGCTCGCGGCGAGGGTTCGCCGACAAACGGATGAAAGCTTATACCAGAACCTGACCCCGGAAATGAAAAAACGCGGCCGAAGCCGCGTTTTCATCGCATCAGAACCAATCAGTTCTTGGCTTTGTCGACGATCTTGTTCGCCGAGATCCAAGGCATCATCGAACGCAGCTGCTCGCCGATGATCTCGATGCCGTGGGCAGCGTTGTTGCGACGCTTGGCGGTCATCGATGGGTAGTTGGTAGCGCCTTCGCTGATGAACATCTTCGCGTACTCGCCGTCCTGGATGCGCTTCAGAGCGTTGCGCATGGCCTTGCGGGATTCTTCGTTGATGACTTCAGGACCGGTCACGTACTCGCCGTACTCGGCGTTGTTGGAGATCGAGTAGTTCATGTTGGCGATACCGCCTTCGTACATGAGGTCAACGATCAGCTTCAGTTCGTGCAGGCACTCGAAGTAGGCCATTTCCGGCGCGTAGCCAGCTTCGACCAGGGTTTCGAAACCGGCTTTGACCAGTTCGACGGTACCACCACAGAGAACGGCCTGCTCACCGAACAGGTCGGTTTCGGTCTCGTCCTTGAAGGTGGTTTCGATGATGCCGGTGCGACCACCGCCAACGCCAGCGGCGTAGGACAGTGCGACGTTCTTGGCGTTGCCCGAAGCGTCCTGGTAGATGGCGATCAGGTCAGGGATGCCGCCGCCCTTGACGAACTCGGAGCGAACGGTGTGGCCCGGGGCCTTCGGCGCGATCATGATCACGTCGAGGTCGGCACGCGGAACGACCTGGTTGTAGTGGATCGAGAAGCCGTGGGAGAAGGCCAGGGTAGCGCCCTTCTTGATGTTCGGCTCGATTTCGTGCTTGTACAGGGCGCCCTGGAATTCATCCGGGGTCAGGATCATGACCAGGTCGGCAGCAGCGACGGCGGTAGCGACGTCAGCAACTTTCAGGCCGTGGGCTTCAGCCTTGGCAACGGTAGCCGAACCTTTACGCAGACCGACGGTGACATCCACACCGGAGTCCTTCAGGTTGCACGCCTGAGCGTGGCCCTGGGAGCCGTAACCGATGATGGCAACTTTCTTGCCCTGGATGATCGACAGATCGCAGTCTTTATCGTAGAAAACTTTCATGAAATACCCCTGTTATCTTGGCCTTGTTCAGGCCATTCGCTAATTTTGTCGAGTTAGATGCTGAGCACTTTGTCGCCACGGGCAATGCCGGTGACACCGCTACGTACGGTTTCGAGAATGGACGCAGTGCCGATTGCCTGAATGAAGCTGTCGAGCTTGTCGCTGGTGCCAGTCAACTGCACGGTGTACACGCTGGCGCTGACGTCGACGATCTGCCCACGATAGATATCGGTGGTGCGCTTGATCTCGGCACGCTGGGCGCCAGTGGCCTTCACCTTGACCAGCATCAGCTCGCGCTCGATATGAGCACTTTCCGACAGGTCGACCAGCTTGACCACCTCAACCAGTTTGTTCAGGTTCTTGGTGATCTGCTCGATCACCTCATCGTGGCCAACCGTGGTCAGCGTCAGACGCGACAGGGTCGGGTCCTCGGTCGGCGCTACGGTCAGGCTTTCGATGTTGTAGTTGCGTTGCGAGAACAAGCCGACGACGCGGGACAGGGCACCGGGTTCGTTTTCCAACAGCAGGGAAATAATGTGCCGCATATCAGGTCCGCTCCGTCTTGCTCAGCCACATGTCGCGCATCGAACCATCCTTGATCTGCATCGGATAGACGTGCTCGCTGTTGTCGACCTGGATGTCGATGAACACCAGGCGATCCTTCAGGGCGAAGGCTTCTTCGAGCTTGGGCTTGAGGTCCTTCAGGCTGGTGATGCGGATACCCACATGACCATAGGCCTCGGCCAGCTTGACGAAGTCAGGCAGCGACTCCATGTAGGAGTGCGAGTGACGGCTGTTGTAGGACATGTCCTGCCACTGGCGAACCATACCCAGCACACCGTTGTTCAGGTTGACGATCTTCACCGGCAGGTCGTACTGCAGGCAGGTCGACAACTCCTGGATGTTCATCTGGATGCTGCCTTCACCGGTAACGCAAGCCACGTCGGCCTCCGGGAAGTTCAGCTTGACGCCCATAGCCGCCGGGAAGCCGAAGCCCATGGTGCCCAGGCCACCGGAGTTGATCCAGCGGTTCGGTTTGTTGAAGCGGTAGTACTGCGCCGCGAACATCTGGTGCTGGCCGACGTCGGAGGTGACGAAGGCGTCGCCCTTGGTGACTTCGCACAGGGTCTCGATCACGGTCTGAGGCTTGATGATGCTGCCGTCGCCCTTGTCGTAAGGGAACAGGCCGCGATCGCCGCGCCACTCTTCGATCTGCTGCCACCAGGCATCGATGGCGGCCTTTTCAGGCTTCTCGCCGATCTCCCGGACAGCAGCGAGCATCTCGGTGAGCACGCTCTCCACCGGCCCGACGATCGGGACGTCAGCCTTGACCGTCTTGGAGATCGAAGCCGGATCGATGTCGATATGGATGATTTTCGCGTTCGGGCAGAACTTGGCCGGGCCGTTGATGACGCGGTCGTCGAAACGCGCGCCGACAGCCAGGATCACGTCAGCATGGTGCATCGCCAGGTTGGCGGTGTAGCTGCCGTGCATGCCGAGCATGCCGACGAACTGGCGATCGGTACCCGGGTAGGCGCCGAGGCCCATCAGGGTGTTGGTCACCGGCACATTGAGCAGTTGCGCCAGCTCGGTCAGCGGCTCGGAGCCACCACCAAGGATCACGCCACCGCCGGCATAGATGATCGGGCGCTTGGCCGCGAGGATCATTTCCGCCGCCTTGCGGATCTGGCCGGAGTGACCACGGACCGCCGGGCTGTAGGAGCGCAGCTTGACCTTCTTCGGATAGACGTACTCGAACTTTTCAGCCGGGTTGGTCATGTCCTTCGGAATGTCGACGACCACCGGGCCTGGACGGCCGGATTGCGCGAGGTAGAAAGCTTTCTTCAGGACTTCCGGGATTTCCGAGGCATGCTTGATCATGAAGCTGTGCTTCACGATCGGCCGGGAGATACCGATCATGTCGGTTTCCTGGAAGGCATCGGTGCCGACCATGGTGCTGGGCACCTGACCGGAAAGGATGACCATCGGGATGGAGTCCATGTAAGCGGTGGCGATGCCGGTGATGGCATTGGTCGCGCCCGGACCGGAGGTCACCAGTACCACGCCGGCCTTGCCGGTGGCACGGGCATAGCCGTCCGCCATATGGGTAGCCGCCTGCTCGTGGCGAACCAGGATGTGCTGGACTTCCGGTTCTTTGAACAGGGCATCGTAAACATGAAGGAGAGCACCGCCAGGGTACCCATAGATGTGCTTAACGCCTTCGTCACGCAAGAAGCGGACGACCATTTCAGCGCCAGATAAAAGCTCCACGTTGTTCACCTCTAAAACGCCAGAATACCGTTCGCTCCGGAACGGGTCTTAATAGGTTTACTGCCAAGCAGAGCATGAGCGACGAAAATGCCACTACGTCAGCACTGACTGAGCAAGTATTGGGAGCGCCCCAAAGTGTTGCGGGGTTTTCCCACCCAGCGCGAGGTAACGCGTTGCGGGGTGTAACAGGTCGGCGCGGGTGTGCGCCTCATGATCTGCTTAGCGGGTCTGCTTCTGGCAGTCCCCCTACAGCGGACTTTGGATTGTTCTGATTCGAACTGCGCAAGTCAAGTGACTTGACGGTTTAAATTCCTCCGCAACGCCTCTGCCAGCGTAGCGAAAACGTTTGCGATACCCCGTTGCAAACGAAACGGGGCCACAAAAGCGGCCCCGGACGATAAACGGCAGGAAAATCAGGCAGATGGACTTATCAATTGGTCGAACTCCGCCAGCAGCTTGCGCAATTGACGACTTTCCTCCGGGCGATCGACGTACACCGTCTCGGCCATCACCAGAATGCCCGAGGCATTGGGCAGCGCCAGACCACGCTCAAGGATTTCCTTCATGCGTGGAAGGAAGATCCATTGCAGCCATTGCTCGAAGCTCATGCTGTCGACGGCAAAGGGCACGGTGCTGGCCAACGCCTCGGCACTCGGCGCCTCATCGCTCCACCACCCCTGCACATGCAGCTCACGCTCGATCAGCAGCAAGTGATCGGCGATATCCAGGATCCGCGCGTCCATCACAGCGTCGCCTGGGCTTTCTGCCGTGCCTGCGCGGCGCCGGCGGCATCACCCTGCTTTTCGCGGGCCTGGGCGATGATGTTCCACAATCCGGACTGCAGGTCGGGACGACCGTTGGCATAGGTCAGCGCACGACGCGCCAGTTGTTCGGACTGTGCTGCATCGCCCTGGGCCAGACGCACCTGGGCCAGGCGGTAAAGCACCTGCGGCTCGCGTGGTGCGATGCGCTGCGCGCGTTCGAGGCTCGACGAGGCACCGTTGTAGTCGCCGCTGCCTTGCTGTTGCTGGGCGGTGGTCAGCAGGGCCAGCACCGGACCATCCAGTTGCTCGTCCGCCGACAGGCCACCAACACTGCTGCTGGCCCTGGGGATGCCGGTCGGCGCGGACGGCATGGTGTAGCTGCCAGCGTTGCTGCTCGGCTGCGGTGTGAATGGCTCCGAGGTCACCGGGCCCGGGGTGATCGGGCCGGTGCTGATGCCCGACGGCGCGGTGGACGCCGGGAAAGTCTGGATTGGTGCCGCCCCGCTGCCTTGCGGGATCATCACAGTCACGCCGCTGTCCTGCGGAATCGTCTGGGCCTGGCTGGTGCCGCTACGCACGGGCGCGGTACCGGCGCGATTGGCCTGGACCCGCTCGCTGTTGGACACCCGGGTACCCGAATCCACCACCGGGATCGAACCCCGCGGCACGCTGGCGCAACCATTTAGCAAGGCCAGCGCCGTCAGGGCAGGAAACCACCATTTCTTCACGTCATGTCCTCTTGGCAATCGCCGATTAATTCATCCAGCCCTTGACCCAGTCCATGACCGAGTCGGCAGGCGTCTGTTCACCGCCGCAGGCCGCGCCTGCGACCGGCTCGCTGCCGCGAATATACGGCATCTGCACGGCGCCCGGGCAGCTGGCGTCGGAGCCCTGGCCGGTATGCGGATCGACCCAGGCCTGCACCACGTTGTCCGGCTGCGGCATGTCCAGCGGCAGCGGGTCGGCCTTGCGCATGAAGCTGGTCCAGACCTGCAAGGCACCGGTGGCACCGGTGAACGGCGTCTTGCCGTTGTCGTCGCGACCCAGCCAGACCACCGCCAGCAAGTCCTGGCTGAAGCCGGCGAACCAACTGTCCCGCGAGTCGTTACTGGTGCCGGTCTTGCCCGCCAGGTTCAGCGAGCTCGGCAGCACGCTGTACACCGAGCGCCCGGTCCCTTCGCGCATCACCCGCTGCATGGCGTTCTGCACCAGGTAGATCGAGCCCGGATCGAAGCGTTGCTGGATCTGGAACGGGTAGCGCTTGAGCGGCTCTCCCTCGGCGGTAAGCACGCTGCGGATACCGCGCATCGGCGTGTTGAAGCCACCGTTGGCGAGGGTCTGGTACATGGTCGCGACTTGCATCGGCGACATGCCGCCGGCGCCCAGCAGCATCGACGGGAACGCTGGCCAGTCGACCTCGACGCCCAGCCGCCCTATGGTTTTGAGCACATTCGGCACACCCAGTTCCAGGCCCAGCTTGGCCGTCGACAGGTTGTAGGAGTTGGCCAGGCCCTGGTACAGGTAGATAGTGCCGTGGGCACGCCGGTCGTAGTTCTGCGGTTTCCACACCTGACCGTCACCGCCCTTGACCGAGAATGGTTCGTCCTGCACCCAGCTGGTCAAGGTGTACTGGCTCGGCTTCTCCAGCGCCGTCAGGTATACCGCCGGCTTGACCAGCGAGCCGATCGGCCGCACCGCGTCGATCGCCCGGTTGAAACCGGCAAACCCGGCCTGCCGGCTGCCGATCAGGGCCTGGACCTCGCCGGTTTCCGGGTTGGTCACCACCATCGCCGCCTCGACCTCATCCGAACCCTTGCGTCCTGCCAGGCGCTTGAAGGTATCGGCCATGGACGATTCAGCCTTCATCTGCAGGATCGGGTCGAAACTGGTGAAGATGCGCAGGCCTTCTTCGGTAAGGTCTTCGTCGCGATAGTCCTGGCGCAGCTGACGCTTGACCAGGTCGAGGAAGCCGGGGAACGAGCTGTCGGCCAGGCTGCCGCGCTTGGTCACGCCCAGTGGCATCTTCTTCGCCGCCTCGACCACTTCCGGGGTGGCCACGCCCTGCTCCGCCAACAGGTCGAGGACCAGGTTGCGTCGCTGCAGGGCACGCTCCGGATAGCGCCTCGGGTTGTAGTAGGACGGCCCCTTGACCATGCCTACCAGCAAAGCTACCTGGTGCAGTTTCAGTTCCGACAATGGCTGGCTGAAGAAGAACTGGCTGGCCAGGCCGAAGCCATGCACCGCGCGCTGGCCGTCCTGACCGATGAACACTTCGTTCAGGTAGGCCTCGAGGATTTCATTCTTGTCGTAGTGCATCTCCAGCAGCACCGCCATCATCGCCTCGTTGAGCTTGCGGCTGAGGCTGCGTTCGTTGGTCAGGAAGAAGTTCTTCACCAACTGTTGGGTCAGGGTACTGCCGCCCTGGCGCATGGCACCGGATGAGGTGTTGACCCACACCGCGCGGGCGATCGACTTGGGCGACACGCCGAAGTGGTGATAGAAGTCGCGGTCTTCCACCGCGACCAGGGTTTCCACCAGGTAGGGCGGAACCTGGTCGAGCTTGATCAGGATGCGGTCTTCGAGGTTCTTCGGGTACAGGCCGCCGATCAGCAGCGGCTCCAGGCGCACCACCGCCAGCTTGGCGTCGTTGGCTGCGCTGAGGCCGGCCACGTAGTCGCCGGAGAAACGCACCCGAACCTTCTGCGCCGGCTCCAGGCCTTCGTAGAACTGGAAGCCGCGGGTGTTCAGGTCGACGGTGTTGCCGCTGACCGCCGCCGCACCCGGGCCGTTGGCCACGCTCTCACGGCGATAGCCGAGGGCGTCGAGTTCGACGAGGAAATCGTCCTTGCTCAGCTTCTGACCGACAAACAGCTCCAGCGGCCGCGCGTAGACCTTTGCCGGAATGGTCCAGCGCTTGCCGGAGAACTTCTCCTGGACGACCGCGTCGAGGTAAACGGCGAAACCGGCCAGCACCACGAGGCCGACGAGACTGAGCTTGATAGCCCAGCCAAGCCAGGCGCGAGCGCGACCGGACGGTTGTTTCTTGGGGGTACGAGAGGATCGGGTACGTGTCATGGGCGCGGATTATACGCACTTTATCGTTCATCGACAGACGCCCTCCGGCGGTTTCCAGACGGCATGCTTGCCGCCATAATGGCCGATTAGAATCCCATTTGCCCCCGGAAGGATCGCCCGTGAGCCAAGCCTTGATCGCAGCCCTGCAGAACCCCGCCCTGTACCCGCATCCCGTGAAGGATTTCCGGGTTATCGAGACGCATATTTCCTGGGTCGTGCTCACTGGCGATTACGCCTACAAGATCAAGAAACCGATGAATTTCGGCTTCCTCGACTTCACCGAACTGTCCAGCCGCGAACACTTCTGCAAGGAAGAACTGCGCCTGAACAAACGCCTCACCGAAGGCCTGTACCTGGACGTGCTGCCGATCACCGGCAGCGCCGAAGCCCCCCAGTTGGGCGGCGAAGGCACAGCGATCGAATTCGCCCTGAAGATGCGCCAGTTCCCCCAGGAGCAAATGCTCAGCACCTTGCAGGCCAACGGCGAACTGACCGCCGCGCACATCGACCAGATGGCGCAGCAGATCGCCGAGTTCCACCAGCAGGCGCCACGGGTTGCCGTCGAGCACCCGCTGGGCACCCCGGAAAGCGTGATGGCGCCGGTGGAGCAGAACTTCGAGCAGATCCGTCCGTTCCTCAGCGACAAGGCCGACCTGCAACAGCTCGACGCCCTGCAGGCCTGGGCCCGCAGCAGCTTCGACCGCCTGCACACGCTGCTCGCGGCGCGCAAGGCGCAAGGCTTCATCCGCGAATGCCACGGTGACATCCACCTGGGCAACGCCACCCTGATCGATGGCAAGGTCGTGATCTTCGACTGCATCGAGTTCAACGAACCCTTCCGCCTGACCGACGTCTACGCCGACACCGCGTTCCTCGCCATGGACCTGGAAGACCGTGGCCTGAAATCGCTGTCGCGGCGCTTCGTCAGCCAGTACCTGGAACTGACCGGCGACTACGAAGGCCTGGAGCTGCTGAACTTCTACAAGGCCTACCGAGCGCTGGTAAGGGCCAAGGTCGCCCTGTTCAGCATGCCCGCCAATGCCGATGGCGTGCAGCGCGCCACGACCCTGCGCCAGTACCGCAACTACGCCAACCTGGCGGAAAGCTACAGCACCATTCCGTCTCGACTGCTGGCGATCACCCATGGCGTCTCCGCCGTGGGCAAGAGCCACGTGGCCATGCGCCTGGTCGAAGCCCTTGGCGCCATCCGCCTGCGTTCGGACGTGGAGCGCAAGCGCCTGTTCGGCGAGCAGAGCGCTGCGGCCGCCGGCCAGTTGCAAGCCGGTATCTACAACGCTGACGCCAGCCAGGCCACCTATGCGCGCCTCCATCACCTGGCCGAAGTGGTCCTGCGCGCCGGCTTCCCGGTCGTGATCGACGCCACCTACCTCAAGCAGCCACAGCGCCAGAACGCCGCCGAAGTCGCCAGCGAGACCGGCGTGCCGTTCCTGATCCTCGACTGCAATGCACCGGACGCGGTGATCGCCAGCTGGCTGGCGCAACGTCAGGCGGACCAGAACGACCCATCCGATGCGACCCTGGACGTGGTGGCCGCGCAACAGGCCAGCCGCGACGCCCTGAGCGCCGAGGAACTGCTGCAGAGCAAACGCGTGGAAACCAACGAAAGCGCCAGCCTGGACGATCTGGTCAAGCAGATCCGCCAGCGCCTGCCAGGCCTGTAAAAAGCCCACGAGGCGTGAAGCAGTCCACACTTCGCGCCTCTATTTCGAGGCCTCCATAATGGGTGACACTATAATGCCAGTATCTGGCCACCCAGGAGGCTCGCGCCATGAATCAGCCACGGCAACTCGATAGCTCGCTGTACGCATTGATTCACAACGAGGACATCGCGGGCTTCAACCGCGAGAAACCGCAAGGTGCCAGCATCGATTTTCGTGATGGTGACTTCCGCGGCCTCGACCTGCGCAACCTCGACGCTTCGGGCATCGACTTCAGCGGTGCCTACTTCCGCGCCGCCGACCTGCGCGGCCTTGACCTGCGCGACGTGCCACTGGAAGGCGCGAGCCTGGCCCACGCACAGATCTCCGGAACCTGGTTCCCGCCCGAACTGAGTGCCGACGAAATCCTCATGTCGGTGAATTTCGGCACCCGCCTGCGCTATCGCACCCGCTGAAAAGCCCCCGGCGAACCACGCCGGGCGCCTTCTTCCCAGCGGCACTGGCAAATAGCCGCGTTATTGCCAAGTGCCGCTACACTCCTGATTGATACGCCGCGAATTCCTCCACAAGACCCGTTCAGCCGGCGCAAGGAGGCTTGATGAACGACGAACTCCAGCACCTGAAGAATCTTGGCAAGACCTCGGCGCAATGGCTGCACGCGGTAGGCATCCACAGCGCATCGGACCTCCGCCGCCTGGGCGCGGTGGATGCCTATCGGGCGGTACGCACGCGGGGATTCCGGGCATCGAAGGTGCTGCTGTACGCGATTGAAGGTGCTTTGCTGGACGTGCACTGGAACGATATTCCCGCAGAGCGCAAGGAAGCCCTGAACCAGCAACTCGATGCGACGACCCTGCGGAAAAAAAATTGAAAATTTATGGCAACAGCCGTTGACTTCGAAATGAGAATCGTTATGATTACCACAACTGGTCGCGAGACTGGTTGGATAAACTGAAAGACCTTGGTTCGGACTCTCAGATTATCTCCTCATCAGGCTAATCACGGTTATTGACCCGGCAGTTTTGCCGGGTCTTTTTTTGCCCGCGATTCTTCATTTCAGGTCAGCGCAGTAGTCCCGCTTCGGCAGCGCCGCAGTGAACCAGACGAAGTCCGCCTCCTCTGCCCCGACCTCCTCGCCTACCTGGGCCAGCATCAACACCGGGCTATCCGACTCCGCACCGAGATCCGCCAGGTGCAGCGGCACGCCGACATCCTTGCGCACATGCTGCCCACCGGCCAGTAACAACGCCGGCGCGGACGCCTGCAACAGGCGCTGGGCCATGCGCCGGTCACGTTGCTGCTGCACCGCGAGCATGGCCGGCAACTGGGCTTCTGGAAGCAGGCCGCAATGGCCGGCGCGCACCTCTTCCAGCAAGGCATCGCGCACCTCGGGCGCCTTGGCGCGCGGCCCCGTCAGCTCAGGCCGGGTCCGATAGATCGTCTTCATCTCCTCGCGATCGAGATTGGCCGCCAGTACCGGATAGCCACGGGCGAAGGCCTCGCGCAGCAGTGGCGCATAGAACCGCCAGTCCCAGCCCTGGCGCCAGTCAATGGCCGCGGCCAGGTCATCCGGCAGCGGCTGTTGCTGGCGTACCGCATCGACCTTGACCTGCTGCACCGGTTCGAGCATTTCCAGCAACAAACTGCCCTGCGCTCGCTGCTGGGCCAGCGCCTTCAACAACCACAGCTGCAGGGCGTGGTGGTCCGGGTTGTCATGCTGCTCGCCCACCAGTACCCGCGGTGCCTGCGCCAGGCGCTCCACCAGCTGTTCCGGAGTCAGCAGCTTGCCGCTGGCGGTTTCGCGAATCTGCCCAAGCTCGGCATGCTCGCGTCCTTCCGGGCTCTGCCACTCCGGCAACGGGGGCAACGGTTGCTGCGGTTGCACCGCGACACTGGAGTGACAGCCCGCCAGGCCCCAGGCCAGCAGAAAAAGAAGGCCGAGCGACCGGGATCGGGACATGTGCAACTCCTATCGGGCAATGATGAGCGGATGCCCCCGCTCGGGATGAGCCTGGACCAGTACGTCCAGACCGAACACTGCTTTCAGCGCCGCAGGCTGCAGGACCCGCTCGGGCGTATCGAGGGCATGGGGCTGGCCGTTTTCCAGCAGCAGGATATGGTCACAATAGCGTGCGGCCAGGTTGAGGTCGTGGAGAATCACCAGTACGGCGGCCCCGCGGTCGGCAAATCCGCGCACCGCCTGCAGGGTGGTGTGCTGGTGCAAAGGATCGAGGGCCGAAGTCGGCTCGTCGAGCAATAGCGTCCTGCCCTCCTCGCCTGGCCACAACTGCGCCAGCACCCGCGCCAGGTGCACGCGCTGGCGCTCGCCGCCGGACAACGCCAGGTAACTGCGCTCGGCCAGATGCAAGGCGTCCGCCGCCTGCAGCGCGGCACTGACGATTTCCCGGTCGCGCTCGCGTCCGGTGCGATGGGGCAAGCGGCCCATGCCCACCACTTCCTCGACCTGGAAGGCGAAACCGAGGCTCGACGCCTGCGGCAGTACCGCCAGGCGCTGGGCACGTTCGTGACCGGGCCAGTCGGCCAGCGCCCGATCATGCAGCAACACCCGCCCCCGCGTCGGCGTCAGTTCGCCACACAAGGCGCCGAGCAAGGTGCTCTTGCCCGCGCCATTAGGACCGAGCACACCCAGCACCTGGCCCGGCCGCACCCGAAGGTCGATGCCGTCGAGCACGATCTTGCGCCCGCGAACAACCTGAAGATCCTCGACCTGTAGCATCAGGCACGCCCCCGCAACAGCAGATAGAGAAAGAACGGCGCACCGATGAAGGCCGTGACGATGCCGATCGGCAACTCCGCCGGCGCCAGCGCCAGGCGCGCAATCAGATCGGCGAACAACAGCAGCGAGGCGCCAGCCAGCAACGACGCCGGCAGCAGCACGCGATGATCGGGCCCCGCCAGCAGGCGCACCAGGTGGGGCACCACCAGGCCGATAAAGCCGATCAGCCCTGCCGCCGCCACCGCCGCACCTACTCCGAGAGCGGTGCAGAACACCAGTTCGCGCTTGAGTTTCTCGACTTCGAAACCCAGGTGCCGCGCTTCCGACTCGCCCAGCAGCAAGGCATTCAGCGCTTCGGCACGCCGCGGCAACCAAAGCGCCACGGCGGTGGCCACCAGCACCAGCGGCCACAGGCGCTGGTAGCTGGCGCCGTTGAGGCTGCCGAGGTTCCAGAAGGTCAGGGTACGCAAGGTGGCGTCGTCCGCCAGGTAGGTGAACAGGCCCACCGCCGAGCTGGCCAGGGCGGTCAGGGCGATACCGGCCAGCAGCATGGTCGCGACGCTGGTCTGGCCATCACGCCGTCCCAACCGATAGACCAGCGCGGTAACCCCGAGGCCGCCGAGGAAGGCGCACAACGACAGCAGATAAGGCGAGAACACCTCCGGCACGCCACCGACCCAGGTACTGCCGACGATGGCGATCGCCGCGCCGAGCGCCGCCCCGCTGGAGACACCAACCAGGCCAGGATCGGCCAGCGGGTTGCGGAACAGGCCCTGCATGGCCACGCCGGCCAGCGCCAGCACCGCGCCCACGGCCAGGCCGAGCAAGGTCCGCGGCAGACGGATCTGCCCGAGGATCAGTTCGGCTTGCTCCAGTCCGTCGCCCGCCAACGGCAGGCCGATCAGGCGCCCGCCGACGCGCAGGGTATCCAGCAGCGGCAGGCTGACCGGTCCTAGCGCCAGCGACAGCCAGATCGCCAGCAGACACAACAACCCGAGGGCGATGAACAGCGTACGTGGCTTTACCAGTCGGATCATGGAGCCAATCTAGCCTTCGCCGCCGGATAGAAGGCCACGGCCAATGCTTGCAGGCTGGCCGGAAGGCGCGGGCCGAGACCACCGACCAGAAGGGTCGGATCGAGGTCGACCAGGCGCTTCTCCTTGACCGCACGGGATGCGGCCAGGGCCGGGTTTTCCTTGAGCAGGGCCTGCAACGCGGCATCTCCGGCAAGGGCGCGATCGGAGAACACCACGACCTGCGGATTCAGGGCCGCCAGGGTTTCCGTGGAGAAGTTCTTGTAGCCGTCGTTGGTGGCGAGGTTGCGCCCGCCAGCCTGCTGGATCAGCCAGTCGCCGGAGGTACCCTTGCCGGCGATCATCGGCTTGGCACCCGCATGGCCGACCAGCAGGATTACGCCTGGCGCGGTCTCCGCGCCCTGGGCAGTCTTGATGCGCTCGCGCAGGGTATCGAGTTGCTGGCGATAGTCGGCGAAACGCTTCTCGGCCTGCTCAGGTTTGCCAAGCAGTTCGCCCAGGTGCTTGAGGTTACCCTGCACCGCATCGAGGCTGGCCTGGCTGGAGAACAGCTCGACCCGCACCCCGGCGCCGCGGATCTGCGCCAGCACCGGCGGCGGGCCCATCTCCTCCGTGCCCACCAGCACGTCAGGGCGCAGGCTCAGCACGCCTTCGGCGGACAACTGGCGCTGGTAACCGATGCTCGGCAGGGCCTTCAGGGATTCTGGATGCTGGCTGGTTGTGTCGACCCCGACCAGGCGCGACTCGGCGCCCAGCTCGGCGATCCATTCACTCAGTGCACCACCGGCACTGACCCAGCGCTGCGGCAGTGGCTCCGCCTGCACCGGGTTGAAGACAAGCCCGATACAGAGGGCGATCAGGCTGGCACATCGGCGCATAACGAAGCTTCCTGTTCATGACGGTATGTAGGGAGGCAACGGACAGGGTATAAAGACGCCCGGCGCCTTCTGAGCCCGCAATTTGATAATTATTTGCATTTGAGCGTCAAGCGATCTGCACCCCGCCACGGAATCCCTTCATGCACTTTCTTTGTCACTCCGCCGACCTGGGTGAAGGCCAGAGCCGTGGTTTCAATAGCCAGGGCATGGAGTTGCTCGGCGTCCGCCGCCAAGGCCAGGTCTACCTGTTCCGCAATCGCTGCCCGCACCGCGGTATCCCGCTGAACTGGCAACCAGATGCCTTTCTAGACAGCAGTGCCAGCCTGATCACCTGCGCCCATCACGGTGCGCTGTTCCTGATCGAAAGCGGAGAATGCGTCGCCGGCCCTTGCGAGGGCGACGCCTTGCAGGCCCTCGGCTGTCACGAGGACAGCCAAGGTATCTGGCTCACGGATTGAGCAGCACCGGCAACGCTCGATCGATGCGCACCTGCTCGTTGTCCAGCGTTACACCGTAGGCCAGCACCTCGACACCGTCGAGCACCGCCGCACGCAGGGCGATGGCGTAGCCTGGATCGATCTCCTCGGCCGGGCGCACAGCCTCGATGCCGCTCAGGTTCACGCAATACAGCTGCACCGCCCGAACGCCCTGGCGAGCCAGCGCGGCCAGCTCGCGCAGGTGCTTGGCGCCGCGCTGGGTGACCGCATCGGGAAAGGCGGCGATGCTGCTGCCGTCAAAGCCGAGGGTCACGCTTTTCACCTCGACATAGGCCAGGCCGCTTTCGAAGGTGAGCTGGAAGTCGATGCGGCTGTTTTCCTCGCCATAGGGCACTTCGCGGCGCAGTGTGGTGAACCCGGCCAGTTCGCTGATAACCCCGGCATGCAGTGCCTCCTCGACGATGGCATTGGCCCGCCCGGTGTTCACGCAGGCCAGGCGACCCTGCGGGGTCTCGCTGATTTCCCAGGTGCCCGGCAGCTTGCGCTTGGGGTCGTTGGAGCGACTGAACCAGACCTGACCGCCCTCCTTCATGCAGTTGAGCATCGACCCGGTGTTGGGGCAGTGGATGGTCAGTTGCTCGCCGTCGAGGGTCTCGATATCGGCGAGAAAACGTTTGTAGCGGCGCAGCAGGCGCGCCTCTTCGAGCAAGGGAGAAAACTGCATCAGCCTTGCCAGCTCCGCAGGCCACGGGCAATCCGCTCAACCGCTTCCTGCAGGCGCGGCAGGCTCTGGGTATAGGCGAAGCGCACGTGGTGGCTGGCCTGGTGCCGACCGAAGTCGATACCCGGAGTGAAGGCAAGATGCTCGGTTTCGAGGAAATGCCGGCAGAACGCGAAGGCGTCACCGCCGAACTGGCTGATATCGGCGTACAGATAGAAGGCGCCTTGCGGCTCCACGCTGATGCCGAAGCCCAGCTCCCGCAGCGCGGGCAGCAGGAAATCGCGACGACGGGCGAATTCGGCGCGGCGTTCCTCGAGGATTTCGATGGTGCGCGGTTCGAAACACGCCAGCGCGGCATACTGGGCCATGCTCGGAGCGCTGATGTAGAGGTTCTGCGCCAGCTTCTCCAGTTCCGGGATCGCCGCCGGCGGTGCCACCAGCCAGCCAAGGCGCCAGCCGGTCATGCCGAAATATTTTGAGAAACTATTCAGGATGAAGGCCTGGTCGTCGACTTCCAGGGCACTCGGCGCATCCATGCCGTAGGTCAGGCCATGGTAGATCTCGTCTACCACCAGGTGGCCGTTGTGCGCGCGGGTCGCCCGGGACAGGCCGGCCAGCGCCTCGCGATCGAGCACGGTGCCGGTAGGGTTGGCCGGCGAGGCGACCAGGGCACCGACGGTATCGTGATCCCAGTAACGCTCGACCAGGTCGGCGTTCAATTGATAGTTGACATCCGGCCCCACCGGCACCAGTTGCGCGCCGCCTTCCACCAGGCGCAGGAAGTGGCGATTGCAGGGATAGCCCGGATCGGCCAGCAGCCAGTGCTTGCCCGGATCCACGAGCAGGCTGCTGGCCAGCAGCAAGGCACCGGAGCCACCGGGGGTAACAAGGATGCGTTGCGGATCGATGTTCAGGCCGTATCGCGTGGCATAGAAGCCGGCGATCGCTTCGCGCAGCGCCGGCAGGCCGCGGGCCGCAGTGTAGCGGGTATGCCCGGCCGCCAGTGCAGCCTGGCCGGCCTCGACGATGGGGGTGGCCGTGGTGAAGTCCGGCTCGCCGATTTCCAGGTGGATCACATCGTGACCGGCCGCCTGCAATTCGTTGGCCCGCGCCAACAGTGCCATCACGTGAAAGGGTTCGATGGCGCGACTGCGCGCACTGTAAGGCTGAGCCATTGGCCTTCTCTCAATTGGGACTAGACTGATGATTCTACCCCTGCGCCGCAGCGAACGTATGGGTAAACCTCGCTGTCCTACCGGAGATAACCGGGAGTAGCGCACCCCGATCCTATCTGGTAAGTTCGGCGGCTCGCAGTCGCAGGGCCGGCGGTCGCCGGAGATGGAAGCAATCCTGCGCATTGGATCAGATGAGTGAGAGGCGGTCTATTCATGTCCACCGTAGAAAAGCAAAAAGCCGGTCATTCCATGTACGGTGTCGATGCCTATGTGGAGACCAAGGGCGAGGAGTACATGGGTGCCCCCATGAAGGCCCACTTCACCAAACTGCTCAACGCCTGGAAAGGCGACCTGATGCAGAGCGTGGACCGCACCGTGGACCACATGAAGGACGAAGCCGCCAACTTCCCCGACCCGGCCGACCGCGCCAGCCAGGAAGAAGAGTTCGCCCTGGAGCTGCGCAACCGTGACCGCGAGCGCAAGCTGATCAAGAAGATCGACAAGACCCTCGACAAGATCAAGGAAGACGAATACGGCTGGTGCGATGCCTGTGGCGTCGAGATCGGCCTGCGTCGCCTGGAAGCACGCCCGACCGCGGACCTGTGTTTCGACTGCAAGGAAATCGCGGAGAAGAAGGAAAAGACGATCGGCAAAGGCTGATTCTCACTCCGACAGAACGGGGCGCATCATGCGCCCCGTTTCATTTATACAGCCCGCACAGATCATGACCGACTCCCGCTATATTGGGCGCTTCGCCCCCACCCCCAGTGGTTTCCTGCACTTCGGTTCGCTGGTCGCGGCCCTCGCCTCCTGGCTCGATGCCCGTGCCGTCGGCGGGCGTTGGCTGCTGCGCATGGAAGACATCGACCCGCCACGGGAGGCTCCCGGCGCCCAGGCGGCGATCCTCAAGACCCTGGAAAGCTACGGTCTGGAGTGGGACGGCGAGGTGGTCTACCAGCATGACCGCCACGAGGCCTACGCCGAAGTGGTCGAGCGCCTGTTCCGCCAGGGCCTGGCCTATGCCTGCACCTGTTCGCGCAAGCAGCTGGAAGGCTACAACGGCCTCTACCCCGGCCTGTGCCGCAATCTCGGGCACAGCCAGGAAGACGCGGCGATCCGCATACGGGTACCGGAACTGACCTACACCTTCGACGACCGCGTCCAGGGCCGTTTCCAGCAGCATCTGGGGGGCGAGGTGGGCGATTTCATCATCCGCCGTCGCGACGGCCTGTATGCCTATCAACTGGCGGTGGTGCTCGACGACGCCTGGCAGGGCGTGACCGATATCGTCCGCGGTGCCGACCTGCTGGACAATACGCCGCGCCAGCTGTACCTGCAGGAGCTGCTGGGCCTGTCGCAACCGCGTTACCTGCATGTCCCGCTGATCATCCAGCCCGACGGCCACAAGCTGGGCAAGACCTACCGCTCCGCACCGCTGCCCGCCGAACAGGCCACGCCGCTGATCCTGCGAGCCCTGCGCGCGCTGGGCCAGGGCACCGACGCCAGCATGCTCGACGCCCGGCCCGGCGAAGTCCTGGCCCACGCCGCCCGACACTGGGATGCGAAAGCGATTCCGCAGCGCCTGACCGTCCCTGAAGCGGATCTGCACTGAATGCTTGCCGGGGAATAGAAAGGCCAATAGATTCAATCCCTTGGGCCATGAGCGCCAGCCCGTTTGCAGGCGCCGGCCCTTCCGTTACCATCAGCCGCGTTTTGCGCCAATAATAAATCCAGTTCGCAGCGCGCAATTCCAGTGAGGCCAGCATGTACATCTATCGTTTGGTCCTGCTTCTGGTCGTGGGGATCTACCTGTTCTCCCCGGCCATCATGGACTGGTGGATCGAGCCGACCGGTGCCTGGTATCGCCCCTACCTGCTCTGGCTGATCCTGATCGTCGTGACCTTTATCCTGCAGAGCCAACGTGATGCCGATGAGCTTTAGCCTGACCCAGATGATCCTGATCAGCGCCGCCTACCTGCTGGTGCTGTTCGGCGTGGCCTGGATCAGCGAACGCGGCATGATTCCGCGGGCGATCATCCGCCACCCGCTGACCTACACCCTGTCGCTCGGCGTCTACGCCAGCGCCTGGGCCTTCTATGGCACGGTAGGCCTGGCCTACCAGTACGGCTATGGTTTCCTTGCCTGCTACCTCGGTGTGTCCGGGGCCTTCCTGCTGGCGCCGGTGCTGCTCTATCCGATCCTCAAGATCACCCGCACCTACCAGCTTTCGTCACTTGCCGACCTGATCGCCTTCCGCTTCCGCAGCACCTGGGCCGGCGCCCTGACCACGGTGTTCATGCTGATCGGCGTGCTGCCGCTTCTGGCCCTGCAAATCCAGGCGGTGGCCGACTCCATCAGCATCCTCACCGGCGAGCCAGTGAAAAGCCGCGTGGCCCTGGCCTTCTGCGCGATGATCACGCTGTTCACCATCTTCTTCGGCTCGCGGCATATCGCCACCCGCGAGAAGCACGAAGGCCTGGTCTTCGCCATCGCCTTCGAGTCGGTGGTCAAGCTCCTCGCCCTGGGCGGGATCGGCCTGTATGCGCTGTACGGCGTGTTCGGTGGTCCGCACCAGCTGGAAGTCTGGCTGCTGCAGAACCAGACCGCCCTCGCCGCCCTGCACACGCCGCTGCAGGAAGGTCCGTGGCGCACCCTGCTGCTGGTGTTCTTCGCCTCGGCCATCGTCATGCCGCACATGTACCACATGGCCTTTACCGAGAACCTCAACCCGCGCTCGCTTGTCAGCGCCAGCTGGGGCCTGCCGTTGTTCCTGCTGCTGATGAGCCTGGCGGTACCGCTGATCCTCTGGGCCGGCCTGAAGCTCGGCGCCAGCACCAACCCGGAATTCTTCACCCTTGGCCTGGGCATCGCCGCCAACAACCAGGCACTGGCGTTGCTGGCCTATGTCGGCGGACTGTCCGCCGCCAGCGGCCTGATCATCGTCACCACCCTGGCCCTCTCCGGCATGGCGCTGAACCACCTGGTGCTGCCGCTGTACCAGCCGCCGGCCGAAGGCAACATCTACCGCTGGCTGAAGTGGACCCGCCGGGCGCTGATCGTCGCCATCATTGCCGCCGGCTTCGGCTTCTACCTGCTGCTGGGTGCGCAACAGGACCTGGCCAACCTCGGCATCGTCGCCTTCGTCGCCACCCTGCAGTTCCTTCCGGGCGTGCTCTCGGTGCTGTACTGGCCGACCGCCAACCGGCGCGGCTTCATCGCCGGCCTGCTGGCCGGCATCACCGTGTGGATGGTGACCATGCTGCTGCCGCTGGTCGGCAACCTGCAGGGCTTCTACATCCCGTTGCTGAACATGATCTACGTGCTCGACGACACCAGTTGGCACATGGCGGCAATTGCTTCGCTGGCGGCCAACGTGCTGCTGTTCACCCTGATCTCGCTGTTCACCAATGCCAGCACCGAGGAAGTTTCCGCCGCCGAAGCCTGCGCGGTGGACAACGTGCGCCGGCCACAACGCCGGGAACTGCACGCCGCCTCACCGCAGGAGTTCGCCACCCAACTGGCCAAGCCACTGGGGGCCAAGGCCGCACAGAAGGAAGTCGAGCAGGCCCTGCGCGACCTCTACCTGCCGTTCGACGAGCGCCGCCCTTATGCCCTGCGCCGCCTGCGCGACCGTATCGAGGCCAACCTGTCCGGTCTGATGGGCCCGAGCGTGGCCCAGGACATCGTGGAAACCTTCCTGCCCTACAAGTCCGGCAGCGAGAACTACGTCACCGAGGACATCCACTTCATCGAGAGCCGGCTGGAGGACTACCACTCGCGCCTCACCGGCCTTGCCGCCGAACTCGATGCCCTGCGCCGCTACCACCGGCAGACCTTGCAGGAGTTGCCGATGGGGGTCTGCTCGCTGGCCAAGGACCAGGAGATTCTCATGTGGAACAAGGCCATGGAGGAGCTCACCGGGATTCCCGCCAAGCGCGTGGTCGGCTCGCGCCTGACCACCATCGTCGAGCCCTGGCGCGGCCTGCTCTTGGGCTTCATCAACGTCCCCGACGAACACCTGCACAAGCAGCGCCTGGGCCTGGACGGCCAGACCCGCTGGCTGAACCTGCACAAGGCGGCTATCGACGAACCGCTGGCCCCCGGCAACAGCGGCCTTGTCCTGCTGGTGGAAGACCTCACCGAAACCCAGATGCTCGAAGACAAGCTGGTGCACTCCGAGCGTCTGGCCAGCATCGGCCGCCTGGCCGCAGGGGTCGCCCACGAGATCGGCAACCCGGTGACCGGCATAGCCTGCCTGGCGCAGAACCTGCGCGAGGAACGCGAGGAAGATGGCGAGATCACCGAATTGAGCAGCCAGATCCTCGAACAGACCAAGCGTATCTCGCGCATCGTCCAGTCGCTGATGAGCTTCGCCCACGCCGGCAGCCACCAGCACAGCGACGAGCCGGTGTGCCTGGCCGAAGTGGCGCAGGACGCCATCGGTCTGCTGGCATTGAACCGGCGCAATTTCGAAGTACAGTTCTTCAACCTGTGCGATCCCGAACACTGGGTCGAAGGCGATCCGCAGCGCCTCGCGCAAGTGCTGATCAACCTGCTCTCCAACGCCCGTGATGCCTCGCCCGCCGGTGCCGCCGTGCGGGTACGCAGCGAGGCCAGCGAACACACCGTCGACCTGATCGTCGAGGACGAAGGCAGCGGTATCCCGAAGAACATCATGGACCGCCTGTTCGAACCCTTCTTCACCACCAAGGACCCGGGCGAAGGAACGGGACTGGGGCTCGCTCTGGTCTATTCCATCGTGGAAGAGCATTATGGACAGATCACCATCGACAGCCCGGCCGATACCAAGAGCCAACGTGGCACGCGGATCCGTGTGACCCTGCCACGACATGTCGAAGCGACGTCCGCTGTGAACTGAGACCGTCGAGAGAATTGAATCAATGCCTCATATTCTGATCGTCGAAGACGAAACCATCATCCGTTCCGCCCTGCGCCGCCTGCTGGAGCGCAACCAGTACCAGGTCAGCGAAGCCGGTTCGGTGCAGGAAGCCCAGGAGCGATTCAGCATCGCCACCTTCGACCTGATCGTCAGCGACCTGCGCCTGCCCGGCGCGCCCGGCACCGAGCTGATCAAGCTGGGCCAGGGCACGCCGGTGCTGATCATGACCAGCTACGCCAGCCTGCGCTCGGCGGTCGACTCGATGAAGATGGGCGCGGTGGACTACATCGCCAAGCCGTTCGACCACGACGAAATGCTCCAGGCCGTCGCGCGCATCCTGCGTGACCGCCAGAACGCTCCGGCAGCCCCGGCCGAGCAGCGCACCAACGGCAAGGCACCGGCAGCCGACAAGGCCGCCGCCGGCAATGCCAACGGCGAGATCGGCATCATCGGCTCCTGCCCGCCGATGCAGGACCTCTACAGCAAGATCCGCAAGGTCGCACCCACCGATTCCAACGTGCTGATCCAGGGCGAGTCCGGGACCGGCAAGGAACTGGTGGCCCGAGCCCTGCACAACCTTTCGCGTCGGGCCAAGGCACCGATGATCTCGGTGAACTGCGCGGCGATTCCGGAAACCCTGATCGAATCCGAGCTGTTCGGTCACGAGAAAGGTGCGTTCACCGGTGCCAGTGCCGGTCGCGCCGGCCTGGTGGAAGCGGCGGACGGTGGCACGCTGTTCCTCGACGAGATCGGCGAACTGCCGCTGGAAGCTCAGGCCCGTCTGCTGCGTGTGCTGCAGGAAGGCGAGATCCGCCGGGTCGGTTCGGTGCAGTCGCAGAAGGTCGATGTGCGCCTGATCGCCGCGACCCACCGCGACCTGAAGAACCTGGCCAAGGTCGGCCAGTTCCGTGAAGACCTGTATTACCGACTGCACGTCATCGCCCTCAGGCTCCCGGCCCTGCGCGAGCGCGGCGCCGACGTCAACGAGATCGCCAACGCCTTCCTCGCTCGCCAGGCGGCGCGCATCGGACGCAACGACCTGAAGTTTGCCCACGACGCCGAACAAGCGATCCGCCATTACTCCTGGCCAGGTAACGTGCGCGAGCTGGAGAACGCCGTGGAGCGTGCGGTGATTCTCTGCGAGAGCCCGGAAATTTCCGCGGACCTGCTGGGCATCGATATCGAGCTGGGCGACCTGGAGGACGACGAGACCTTCGACAATCTGCCGGCCATCGCCGCACAGGCTAACGCGGCCAGCCACGAACCGACCGAGGACCTGTCGCTGGAGGACTACTTCCAGCACTTCGTCCTCGAACACCAGGACCACATGACCGAGACCGAGCTGGCACGCAAGCTCGGGGTCAGCCGCAAGTGCCTCTGGGAGCGCCGCCAGCGCCTGGGTATCCCGCGACGCAAGAGCGGAGCCACCAGCGAGAGCTGAACGAGGGGCTGCGACACGGTGTCACCCTCAAACGGGTAACACCGCGTTTCAGCCAAAAACTGTTACCTCACCGCGAGGTCGTAACAGAAACCGGGGTTATCGGTAACGAAATCCCGGTTTTTTTTCGTTCTCAAAACACCCCGAATCCCGCCTAACCCCTTGTTTTACTGGGCTTTGCAAAAGTTGGCACGGCACCTGCTATATGTTCGGTACAAGAACAATAACAAGCACTGCAAAACACAATAAAAATAAGACGAATCGGCTCACGCACAATAAGAACAAGACGGCGGAGGCGCAGCTAACTGATTCTTTTGGAGAGGAGTTGTGTTTGGGGCTCGCCCCACAACCAGGCAGAGAACAACAAAAACTGCACTCAAGCAGAGCCTGAACTGGTTGGATCGAAAGATCATCGCAACATCGGCGATCAAAGCAATCCGTTTGCTCTTGTACTCCCGGTTAGGGAGACAGTCCACCAGCCTCGCGGCATTTGGTGGCCAGGGCACTCAATAAAAACAAGAAGCCCGACAAAAAAACAATAAGAGCACGCAACTACTTCTTGGGGAGCTTCGGCTCCCCTTGTAGTTTCCGCCTCCCGGTGATCCCACCCGCGTCATTTCATCCCCCGTTTCTCGGGTGCCTACACCCTTTTCCGACTAAATGCTAGAATCCGTGCCCATCATGCGGCCTTTCTCTATTTCTGGCCGAAAATTCCTTCAAACAGTGCATCCCATGCTGAAGAAGCTGTTCCAGTCTTTCCGTCCCCCGGCGCGCGTCCAGCACCACATTCGCACCACGCCCGAGGTGATCAACCACTCGCAGCACTCGCTGCAGCGCCATCAGTTCAGCCGCCACGCGGTGAACATCGTCGAGCGCCTGCAAAGCGCCGGCTACCAGGCCTACCTGGTCGGTGGTTGCGTGCGTGACATGCTCCTGGGTATCACGCCCAAGGACTTCGACGTCGCCACCAGCGCCACGCCGGAGCAGATCCGTGCCGAGTTCCGCAATGCACGGGTCATCGGCCGGCGCTTCAAGCTGGTCCACGTGCATTTCGGTCGCGAGATCATCGAGGTCGCCACCTTCCGCGCCAACCATCCGGTCGACGAAGAAGAAAACAGTCACCAGTCGTCCCGCAACGAAAGCGGACGGATCCTGCGCGACAACGTCTACGGCACCTTGGAAGAAGACGCCCAGCGCCGTGACTTCACGATCAACGCGCTGTACTACGATCCGGTCAGCGAGCGCATCCTCGACTACGCCAACGGTGTGCACGACATCCGCAACCGTCTGATCCGCCTGATCGGCGACCCGACCCAGCGCTATCAGGAAGACCCGGTGCGCATGCTGCGCGCAGTGCGTTTCGCCGCCAAGCTCAACTTCGGCATCGAGAAGCACACCGTACTGCCGATCCGCGAGCTGGCGCCGATGCTCCGGGAAATCCCGGCGGCGCGGCTGTTCGAGGAGTCGCTGAAGCTGTTCCTGTCCGGGCACGCCGCCGACACCTTCGAGATGCTGGTCGACCTGCAACTGTTCGACCCGCTGTTCCCGGCCAGTGCCCAAGCCCTGGAAGAACACCCGACCTACACCCACACGCTGATCAGCCAGGCGCTGATCAACACCGATCTGCGGGTCAGGCAGGGCAAGCCGGTAACCCCGGCATTCCTCTTCGCCGCCCTGCTCTGGCCAGCCCTGCCGGGCCGCGCGCTGTACCTGCAGAGCCGCGGCATGCCACCGATCCCGGCGATGAACGAAGCGGCCCACGAGCTGATCTTCGAGCAGTGCCAGCGCATCGCCATTCCGAAGCGCTTCACCCTGCCGATCCGCGAGATCTGGGACATGCAGGAGCGCCTGCCACGGCGCAGCGGCAAACGCGCCGACCTGCTTCTGGACAACCCGCGCTTCCGCGCCGGCTACGACTTCCTGCTGTTGCGTGAAAGCGCCGGCGAGGAAACCGATGACCTCGGCCAGTGGTGGACCGACTACCAGGAGTGCAACGAAAGCGAGCGCCGCGAGATGATCCGCGAGCTGGGCGGTCGTGAAGAAGGTAGCAGCGCAGGTCCGCGCAAACGCAAGCGCAGCCCGGCCAAGCGCCGTCGCGCCGACGGCGGCGCAGGCGAGTGAGCCCGGTGCAGCGAGCCTATATCGGCCTTGGCAGCAACCTGGCCAACCCACGGGAACAACTGCGCAGTGCCCTCGACGCGCTGGCGCAGTTGCCGGGTACGCAACTGGCCGGCGTCTCTTCCTTCTATGCCAGCGATTCGCTGTCCCCGGGCCAGCCACGCTACACCAATGCCGTCGCCGCGCTGAATACCACGCTTGCGCCTATCGCCCTGCTCGACGCCCTGCAAGGCATCGAGGCCGACCAGGGCCGCGAACGCAAGGAGCGCTGGGGCCCGCGTACCCTGGACCTGGATATCCTGCTGTACGCCGACCAGGTGATCGACGAACCGCGCCTCAAGGTCCCGCACTACCACATGCAGGCCCGTCCTTTCGTGCTCTATCCTCTTGCCGAATTGGTGTCCGAGGACTTCTGCCTGGCGGACCAACGGCCCCTCGCACAACTGCTGGCAGACTGCCCGTTCGTCGGTCTTGAGCGCCTGTAGCCGGGCGCTTCCCCCCACGGTAACGCCCGTAACACCGCAGACGTAACAATGCGGTAACACGGTAATTGACTTCCCTCCCCGCCCTCACGACTATAGGCGTCCCGTGGCACGCCCGTGCCGTAAAACAAGGCGTAACCAGGACTGGAACGGGTCCAACCCAAACACCACGCTCGATGATGTGCCGTTCCAGAAGTTGAATACATGCGTTGTACGCAGTGATTGTTCACAGCGCCTGAACGAGGATTGCTTTTCATGCCAGACGTAACCCTGACCACCCTGCAGGCCCTCAAGGCCAAGGGTGAGAAAATCGCCATGCTGACCTGCTACGACGCGACCTTCGCCCAGGTCGCCGCCCGTGCCGGCGTCGAGATCCTGTTGGTAGGCGACTCCCTGGGGATGGTCCTGCAGGGCCATGACAGCACCCTGCCCGTGACCAATGCCGACATGGCCTACCACATCGCCAGCGTCAAGCGCGGCAACGAAGGTGCACTGATCCTCGCCGATGTGCCGTTCATGGCGTATGCCACCGCGGAACAGGCTTTCGCCAGCTGTGCCGAGCTGATGCGTGCCGGTGCGCACATGGTCAAGCTCGAAGGCGCCGCCTGGCTCGCCGATACCGTGCGCCAGCTGGCCGATCGCGGCGTGCCGACCTGTGTCCACCTCGGCCTGACCCCGCAGGCGGTCAATATCCTCGGTGGCTACAAGGTCCAGGGTCGTCAGGAAAACCAGGCACGGCAGATGCGCGCCGACGCCATCGCCCTGGAACAGGCCGGTGCGGCCATGCTCCTGCTCGAATGCGTGCCCAGCGAGCTTGCGGCGGAAATCACCCAGGCCGTGGGCATCCCGGTGATCGGCATCGGTGCCGGCAGTGCCACCGACGGTCAGGTACTGGTCATGCATGACATGCTCGGCCTGTCCCTGAGCGGTCGCGCGCCGAAGTTCGTAAAGAACTTCATGACCGGCCAGGCGGATATCGCCAGCGCCTTCCAGGCCTACGTCAAGGAAGTCAAGGACGTGACCTTCCCTGGCAGCGAACATGGGTTCAGCGCATGAATACCGTCAAGAGCGTTCTTGAGCTGCGCGCCGCGGTCGCACGCGCCCGTGGCGAGGGCAAGCGCATTGCCTTCGTGCCGACCATGGGCAACCTGCACAGCGGCCATGCCGCGCTGGTGACCAAGGCCGCGCAGCGTGCCGATTTCGTCGTGGCGAGCATCTTCGTCAACCCGCTGCAGTTCGGCCCAAGCGAAGACCTCGACAAATACCCCCGCACGCTCGCCGCCGACCAGGAGAAACTCCTCGAAGCCGGCTGCCACCTGCTGTTCGCCCCCACCGTCGAGGAAATGTATCCGGACGGCACGGGCGTGCAGACCCGGGTCAGCGTCCCGCAACTCTCCGAAGGCCTCTGCGGCGCCAGCCGTCCCGGGCATTTCGAAGGCGTGGCGACAGTGGTCAGCAAGCTGTTCAACATGGTCCAGCCGGACCTCGCCGTGTTCGGCCAGAAGGACTTCCAGCAACTGGCGGTGATCCGCGCCATGGTTCGCGACCTGAACATGCCGATCCAGATCATCGGCGAGCCGACCGTGCGTGCCGAGGACGGCCTGGCGCTGTCCTCGCGCAACGGCTATCTGACCGCCGAGCAGCGCGCCACCGCGCCCGTGGTGTACCGCACCCTGAGCCAACTGGCCGAAGCGATCCGCCAGGGTGGCCGTGACTACTCGGCGCTGATCGCCGAAGGCCAGCAAGCGCTGGTCGCCGCCGGTCTCAAGCCCGACTACCTGGAAGTCCGCCACGCCCTCAACCTGCGCCCCGCCAGCGCAGATGACCGTGACCTGGTGATCCTGGTCGCGGCCTACCTCGGCAACACCCGCCTGATCGACAACCTGCACCTGAATCTCGACGCCAGCTAAGCTGCAGGGATGCCCCGCTTCATCGGCGCGGGGCCAGGCTGTTAGCGAAATGACATATCTCAATGGCTTTTACCGGCCCGTCGCGAAATAATCCGCGACGGGCCGGTAACGGCTACGCGTTCCCCGTGTCCAAGGCAGTTCAAGCAATCAAGGATCCCTGCAGCGATGGCGTATTACCGTACTCCTCATGATGTCACCGCTCTGCCAACCTGGCAGGCACTCCAGCAACACCGCGAAGCCATGCAGGATTTCAGCATGCGCGAGGCGTTCAACGCCGACCCGCAACGTTTCAACCAGTTTTCCCTGAGCAGTTGCGGCCTGTTCCTCGACTACTCGAAAAACCTGATCAGCGCCGAAACCCGCGAAAAGCTGGTCGGCCTGGCCAATGAAGTCGGCTTGAAGGAAGCCATCCAGGCGCTGTTCGCCGGCGAGATCGTCAACGCCTCGGAAGGCCGCCCGGCGCTGCACACTGCGCTGCGTCGTCCGGTGGGCGACAAGCTCAGCGTCAACGGCGCCAACGTGATGCCGGAAGTGCACAAGGTGCTCAACCAGGTCACCGAGCTGGTCGGCAAGATCCACGACGGCCTGTGGCGCGGCTACAGCGAGAAGCCGATCACCGACGTGGTCAACATCGGCATCGGCGGCTCCTTCCTCGGCCCGGAACTGGTTTCCGAAGCGCTGCTGCCCTACGCCCAGCGCGGCGTGCGTTGCCACTACCTGGCGAACATCGATGGCAGCGAGTTCCACGAACTGGCGGCCAATATTCGCGCCGAGACCACCCTGTTCATCGTCTCGTCGAAGTCGTTCAACACCCTGGAAACCCTGAAGAACGCCCAGGCAGCCCGCGCCTGGTACCTGGCCCAGGGCGGCTCGGAAGCCGAGCTGTACCGGCACTTCATCGCCGTTTCCAGCAACAAGGCAGCAGCCGTCGCCTTCGGCATTCGCGAAGAGAACATCTTCCCCATGTGGGACTGGGTCGGCGGGCGCTATTCGCTGTGGTCGGCGATCGGCTTGCCAATCGCACTGGCCATCGGCACCGCCAACTTCAAGGAACTGCTGTCCGGTGCATACACCATGGACCAGCATTTCCAGAACGCCCCGTTCGAACAGAACATGCCGGTCCTGCTGGCCCTGCTCGGCGTCTGGTACGGCAACTTCTGGGGCGCGCAGAGCCACGCGATCCTGCCGTACGACCATTACCTGCGCAACATCACCAAGCACCTGCAGCAGCTGGACATGGAATCCAACGGCAAGCACGTACGTCAGGACGGCACGCCGGTCAACCATGACACCGGTCCGGTGATCTGGGGCGGCGTCGGCTGCAACGGTCAGCATGCCTACCACCAGTTGCTGCACCAGGGCACCCAGTTGATCCCGGCAGACTTCATCGTGCCGGTGGTGAGCTTCAACCCGGTCTCCGACCATCACCAATGGCTGTATGCCAACTGCCTGTCGCAGAGCCAGGCGCTGATGCTCGGCAAGACCCGCGCCGAGGCCGAGGCCGAGCTGCGCGACAAGGGCCTGAGCGAGGCGGACGTGCAGAAGCTGGCGCCGCACAAGGTGATCCCGGGCAACCGTCCGAGCAATACCCTGGTGGTGGAGCGGATCAGCCCGCGGCGTCTGGGTGCGCTGGTGGCGATGTACGAGCACAAGGTGTTCGTGCAGAGCGTGATCTGGGGCATCAACGCCTTCGACCAGTGGGGCGTGGAGCTGGGCAAGGAGCTCGGCAAGGGCGTCTACCAGCGCCTGACCGGCGGTATCGAGGAGCCCGCCGAGGATGCCTCGACCCAGGGTCTGATCAACTACTTCCGCGGCCGTCACCGCGGCTGACCCCCGGTCGCTGCCCCCGAACATGGCCGGGGGCAGCGACTACACTGTCCTGACCCGGCTACCCTCGAAGTCACGGCACAGGCTGCTTCGCCGTCGATGAAGGCACGCCGTCCCCATAACAACAGGACAGGTTGCGTGCCCATGTTCGATATCAGTCAATTCCCCAAAGCCGATGCCGTCAGCCGTGCCGCCGAACTGAGCCAGGGCGACTACGATCGGCTCTACCGCCAATCCATCGAGCAACCGGAGCAGTTCTGGAGCGAACAGGCGCGCCGCCTGGACTGGATCAGCCCATGGAGCATGATCCAGGATTGCGACATCCGCAGCGGCAAGGCCATCTGGTTCAAGAACGCCAGGCTCAACGTCAGCTACAACTGCCTCGACCGTCACCTGGAAGCCCGCGGCGACCAGCCGGCATTCATCTGGGAGGGCGACGACCCGAACCGTTCCGCCTCCCTCAGCTACCGCCAGGTGCATGAGCAGGTCTGTCGCCTGGCCAACGTGCTCAAGCAGCGCGGGGTCAAGAAAGGCGACCGGGTGTGCATCTATATGCCGATGATTCCCGAGGCCGCCTTCGCCATGCTCGCCTGCGCACGCATCGGCGCCATCCATTCCGTGGTGTTCGGCGGCTTCTCGCCGGATGCCCTGCGCGACCGCATCCTCGATGCCGACTGCCGCACCGTGATCACCGCCGACGAAGGCGTGCGCGGCGGCAAGACCATCGCCCTCAAGCAGAACGTCGACAAAGCCCTGGCCAGCTGTCCGAACGTCAGCAGCGTGGTGGTGGTGCGGCGTACCGGCGGCAAGGTGGAATGGAACGACGCCCGCGATCTCTGGTACCACGAGGCCATCGCCGCAGCCAGCGACGACTGCCCTCCCGAGCCGATGGACGCCGAAGACCCGCTGTTCATCCTCTATACCTCCGGCAGCACCGGCAAGCCCAAGGGTGTGCTGCATACCACAGCCGGCTACCTGCTGCAGGCGACCCTGACCTTCAAGGTGGTCTTCGACTACCGCGACGGCGAAGTATTCTGGTGCAGCGCCGACGTCGGCTGGGTCACCGGGCACAGTTACATCGTGTACGGCCCGCTGGCCAACGGCGCCACCAGCCTGATGTTCGAAGGCGTGCCGAACTACCCGGACGCCTCGCGCTTCTGGCAGGTGGTCGACAAGCACAAGGTGAATATCTTCTACACCGCGCCCACTGCCCTGCGTGCGCTGATGCGCGAGGGCGAAGGCCCCTTGAAAGGCACTTCGCGGCAGAGCCTGCGCCTGCTCGGCAGCGTGGGCGAGCCGATCAATCCGGAAGCCTGGGAGTGGTATTTCAACGCAGTCGGCGAGCAGCGCTGCCCCATCGTCGATACCTGGTGGCAGACCGAGACCGGCGGCATCATGCTCACTCCGCTGATCAGCAACCGGCATATCAAGCCCGGCTGCGCGACCCGACCGATGTTCGGGGTGCAGCCGGTATTGCTGGACGAAAAGGGCAAGGTCATCGAGGGTGCCGGGGCCGGGCTGCTGGCGATCAAGGCCAGCTGGCCGGCGCAGATCCGCAGCGTGTATGGTGATCACCAGCGGATGGTCGACACCTACTTCAAACCCTTCCCCGGCTATTACTTCACCGGCGACGGTGCGCGCCGCGACGAGCAGGGGGACCTGTGGATAACCGGCCGCATCGATGACGTGATCAACGTCTCCGGGCATCGCATCGGCACGGCGGAAGTGGAAAGCGCGCTGGTATTGCACGACAGCATCGCCGAGGCCGCGGTGGTGGGGTATCCCCACGATGTGAAAGGCCAGGGAATCTATGCCTTCGTCACGCCAATGAAAGGGGTCGAGCCGGACGAAGCGCTGCGCCAGGAATTGCTGGCGCTGGTCAGCAAGGAAATCGGCAGCTTCGCCAAGCCCGAGCTGATCCAGTGGGCACCGGCGTTGCCCAAGACACGCTCGGGCAAGATCATGCGGCGGATCCTGCGCAAGATTGCCTGCAACGAGCTGGACAACCTTGGGGATACCTCGACCCTGGCGGACCCGGGGGTCGTGCAGGGGTTGATCGATAAGCGCCTGAATACCTGATATACCGGCTGCTTTTGACCGTGGGAGCGAGCTTGCTCGCGAAGGACCGCAACGCGGTCCCCACTAGAACAAGGTATTCATGGAAATCCTACGCCGCCGCATCGAAACCCAATTGATGAGCCTCACCGGCCTCGCCCTCGGCCAGCTCGACCTGGAAAACCCCAAGGGCGATCCCGGCCTGTTCGGTCCGCAAAGCGTGTGCTGGCGCGTCCACGGCGATTTCCCCAGCATGCTGGTCGGCGGCATCAGCGCCCTGCTCCTGCAAGCCCTCCACCCGCTCGCCCTGGCCGGGGTCTGGGACCACTCCAATTTTCGCCAGGACATGCTCGGCCGCCTGCGCCGCACCAGCCAGTTCATCTCCGGCACCACCTTCGGTGCGACCGGTGACGCCAACTGGCTGATCGAACGGGTCAAGACCATCCACCTGCAGGTGGTTGGCAACACGCCGGACGGCCAGCCCTATGCCGCCAGCGACCCGGACCTGCTGACCTGGGTGCATGTCGCCGAGGTACGCAGCTTTCTCGCGGCGCACCTGCGTTACCGCAATCCACACCTCAGCGATGCGGCGCAGGATGCCTACTACAACGAGATCGCCCTGATCGCCGAGCGTCTCGGCGCGCGCAATGTACCGCGGTCACGCCAGGAGGTGGCGGATTACCTGCGCAACATGCGCCCACACTTGCGCTGCGACGAGCGCAGCCTGGAAGTGGTCCGGGTGCTGCTGGCGGCACCGGCGCCGAGCCGGCTGGCGCAGCCGGTTGGGAACCTGATGATGCAGGCGGGGATCGGGCTGTTGCCGAAGTGGGCCGGCAACATGCTTGGGCTCAGGCAGTCGGGTGTGAAGCAGGGGGTGATAGACATCGGCCTGCATTCGGTGGCCCCGGTGCTGCGCTGGGCCATGCGCGATGGTTCGGCACATCGCGCGCGACGGCGGATGGGGATCGCCTGACGGTTCTTCGGTGCTCTCAACGACACTGCTCCAAGTTCCCTTCATCTGTGCGACTATGCGCGAGCCCACCGCAGACTCAATGTCGAAACGAACAATACAGAGGACTAGAGCATGCAAGATGTCGTAATCGTCGCCGCCACCCGAACTGCGGTCGGAAGCTTCCAGGGCGCGCTGGCCAATATCCCCGCCGTAGACCTTGGCGCCGCCGTGATCCGCCAGCTTCTGACCCAGACCGGCCTGGATGGCGAACTGATCGATGAAGTGATCCTCGGCCAGGTACTCACCGCCGGCGCCGGGCAGAACCCCGCCCGCCAGGCCGCGATCAAGGCCGGCCTGCCCCACGCCGTACCCGCCATGACCCTGAACAAGGTCTGCGGCTCCGGCCTCAAGGCCCTGCATCTGGCGACCCAGGCCATTCGCTGTGGCGACGCCGAGATCATCATCGCCGGCGGCCAGGAGAACATGAGCCTGGCCAACTACGTCATGCCCGGCGCCCGCACCGGCCTGCGCATGGGCCACGCCAGCCTGATCGACAGCATGATCACCGATGGCCTGTGGGACGCCTTCAACGACTACCACATGGGCATTACCGCCGAGAACCTGGTGGAGAAGTACGGCATCAGCCGCGAGGAGCAGGACGCCTTCGCCGCTGCCTCCCAACAGAAAGCCGCCGCCGCCATCGAGGCACGGCGCTTCGTCGATGAAATCACCCCGATCCTGATCCCGCAGCGCAAGGGCGATCCGGTCGCCTTCGCCACCGACGAGCAACCCCGCGCCGGAACCACCGCCGAAGCGCTGGGCAAGCTCAAGCCAGCCTTCAAGAAAGACGGTACGGTCACCGCTGGCAACGCTTCGTCGCTCAACGATGGCGCCGCCGCAGTGCTGCTGATGAGTGCCGCCAAGGCCCAGGAACTGGAGCTGCCGGTCCTGGCGCGGATCAAGGCCTACGCCAATGCCGGCGTCGACCCTGCGATCATGGGCATCGGCCCGGTCAGCGCCACCCGCCGCTGCCTCGACAAGGCCGGCTGGACCCTCGACCAGCTCGACCTGATCGAAGCCAACGAAGCCTTCGCCGCCCAGGCCCTGTCGGTCGGCAAGGAGCTGGGCTGGGATGCGTCGAAGGTCAACGTCAACGGCGGCGCCATCGCCATCGGCCACCCGATCGGTGCTTCGGGCTGCCGCGTGCTGGTGACCCTGCTGCATGAAATGATCAAGCGCGACGCCAAGAAAGGCCTCGCCACCCTGTGCATCGGCGGTGGCCAGGGCGTGGCCCTGGCGATCGAACGCTGATCCCCGCGGGAGGGGCCGCCCTGGCCCCTCCCCGTCCTGTAGCTGGTAAACTGCACGCCCGCAACCAAGGCCACGTGCATGTCCTCCTTGAACCAGGCGCTGCGCGCCGCCCTCGACGCCCGCCACCCCCTTCTCGCCGAACTGCATGCCCAGGGCACCGATTGCTATCGCCTGTTCCATGGCAGCCAGGAAGGCGCCCCCGGCCTGACCGCAGACCGCTACGGCCCGCAACTGCTGGTGCAGAGCTTCCACCAGACCCTCGACCGTGACGCCCTGCTGGACCTGCACGGGAGCATCGAGCAGCACCTCGGCCAGCCCTTGCCGCTGGTCTACAACGATCGCTCCAAGGGCAACAGCCGGGTTGACCGGCATGACGCCGTGTACCAGGCCAACGACGAAGCACTGGTCGACATGGTCGGCCATGAATGGGGCCTGAACTACCGCGTCCGCGGCCGCCACGCGGGCCAGGACCCGCTGCTGTTCCTCGACCTGCGCAATGCCCGTGGCTGGGTCAAGCGCCACAGCGCCGGGAAAAGCGTGCTCAACCTGTTCGCCTATACCTGTGGCGTCGGCCTGGCGGCCGCAGCCGGCGGCGCCCGCGAGGTATGCAACCTGGACTTCGCCGAGGGCAACCTGGCCGTAGGCCGCGAGAACGGTACGCTGAACCCGCAGCTGGCGCCGATGGACTTCTTCCAGTCGGACTACTTCCCGGCGATCCGCCAACTGGCCGGGCTGCCGATCAGCCAGCGCCGCGGGCAGAAGCTGCCATCCTATCCACGCCTGGAAGCGCGCCAGTTCGACCTGGTGTTCCTCGATCCACCGGCCTGGGCCAAGAGCGCCTTCGGCACCGTCGACCTCCTGCGCGACTACCAGAGCCTGCTCAAGCCCGCCTTGTTGACCACAGCCGAAGAAGGCGTGCTGATCTGCAACAACAACCTGGCAAAGGTGGACATGGATGACTGGCGTGAGCTGGTTCTGCGCTGCGCGGAAAAAGCCGGGCGCCCGGTCCGCGAATGGCAGGTGATCACCCCTGCCGACGACTTCCCCTCCCAGGATAATCGTCCCCCCCTGAAGACCCTGGTATTGCACCTGTAGACCACGTGACACCCCTGGCTGTCGGCCCCGTCCGACAGCCATCGGAACTCGATTAACGTGCCATACTCTAAGCGTCCCGCTCTTCACGCAGATGCCGCACATGTCCAAGGGATTGACCCGCGCCCTCGGCGCCTTGCTGATTGCACTGGCCCTGTACAGCCTTCTCGGCTTTTTCATCCTTCCTGGCATTGCCCTTCGTATTGCCAACCAGCAACTGGCGCAGTACGCCACCGTTCCCGCGCAACTGCAGCGTATCGAACTCAACCCGTTCAGCCTTGAACTGAGCGTCTGGGGCCTGCAGATCGGCGAGCCGGGCAAGGAGCAGATCGCTTTCGAGAAGCTCTACGCCAACCTGCAAGTGGACAGCCTGTGGACCAAGGCCCTGCACCTGAAGCAGGTCGAACTGGTCAAGCCGCGCACCGAGGTGCTGTTCGCCAAGGACGGCCAGCTCAACCTGGTCAACCTGTTCAAGTTGCCGCCCAGCGAGCCCAAGCCCGAAGAGCCGGCCAGCGATCCCTTCCCCGTGCGCATCGACAGCATCAAGCTGGTCGGTGGCTATGTGCATTTCGAAGATGCCCGCCCCAGCGAGGCGATCGAGTTCCTATACGACGACATGAACCTGGAGCTGAAAAAACTCAGCACCCTGCCTGACGACAACACCGACATGACCCTGGTGGCCACTGGCCCCAACGGTGGTCAGATCGACTGGAAGGGCACGTTCAGCCTCTCGCCTATCGCTTCGAAAGGCTCGCTGAAGGTCAGCGACGCCAAGATGAAGGCCTTCTGGCCCTATGTCCGCGACGCGGTGCCACTGGTCCTGGAAGACGGCACCTACAACCTGCAGAGCGACTACAGCTTCAGCCTCGGCCAGCAGACCGAACTGCTGCTGGAGAACACCGCGCTGAGCGTGTCGGCTTTCGCCATCAAGGCTCCGGACGGGCGCCCGCTGGCGCGCCTGGCGAAGCTGGATGTCAGTGAGACCTCCATCGACCTGGCCAAGCAGCTGGTCACCGTCGGCAAGATCCGCAGCGAGCAGCTGGAAACCTGGGCCGCCCTGGAGTCCGACGGGCAACTGGACTGGCAGAAGCTCTTTGCCAGCCAGCCACCCAAGGCCACCCCGAAAGAAAAGGCCGAGCCGGCCACCGCCGAACCCACACCCAAGGAAAAGGCCGTCGAGGACAAGCCCTGGCAGGTGCTGCTGAAAGACACCCAGGTGCGCAACTACCAGGTCCACCTGGCCGATCGTACGCAGAAGGAGCCGGTCACCCTCGACGTCGGCCCGCTGAACGCCGACCTGCAGAATTTCGACAGCCTGAACAAGTCGCCCTTCACCTTGAAGCTGGACAGCGGCATCGGCAAGCAGGGCAAGCTGCAAGCCTCCGGAGAGGTCAACCTGGCACCGGTCACGGCGAAGCTCAAGGTCAGCACCCAGGACATCGACCTGCGTATCGCCCAGTCCTACATCAGCCCCTTCATCCGCCTCGAACTGCGCAGCGGCATGCTCGGCAGCGACCTCGGCATCGACCTGAAGAGCACCGCGCCACTGGCCTTCAACATCAGCGGCAAGGCACGGGTAACCCAGCTGCACACCCTCGACACCATCAAGGACCGTGATTTCGTCAAATGGCAGCAGCTCGACCTGGACGCCATCGAGTACCGCCATGGCGACGCCCTGAGCATCGGCAAGGTCAGCCTGCTACAGCCCTATGCGCGCTTCATGATCAATGAAGACCGCACCACCAACGTCGACGACCTGCTGATCCCTCAACCTGCGGGTAGCAGCAGCAAGCCCCAGGCCAAGGCTGCCCCGGGCAACGACAAGCCCCTGGGCATCCATATCGGCCAGATCGACATCAACGACGGCTCGGCCAACTTCGCCGACTTCAGCCTGACGCCGAACTTCGCCACTGCGGTCCAGCAACTCAACGGGCAGATCGGTACCATCGACAACCGCCAGCCAAAACCGGCCAAGGTGGATGTGAAAGGCAAGGTCGACCGTTATGCCCCGGTCACCATCAAGGGCGCGCTCAACCCGTTCAACCCGCTGGCCAGCCTGGACATCGCCACCAGTTTCCGCCGCGTCGAACTGACCACCCTGACCCCCTACTCCGGCAAGTTCGCCGGCTTCCGCATCCGCAAGGGCCGGCTCAACCTCGACCTGCACTACCTGATCACCAACGGCCAGCTCAAGGCCGAGAACAAGGTGGTGGTGGAACAGCTGCAACTGGGCGAGAAAGTCGACAGCCCGGACGCCGTGGACCTGCCGATCCGCCTGGCGGTGGCCTTGCTCAAGGACACCGAGGGCAAGATCTCCATCGAGCTGCCGGTCAGCGGCGACCTCAACAACCCGCAGTTCAGCGTGATGCCGATCGTCTGGCAGACCCTGCGCAACCTGGTGCTGCGCGCGGCGCAGGCACCCTTCAAGTTCATCGGCGGGCTGATCGCCGGCGGTGGTGCCGAAGACCTTGGCAATGTCGCCTTCGCACCTGGCTCAAGCGACCTGGGTACAGACGCCCAGGGCGCCCTCGACAAGCTGGCGGCGGCGCTCAAGGAACGCCCGGCCCTGCGCCTGGAGATCGAGGGCACCAGCGCCCAGAGCAGCGACGGCCCATTGATCGCCGCCCAGCGCCTGGAGCGGGAATACCAGAGCACGTACTACAAGATGCTCCAGCGCCGCGGCGACAAGGTGCCAGCACAGGCGTCGATGCTGCAGGTGCCGGAAGACGACAAGCCGGCCATGCTTGAAGGCATCTACCGCACCCGCCTGAAACAGCAGCCGCCAAAGGAATGGGAGCAACTGGACAGCAAGCAGCGCATCGCCAACATGCGTGATGCGGTGCTCAAGACCTGGGCGGAAAGCGCCGTGCTTCTGCGCCAGCTGGGGCAGGCACGGGCCAGCAGCATCAAGGACTACCTGGTGGACAAGGGCCAGTTGGAGGACGACCGGGTGTACTTCGTCGACGCTACCCTGGGTCAGGCCGAGTCCGATGGCCGGGTGATTTCCCCGCTGCACCTGGACGCCGAATAAGCGTTACCGGAAAAAGGTGAGCCCCGGCGCATGGCCGGGGCTCGGGTCGCCCAAGTCCTTTTGGGCTGTCGCATGAACCGTCAGGATCAGCGAGCGGGACAAACCATCAGTTGGTTTTCAGGCCATCAGCCGAGACGGCCTGTACGCCTTTGATTTTCTTGGCGATGGCGACTGCAGTGTCTTTCTGCGCCGAGCTCACGGCGACATCGGAAGACAGGGAGACCACGCCTTTGTTGGTTTCGACCTTGATGTCGGTACCAGGAATGCCTTTCTCGGTAACCAGATCAGCTTTGACCTTGGTGGTGATCCAGGTGTCGGAAGTGGCTTCCTTGGCCTTGGTCACTTCACCCGCGGCAACCATCAGCGGCGCCTGGGTAGATTGTTGAGCGAACGCTACGTTGGCCATGGTCAGGGTCAGGGCGGTAGCGGTGGCAGCAGCAATAGCGAACTTCTTCATACGAGACACTCCTGTTTTTCGAAAAGTCTGCGCCAAGGTTTCTGGCAGCAGGGGTACTCTGATCATTGCGAAGGCTGTGCCAATTTTTCCTTCAAATAAAATCATTTAAAAACAACTACTTATAAAATCACGTCGTTAACTTGATCGTGCAATTTGCAAAGTAGCCTGCCGTTTCGCTTGCAAGTTGCAAGTTGCGTCGGGACGAGGCAACGCATAAAAAAAGGGCCCCGAAGGGCCCTTTCTTTCAACTCAAGTCGGCGAGGACTCAGACGCCCGAAGCCTTGGCTGCGGCAACGTCCTTGATCGACAGCTTGATACGGCCGCGGTTGTCCACGTCCAGTACCAGCACTTCGACCTCCTGACCTTCCTTTAGCACGTCGGTGACTTTCTCGACGCGGGAATCGCTCAGCATCGAAATGTGCACCAGACCGTCCTTGCCCGGCAGGATGTTGACGAAGGCACCGAAGTCGACGATGCGCTCGACCTTGCCGACGTAGATCTTGCCGATCTCGGCCTCGGCGGTGATGCCCAGGACGCGCTGACGAGCAGCTTCAGCGGCTTCCTTGGTTTCGCCGAAGATCTTGATCGAGCCATCGTCTTCGATGTCGATCGAAGCCTTGGTCTCTTCGCAGATGGCGCGAATGGTGGCGCCGCCCTTGCCGATGACGTCGCGGATCTTGTCGGTGTCGATCTTCATCGCGATCATGGTCGGAGCATTTTCCGACAGTTCGCTGCGGGACTGGGCGATGATCTGGTTCATTTGGCCGAGGATGTTCAGGCGCGCTTCCAGGGCCTGGCCCAGGGCGATTTCCATGATCTCTTCGGTGATGCCGTTGATCTTGATGTCCATCTGCAGCGCGGTAACGCCTTTGGCGGTACCGGCAACCTTGAAGTCCATGTCGCCCAGGTGGTCTTCGTCACCGAGGATGTCGGTCAGGATGGCGAACTTCTCGCCTTCCTTGACCAGACCCATGGCGATACCGGCAACCGGCGCCTTCATTGGCACACCGGCGTCCATCAGGGCCAGGGAAGCGCCGCAGACCGAAGCCATGGAGCTGGAACCGTTGGATTCGGTGATTTCCGATACGACGCGGATGGTGTACGGGAATTCGTCAGCAGCTGGCAGCATGGCCTGGACCGAACGACGGGCCAGGCGGCCGTGACCGATTTCGCGACGACCAGCACCGCCCATGCGACCACACTCGCCCACCGAGAACGGAGGGAAGTTGTAGTGCAGCATGAAGGGATCTTTCTTCTCGCCTTCCAGGGTGTCCAGCAGTTGCGCGTCACGGGCAGTACCGAGGGTCGCAACGACCAGGGCCTGGGTTTCGCCGCGGGTGAACAGTGCAGAACCGTGGGTCTTCGGCAGAACACCGACTTCGATGTTCAGCGGACGAACGGTGCGGGTGTCGCGGCCGTCGATACGTGGCTTGCCGTTGACGATGTTTTCGCGAACGGTGCGGTATTCGATCTCGCCGAAGATGTCCTTCACTTCACCAGCACTTGGCTGGCCTTCTTCACCGGAGAACTTGGCAACCGCCTGGTCGCGCAGCTCGCCCAGGCGAGCGTAGCGGTCGGCCTTGACGGTGATGGTGTAGCCCTGGGAAACAGCCTCGCCGAATTCGGCACGAACAGCGTTCAGCAGTTCGGTGTTGGCAACCGCTGGTTTCCAGTCCCAGGTCGGCTTGGCGGCTTCGGCGGCGAATTCCTTGACGGCCTGAATGACGGCCTGGAACTCGTCGTGAGCGAACAGCACGGCGCCCAGCATCTGGTCTTCGGTCAGCTCTTTGGCTTCCGATTCAACCATCAGCACGGCATCGGAAGTACCGGCGACGACCATGTCCAGGCTGGAGGCAGCCAGTTGCTCGTAGGTCGGGTTCAGCAGGTAGCCGGTGCTTTCGTGGAAGGCAACGCGGGCGGCGCCGATCGGGCCTTCGAACGGAATGCCGGAAACGGCCAGGGCAGCCGAGGTACCGATCATCGCAGCGATGTCCGGATCGGTCTTCTTGCTGGTGGAGACGACGGTGCAGACGACCTGCACTTCGTTCATGAAACCTTCAGGGAACAGCGGGCGGATCGGACGGTCGATCAGGCGCGAGGTCAGGGTCTCTTTCTCGGAAGGACGGCCTTCACGCTTGAAGAAGCCACCAGGGATCTTGCCGGCAGCGTAGGTCTTTTCCTGATAGTGCACGGACAGCGGGAAGAAGCCCTTGCCCGGATCTGCTTGCTTGGCACCGACGACGGTGACCAGCACGGTGACATCATTGTCGACGGTGACCAGGACGGCACCGGACGCCTGACGGGCAATGCGGCCCGTTTCGAGGGTTACGGTCGATTGACCGAACTGGAATTTCTTGATTACCGGGTTCACGGTTTCCTACCTTCTCTTCAGTTGCACTTGGGGGAACTGGTTTCTTGCGAATTCTTGGGCAGCACGGGGAATCGGCCCCATTGACCGTCCAGATAAAACTAGAGGTTGGGAGCCTGCCCCGCCATTGCGCAAAGCGCTCCGGCGAAACAGCCAACCAACCTCTCGGATACGCGGGGTGCGTTCGCCTGCCGAGAAACCGAAGCCCCCGGCTGACGACCGCAGCACGCCGCGCACACCACTGGTCGGGCCGCTATTAGCGACGCAGACCCAGACGACCGATCAGGGCGCTGTAACGGGTGGTGTCTTTGCCTTTCAGGTAGTCCAGCAGCTTGCGGCGCTGGTTAACCATGCGGATCAGACCACGACGGGAGTGGTGGTCCTTGCCGTTGGCCTTGAAGTGGCCTTGCAGCTTGTTGATGTTGGCGGTCAGCAGGGCAACCTGCACTTCCGGGCTACCGGTGTCACCGGCGGCTTGTTGGTAGTCGGCAACGATCTGAGCTTTTTCTTCGACGCTGAGTGCCATTTGGCTTTCTCCAATAAACGGAAACCCGAAGGTTTCCAACAGGCCAGGGACAAGCCCTGTATTAAGAAAATGAGATGTGACCGTGCCTGTTGACAGCCACCCTCGTATCCACCAGTACCGGGCCGTGGCCCTGCACTGATGGGTTCGATCATTCCGACCGAATCAGTCGACGCGGCGCAATACGCCCGTCTTCGCTCACTTCACCGATACCGATGAAGCGACCGTTGTGATCCTGTACGCGGACCATGCCGAATTTCGGCGCGTCCGGCGAACGTACCGGCTGACCATGCAGCCAGTAGAAAGCACTGTGCTCGGAGAACTGCAGCAGAGGCCAGTCCTGCAGACCGCTGTCGGACGGCATCAGGAAGCGATCGATCGCTTCGTTGCCACCTTCGGCGTGGGCCGCCTCGAGCTCCTCGAGGGTCACGGTCTGGGCCAGTTCGAACGGGCCGGCCTGGGTCCGGCGCAGCTCGGCAACGTACGCGCCACAGCCCAGAGCCTCGCCGATGTCCTCGACCAGGGTACGGATGTAGGTGCCTTTGCTGCAGCCTACCGACAGGCGAACCCGGGTGCCTTCGCACTCCAGCAGTTCCAAGCGGCCAATAGTAACAGAACGCGCTTCACGCTCCACTACTTCCCCTGCACGGGCTAGCTTGTACAGTGGCTGGCCATCACGCTTGAGAGCCGAGTACATCGGCGGTATCTGGCTGATTTCACCACGGAATCGTGGCAGAACCGCTTCAATCTCGGCGCGACCAACGGTCACCTCGCGGGTGCGCAGGATCTCGCCTTCGGCGTCCGCGGTGCTGGTGGTCTGCCCCAACTGCATGACCGTCTCGTAGCCCTTGTCGGAATCGAGCAGGTACTGCGAGAACTTGGTGGCTTCGCCGAAGCACAGCGGCAGCACGCCACTGGCCAGCGGGTCGAGGCTACCGGTGTGTCCGGCCTTCTCGGCGTTGAGCAGCCAGCGGACCTTCTGCAGTGCCGCGTTGGAGGTAAACCCCAGCGGCTTGTCGAGCAGGATGATGCCGCTGACATTACGGCGGATGCGTTTGACCTGGGCCACCGCTTACTCCTTGTCGCTGTTCGGAGCGTCGGCGCTCTGGTGCAGGCTGTCCTCGGCAACGGCGCGTTCGATCAGCGCCGACAGGTGGGCACCGCGGCTGACGCTCTCGTCATAGTGGAAATGCAGTTGCGGCACGCTGCGCAGCTTCATTTCACGGCCGAGCTGCATGCGCAGGAAACCGGCGGCCGAGTTCAGGACCTTGAGACTTTGCTGGATCTCGTCGCCACCTTCCTGGCCCATGACGGTGATGAACACCTTGGCATGGCCAACGTCGCGGCTGACGTCGACGGCGGTGATGGTCACCAGGCCGACGCGGGGATCTTTGACTTCACGACGGATCAGCTGGGCCAGCTCGCGCTGCATCTGATCGCCGATGCGTTGGGTACGGCTATATTCTTTTGCCATGTCTTGCTACCTGTAACTAAAGCGGCAAACGCCCGGCCAGGCATGAAGCCGGACCGGGCGTTGCGTTCAGAGCATCCAGCGGGGCCTCGCAGCCACCTGCCCGGTGCTTCCAAGCTCGCGCATCAGAGCGTACGAGCCACCTGGACTTTCTCGAAGACCTCGATCTTGTCGCCGATCTTGACGTCGTTGTAGCTCTTCACGCCAATACCGCACTCCATGCCGTTACGGACTTCGGAGGCATCGTCCTTGAAGCGACGCAGCGATTCCAGCTCGCCTTCGAAGATCACCACGTCTTCGCGCAGTACGCGGATCGGGCGGTTACGGTAGACCGTACCTTCCACGACCATGCAACCGGCGATGGCGCCGAACTTCGGCGAACGGAACACGTCACGCACTTCGGCGATACCCAGGATGTTCTCGCGAACATCGCTGCCGAGCATGCCGGTCAGGGCCTTCTTGACGTCTTCGATGATGTCGTAGATCACGTTGTAGTAACGCATATCCAGACCTTCCTGCTCGACGATCTTGCGCGCGCCGGCATCGGCACGGACGTTGAAGCCGAACAGGACCGCATTCGAAGCCAGCGCCAGGTTGGCGTCGCTCTCGGTGATACCACCGACACCGCCGGCGACCACGCGAACCTGTACTTCGTCGTTGCCCAGGCCACCAAGGGAGCCTTGCAGGGCTTCGAGAGAACCACGAACGTCGGCCTTGAGGACGATGTTGAGGGTCTTCTTCTCTTCCTGGCCCATGCTTTCGAAGATGTTTTCCAGCTTGCCGGCGTGGGCGCGAGCCAGTTTGACTTCGCGGAACTTGCCTTGACGGAACAGCGCGACTTCACGTGCCTTCTTCTCGTCAGCGACAACGCTCAGCTCGTCGCCAGCGTCCGGAGTGCCGTCCAGGCCGAGGATCTCGACCGGGATCGACGGGCCGGCTTCCTTAACAGGCTTGCCGTTCTCGTCGAGCATGGCGCGCACGCGGCCGTAGTTCGAACCGCACAGGACCATGTCGCCCTGACGCAGGGTACCGTCCTGAACCAGCACGGTAGCAACCGGGCCACGGCCCTTGTCCAGACGCGACTCGACCACCACACCACGACCTGGAGCGGTCGGCATGGCCTTGAGCTCGAGGATCTCGGCCTGCAGCAGCACGGCTTCGAGCAGCTCGTCGACACCCGTACCCATCTTCGCCGAAACCTTGACGAATGGAGTGTCGCCACCCCAGTCCTCGGAGGTTACGCCGTGAACAGACAGTTCGTTGCGGATACGATCGAGGTCGGCACCCGGCTTGTCGATCTTGTTCACCGCGACCACCAGCGGAACGCCAGCAGCCTGGGCGTGCTGGACGGCTTCGACGGTCTGCGGCATCACGCCGTCGTCCGCCGCGACCACCAGGATCACGATGTCGGTAGCCTTGGCACCACGGGCACGCATGGCGGTAAACGCGGCGTGACCCGGGGTATCGAGGAAGGTGACCATGCCGCGGTCGGTTTCCACGTGGTAGGCACCGATGTGCTGGGTGATGCCACCGGCTTCGCCAGCAGCAACCTTGGCACGACGGATATAGTCGAGCAGCGAGGTCTTGCCGTGGTCGACATGACCCATGACGGTCACTACCGGTGCACGGGAGACGCTCTCGCCTTCGAACTTCAGCGATTCAGCCAGGGAGTCTTCCAGGGCGGTGTCGCTGATCAGGGTGACCTTGTGACCCAGCTCTTCGGCGACCAGTTGAGCGGTCTCCTGGTCGAGCACCTGGTTGATGGTCACTGGAGTGCCCAGCTTGAACATGAACTTGACGACTTCAGCGGCCTTGACCGACATCTGTTGCGCCAGTTCGGAAACCGTGATGGTCTCGCCGATGGTCACGTCGCGGATAACCGGACCGGTCGGGTTCTGGAAACCATGGGCATTGCGCTTCTTCGGCTTGCCCTTGCCACCACGACCGCCACGACGGAAGCCATCGCTTTCTTCGTCGGTGGTGCGTGGCGCGGCACGTGGAGTCGGAGCCTTTTCCTTCTCCTTGACCTTGACCGAAACGCGCGGTGCTTCGTTGCGACGTTCGCCACCGCGACGGTCGTCGTCACGGCTGCGATCGTTGCGACGGGCGTCGTCTTTCTTGCGTTCGGCGGCAGGAGCCGGAGCGGCTGCGGGCTCGACGGCAGCCGGGGCTGGCGCCGGAGCAGCGGCCGGGGCAACTGGCGCCGAGACAGCAGCAGCCTTCTCGGCAGCAGCCTGGCGACGCGCTTCTTCGTCGGCACGCTGACGTGCTTCGGCTTCGCTCTTCTCGCGTACAGCGTTTTCGGCGGCGCGGCGCTCTTCCAGCTCGCGCTTCTGCTCAGCCTGGATCTCTTCAGGGCTGCGCTGAACGAAAACTTTCTTCTTGCGTACTTCTACGCTGATGCTCTTGCTGCCGGCAACACGCAGGGTGCTGGTGGTCTTGCGCTGCAAGGTGATCTTGCGCGGTTCTTCCACTTTCGCCTTGTGGCTGCTCTTCAAATGGGTCAGCAGAGCCTGCTTTTCACTATCGCTCACCAGCTGACCGGCGTCGGTGTGCGGCAGACCTGCCTCACGCATCTGCTGCAGCAGGCGCTCTACCGGTGCAGCGACCTCTTGGGCCAGTTCTTTCACCGTGACTTGCGTCATGCACTTCTCTCCTCAGGCCAGCCTGCTTACTCGAACCAATGGGCTCGGGCGGCCATGATCAACTTGCCGGCACGTTCTTCGTCGATGCCGTCGATGTCGAGCAGATCGTCAATCGACTGCTCGGCCAGGTCTTCGCGGTTAACCACGCCGCGCACCGCCAGTTCCGCTGCCAGGTCCTTGTCCATGCCCTCAAGGGAGAGCAGGTCTTCGGCCGGGTGGGCGTCTGCCAGTTTTTCCTCGGTAGCGATGGCTTTGGTCAACAGGCGGTCCTTGGCACGAGCGCGGAGCTCGTTGACGATCTCCTCGTCGAAGCCATCGATGTTGAGCATTTCTTCCAGCGGTACGTAGGCAATTTCTTCGAGGCTGGTAAAGCCCTCGTCAACCAGCACCTGAGCCAGTTCTTCGTCGACTTCCAGCTCTTCGATGAAGTTGCGCAGGATGTCGCCGGTTTCGGCTTGCTGCTTGGCCTGGATGTCCGATTCGGTCATCACGTTCAAGGTCCAGCCGGTCAGCTGGCTCGCCAGGCGCACGTTCTGGCCACCACGGCCAATGGCCTGGGCCAGGTTGTCGGCGGCCACGGCGATGTCCATCGCGTGGGCGTCTTCGTCAACGATGATCGCTGCCACTTCGGCAGGCGACATGGCGTTGATGACGAACTGTGCCGGGTTATCGTCCCACAGCACGATGTCGACGCGCTCGCCGCCCAGTTCGCCGGACACCGCTTGGACACGCGAGCCGCGCATGCCGATGCAGGCGCCTTGCGGGTCGATGCGCTTGTCCTTGGAGCGGACGGCGATCTTGGCGCGCGAACCCGGATCACGGGACGCGGCCATCACTTCGATGAGGCCTTCGGCGATTTCCGGCACTTCGATGCGGAACAGCTCGATCAGCATCTGTGGCGCGGTGCGCGACAGGATCAGTTGCGGACCGCGGTTCTCGGTGCGGATTTCCTTGAGCAGCGCGCGAACACGCACACCAACGCGGAAGGTCTCGCGGGAGATGATGTCTTCGCGGGCCAGCAGTGCCTCGGCGTTGTTGCCCAGGTCGACGATGACGTTGTCGCGGGTGACCTTCTTGACGGTGCCGGAAATGATCTCGCCCAGGCGCTCGCGATAAGCATCGACCACCTGCGCGCGCTCGGCTTCGCGCACTTTCTGCACGATGACCTGCTTGGCGGTCTGGGCAGCGATACGGCCGAACTCGATGGACTCGATCTTCTCTTCGATGATCTCGCCAGCGACCGCGCCCGGCTTCTTGGCCTGGGCCTGGTCTACTGCCAGCTCGATCGCCGGGTCGTCCAGGTCTTCGTCTTCGACCACGGTCCAGCGACGGAAGGTCTCGTAGCTACCGGTGTGGCGGTTGATTTCCACACGCAGGTCAACTTCGTCTTCAAAACGTTTCTTGGTTGCAGTGGCCAGGGCCACTTCCAGCGCTTCGAAAATCACGCCAGCCGGTACGCCCTTTTCATTGGATACCGACTCAACAACCAGCAGTACTTCTTTGCTCATCGTACGCCTCGCCTTTCGCAAGCCATTGGAACCGCGTCAACCGCAGCTCCGGCATGTCTCAGTCAAAACTGGGAATAATGTTGGCCTTGTCGATCGAGTCGATCGGCAACAGGAACTCGTGATTGTCCACCTGGACCACGACGTCCTGCTCCTCTACACCGCGGAGCAGGCCTTGAAAGTTACGACGACCTTCGAAGGGCGTACGCAGCTTGATCTTCACTTGTTCACCGGCATGCGAAGCGAACTGTTCAATCGTGAACAGTGGGCGATCCATGCCAGGAGAGGAGACTTCAAGGGCGTATTCGGTGCTGATGGGATCTTCAACGTCCAGAATGCCGCTGACCTGGCGACTGACGATTTCGCAATCGTCCACCAGGATGCCGTCCTCTTTGTCGATATAGATACGCAGTACCGAATGCTTGCCCTGAGAGATGAACTCGATCCCCCAGCATTGATAGCCAAGCGCTTCGACCACCGGGGCCAGCAAGGCCTGCAACTGTTCTAGCTTGCTCGACACCTGAACCCCCTCGTGCATGCTGTGCAAATAAAAAATGGGCAAAGCGCCCATCCATGAAATGCGCCGTTGAACATCGGCGCTGAGAACTGTTTAGCTAACAAAAAGCCCCTGAAAAGGGGCTCCGCTAAAACTGGTTGCGGGGGCTGGATTTGAACCAACGACCTTCGGGTTATGAGCCCGACGAGCTACCAGACTGCTCCACCCCGCGACAAAGCTGGGGCGAAAGTATACGACCGAACCCTCAGGAGGGTCAATCAACCTCCACCTGCAAGAAAGCCCGCTATTGCGGGCTCTCATGCTTCAAATGGTACCGAGAAGGGGACTCGAACCCCTACACCCTATGGGCACAACCACCTCAAGGTTGCGTGTCTACCAATTCCACCACCTCGGCAAAACTTCTTTGAAACCCGTTACTTCTGCTCTGGAACCTGAGGAACATCAGCGTTGTTGCCAGCTGCGTTCTTTTGCTCCTGGAGCACCGGTACATCATCTGTTGCCGGTTTGGTTTGTTGCACTTCCATTACTGCTGGATCTGGCAAACCTGCTTGAGTCAGCTGGTGAGCTTTCTCCTTAGCAAAGTATCCTAACCCAAGAGCAGTTAAGAAGAAAGAGGCAGCTAGTATAGCAGTAAACTTACTCAGAAAGGTAGCAGAACCTTGGCTTCCGAACACAGTATTTGAAGCACCTGCGCCGAAAGATGCACCCGCTTCCGCACCTTTACCCTGTTGCAGCAGAACCAGCACTACCAAACCCAGTGCGCCCAACAGATGAAGAACGACAATAACTGTTTCCAGCATTTTTCAGTTTCCTGCGGCGCGACAAATTGCACCGAATTCGTCTGCGTTCAGGGAGGCCCCACCAATCAGCCCCCCATCGATATCCGGCATGCCGAACAGCTCGGCCGCATTGGCCGCCTTCACGCTGCCGCCGTATAGAAGCCGCGTGTTTAGCGCAACTTCTGGATCCTTCGCCGCCAACTGTGCGCGAATGGCTTTATGCACATCCTGTGCCTGTTGCGGTGTGGCCGTAAGGCCGGTGCCGATGGCCCATACAGGCTCATAGGCGATAATCGCATCTGCAAAAGCAGTTATACCCAGCTGGTCGATGATGCTACCCAACTGACGCCCAACAACTTCGAGCGTTTTATTCGCTTCGCGCTCTTCGAGGGTCTCCCCCACACAGAACACCGGCTTCAAGCCACAGGACTGTGCAGCCGCGAACTTCTTGATCAGGGTCGAGTCTTGCTCACCCAGGATCTGACGTCGCTCCGAGTGCCCGATCAGTACCAGCTCACAACCGGCATCGACCAGCTGACTCGCTGCCACTTCTCCGGTCAGAGCCCCTTGCTGAGGCTCCACCGCAGAGTTCTGTGCACCTACCGCAATCGACTTGCCTTCAAGGCCTTCGATCACCTGGCTGATGAACAGACTGGGTGGGAACACCGCGACATCAACACCGCTCGGCAGAACCTGATGACTCAGGCCCTTGATCAGCTCAGCGACGCTGGCGCGGGTACCGTGCATTTTCCAGTTACCAGCTACCATAGGGCGACGCATGCTGTACCTCGTCGGTCAAAGTGGGCGCAGATGTTACCCAACCAATTCGCCACTGGCAAGCGTAAATCAGACGCAAATTTCACTTACCAGTTTTGCCAGGGTTTCGGCATGGCCGCGAACCTGACTTTCGTCGTCGCCTTCGACCATGACACGCACCAGAGGCTCTGTTCCGGACTTGCGCAGCAAGACCCGGCCGCGACCGGCCATTTCCTCGGTGATTCGTTCGCACTCGGCCTTGACCGACGGATGCTCCAACGGGTCGACCTTGCTTGCGCCGAAACGCACGTTGATCAATACCTGGGGGCACTTGCGCACGGCCTGGCGAGCCTGGGCGAGCGTCTCACCACGACGCTTGAGGGCCATCAGCACCTGCAGCGCGGCGATGATCGCGTCGCCAGTGGTGGTGTGATTGCAGCAGACGACGTGACCGGAGTTCTCGCCACCGATGATCCAGTCGCGCTCCAGCAGTTCGGCCATCACGTAGCGGTCGCCGACCTTGGCGCGCACGAACGGGATGTCCAGGTCCTTCAGCGCCAGCTCCAGCCCGAGATTGCTCATCAGGGTGCCAACAACGCCACCTTGCAACTTGCCTCGCTCATGGAGGTCGCGAGCGATGATGAACAGCAACTCATCACCGTCGACGATAGCGCCGGTGTGGTCGACCATCAGCACGCGATCACCGTCGCCATCGAAGGCGATACCCAGGTCGGCATGCCCGACAAGAACCGCAGCCTGCAACGACTCGATATGGGTGGAACCACAGTTTTCGTTGATGTTCAGGCCATCCGGCTGCGCCGAAAGCACCGTCACATCGGCACCCAGCTCGCGGAACACGCTCGGAGCCACCTTGTAGGTCGCGCCATGAGCACAGTCGATCGCCAGCTTGAGGCCCGCAAAACTGGTGCTACCCGGCACGCTGCTCTTGCAGAACTCGATGTAGCGGCCCGCTGCGTCATTGATCCGCGACACCTTGCCCAGCGCACTGGACTCGACCACGGTCATCGGCTGATCGAGCAGTTCCTCGATCATCAGCTCGATGTCATCGGGCAGCTTGGTACCCTCTCCGGAGAAGAACTTGATTCCATTGTCGTGATGCGGATTGTGCGATGCACTGATCACGATGCCCGCTTCAGCGTGGAAGGTGCGTGTCAGGTAGGCGATGGCCGGTGTCGGCATCGGCCCCAACAGCATCACGTCAGCACCCGCAGCGGCAAGCCCGGCCTCAAGCGCCGACTCGAACATGTACCCCGAAATGCGGGTGTCCTTCCCCACCAGTACACGGCAGCGGCCCTGCTTGCGAAAGGCCATGCCGGCAGCCCAGCCGAGCCTGAGCATGAAATCAGGCGTGATCGGGAATTCGCCGACACGGCCACGAATGCCGTCGGTACCAAAATATTTTCTGCTCATAAATGCTCCGTCACTCTTTATTCGGCGGCTTGTACCGCGGCGATCATCCGTACGATATCGACCGTCTCGGCGACGTCGTGAACACGAAGAATGCTCGCCCCCTTGGTCATCGCCAGGGCAGCCAGCGCCAGACTGCCGTACAACCGCTCGTTTACCGGCCGATCGAGGGTCAGGCCGATCATGCTCTTGCGCGAGACACCCACCAGCAGTGGCCGCCCCAGGCGCCGCAAGTTGTCCATATGCTTGAACAGGCTGAGATTATGCTCCAGGGTCTTGGCAAAGCCGAAACCTGGATCAAGAATGATGCGTTCAGCGTCGATTCCGACCGCCGCACAGGCAGCCATACGCTCCTCGAGATAGCTCCCGACCTCGCGAGTGACATCCTCGTAGTGCGGGTCATCCTGCATGTTCCCAGGCTCGCCGCGCATGTGCATCAGGCACACCGGCAAGCCAGTGGCCGCCGCCGCATCCAGCGCACCATCGCGCGACAGCGAACGTACGTCGTTGATCAGCCCTGCCCCCAGGCGCGCCGACTCGCGAATCACCGCAGGCGTCGAGGTATCAACCGAGATGACCACGTCCAGTTCGCGATTCAGCGCCTCGACAATGGGCGCCACGCGCTCAAGCTCTTCCAGCGCGGTGACGACCCTGGCACCGGGCCGGGTGGATTCGCCCCCGACGTCGATCAGCGTGGCACCAGCAGCAGCCATCTGCTCGGCATGGCGCAAGGCCGAATCACGCTGGGTGAATCGACCGCCATCAGAGAAGGAATCCGGGGTGATATTGAGGATACCCATGACATGGGTACGTGAAAGGTCAAGAACCCGGTTGCCGCAAGGCAACCGGGTCGGGTATTGCTGTGAGGTCATGTCAGCCCTTAGTGTTGCGCAGCCGGACCACCGATCGGGGACTCGGGACGGTCACCCTGGGAAGCAGTGGTGCCCGAAGTACCGGAATCGTTGTCCCAGTCACGCGGCTCACGCGGAGTACGACCTGCCATGATGTCGTCGATCTGCTCGGCGTCAATGGTCTCGTACTTCATCAGCGCATCGGCCATGGCGTCGAGCTTGTCACGGTTGTCAGTGAGGATCTGCTTGGCGGTGGCATAGCACTGGTCGATGATGCTGCGCACCTCGGAGTCGATCAGCTTCGCGGTTTCACCGGAGACGTTGGTGTGCTGCCCGCCCGAGCCGCGGCCCAGGAATACTTCACCCTCTTCCTCGGCGTACATCAGCGGGCCGAGCTTCTCCGAAAGGCCCCACTTGGTCACCATGTTCCGCGCGATCTGGCTGGCACGCATGATGTCATTGGAAGCACCAGTGGTCACGCCATCGAAGCCCAGGGTCATTTCCTCGGCAATACGGCCGCCGTACAGCGAACAGATCTGACTGATCAGCGCGCGCTTGGAGAGGCTGTAGCGATCTTCTTCCGGGAGGAACATGGTCACGCCCAGCGCACGACCACGCGGGATGATCGAGACCTTGTACACCGGGTCGTGCTCCGGAACGATGCGACCGACGATGGCGTGGCCCGCCTCGTGGTACGCAGTGTTCTGTTTCTCTTTCTCCGACATGACCATGGTCTTGCGCTCGGCGCCCATCATGATCTTGTCCTTGGCCAGCTCGAATTCCTTCATCTCGACCACGCGCTTGCCGCCACGTGCCGCGAAGAGGGACGCCTCGTTGACCAGGTTGGCCAGGTCGGCACCGGAGAAGCCTGGGGTACCACGGGCGATGACGGCCGGATTGACGTTTTCGCCAACCGGTACCTTGCGCATGTGTACCTTGAGGATCTGTTCACGCCCGCGGATATCCGGCAGACCAACCACCACCTGGCGGTCGAAGCGACCAGGACGCAGCAGCGCAGGGTCGAGCACGTCGGGACGGTTGGTGGCGGCGATGACGATGATGCCGTCGTTCATTTCGAAGCCGTCCATCTCCACCAGCAACTGGTTGAGGGTCTGCTCGCGCTCGTCGTGACCGCCACCCATGCCGGCGCCACGGTGGCGACCCACGGCGTCGATCTCGTCGATGAAGATGATGCAAGGTGCGTGTTTCTTGGCCTGCTCGAACATGTCACGGACACGGCTGGCACCGACACCAACGAACATTTCCACGAAGTCGGAGCCGGAAATGGTGAAGAACGGAACCTTGGCTTCGCCTGCGATGGCCTTGGCCAGCAGGGTCTTGCCAGTACCGGGCGGGCCAACCATCAGCACGCCGCGAGGGATACGACCACCCAGGCGCTGGAACTTGCCCGGGTCACGCAAGAACTCGACCAGCTCGCCAACTTCTTCCTTGGCTTCGTCACAGCCGGCCACGTCGGCCAACGTGGTCTTGACCTGGTCTTCCGACAGAAGGCGCGCCTTGCTCTTGCCGAAGCTCATCGGGCCGCCCTTGCCGCCGGCACCGCCCTGCATCTGGCGCATGAAGAACATGAACACCGCGATGATCACCAGGATCGGGAAGCTGGCGACCAGCAACTGGGTCCAGATGCTCTGTTGCTCAGGCTGCTTGCCTTCGATGACGACATGGTTGTCGACCAGGTCGCCGATCAGGCCGTTGTCCTGAATCGCCGGACGAATGGTCTTGAAGGTGTCGCCGTCGTTGCGCTTACCGGTAATGACGTAGCCATCGACCGCGACTCGCTCGACCTTGCCATCCTTGACTTGCTGGATGAAGTCGGAATAGTTGAGGGTCTGCGGCTCATTCGGGCTGGAGAAGTTGTTCATCACCGTCACCAGGACGGCCGCGATGATCAACCACAGGATCAAATTCTTTGCCATATCGTTCAATTCGCTACCCTCTGAAGCAGGTTTAGGCGCAACCGTGCCTCGCATGATAATCAGCGGCTTAACTTACTACATTACCTACAACGGCTGCTGGCACCGTCTGTAACCCTTTGTGAATCTAGACTACACGATGTTCAGCCGATTCAGGCAGGGCCGCCGATTGGAAAATACTATCGGAGGCCTCGCAAGCTGCCGCGCTGACGCCTTTACTCGCCGCGGTATCCCCTGGCCAAAAGGTACTGCTCCCGGGAGCGGTCGCGGGACGACGAGGGCTTGCGCATCTGCACCTTGTCGAATTTCTGGCGAACATCCTTCAGGTACGTGTCGAACCCTTCGCCCTGGAAGATCTTGATCAGAAAATCACCACCCGGGCGCAACACCCGGCTAGCCAGATCAAGGGCCAGTTCGCAGAGAAACATCGCCCGGGGCATGTCCACGGCAGGCGTACCACTCATGTTGGGGGCCATATCGGAAATCACAAGGTCTACCTGCGAATTACCTACCGCTTCGAGAATCTGCGCGAGCACGTCGTCCCGGGTGAAATCGCCCTGGATGAAGGTCACGTCAGGGATGCTGTCCATTTCCAGAATGTCGGAGGCGATCAGACGGCCCTGGCCGCCAATCAGACGACTGGTTACCTGCGACCAGCCTCCCGGCGCCGCGCCGAGGTCGATCACACTCATACCCGGGCGGATCAGACGGTCCTTTTCCTGGATCTCCAGCAGTTTGTAGCTCGCGCGCGAGCGATAGCCATCCTTCTGCGCCTGTTTGACGAAAGGATCGTTGAAATGCTCTCTCAGCCAGTTATGGCTGCTCTTGGAACGCTGCGCCACTGGGCACCTCGATGATTAAGCGTCGTGATTAACTGGGCGGAGCCACGGGCCCTCGGGTAAAATGGCCGCCATTTTTACAGAGTCCAGACGAAAGGGTCAGATTATGCCGCTCAATAACGAGCAGAAGAAACAGTACAAATCCATTGGTCACGACCTGAAACCGGTCCTGATCGTGGCTGGCAATGGCTTGACCGAAGGTGTCCTCGGCGAACTGGAACGCGCACTGGTAGATCATGAACTGATCAAGGTGCAGGTCAAGCTCGAAGACCGCGAGGAGCGTCGCGCTGTAATGGACGAACTGAGCAAGATCGGCCGCGCCGAGCAAGTACAGATCATTGGCAAGATGGTCCTGCTGTATCGCCGCAATCCGCAGCCGAACAAGCAGTTGTCCAACATCCACCGCTACAAGTAAGGGTGGCTCCGGTCAGCGGCGCGGCCTGCGCGCCCTGGCCGGGACGGGCTGGGCCACCAGCACGATGCCGCTGAGCCCCAGCACGACGAAACAGAACACCTGCCAGCGCTCCCCGACGGAAACACCGTAGCGCAGGGTGTAGTAACTGAAGCAGGCGGCAAAGCCGACCAGCAGCAGCTGCCCGCTGAACATCCGCCACCAGGCGGACACCCCGCGCAACCGCGCCAACACCCCCAACTGGGTCATCAGGCCCAACGCCGCCACGCCGATCAACCAGCGGTCGATCTGCACGGAGATGTCCTGCACCAGCAACGGTGCCAGACCGCTGACCTTCAGTGCCGGCACCAGGCCGACATGAAACACCCACAGGCCGCCAACCCAGAAAACCTGGGCCAGCTGCCAGAGGATGGCTTCGAGGGTATGCGCGCGAAGGCCGGCGTCAGATGTGCTTGACTTCGACAATCTCGTACTCGACCGTGCCGCTCGGGGTCTTCACGACAACCACGTCACCTTCTTCCTTGCCAATGATGGCACGGGCGATCGGTGCGCTCGCCGAGAGCTTGCCCTTCTTGATGTCAGCCTCGTCCTCGCCAACGATCTGGTAGGTCACCTGATCGCCGGTCTCGGTGTTTTCCAGCTCGACGGTGGTGCCGAAGATCACCTTGCCCGTGTGGGCGATGGTGGTGACATCGATCACCACCGAGTTCTGCAGACGACCTTCGATATCGCGGATCCGCGCCTCGACCATGCCCTGCTCTTCACGAGCGGCATGGTATTCGGCGTTTTCCTTGAGATCGCCCAGTTCGCGAGCCTCACCGATCGCCTGGCTCAGGCGCGGGCGCTCGGTCTTGCTGAGGAAGGTCAGTTCGTCTTCCAGGGCGCGAGCGCCCTGGACGGTCATCGGGTACTTGGTAATGCTCATGCTTTGAGTCCTGCATGCAGATCCTGCAAGCGGCGAACGGTCTTTTCCGGACCGAACTTCAGCGCTTCGCAGATAGCTTCACCGGCCGCAATGGTGGTGGTGCAGTAGATCTTGTGCTGCAACGCATTGCGGCGAATCGAGTAGGAATCGGCGATCGACTGACGACCTTCGGTGGTGTTGATGATCAGCGACACTTCGTCGTTCTTGATCATGTCGACCACGTGCGGACGACCTTCGGTCACCTTGTTCACGCGACGCACTTTCAGGCCAGCCGCTTCGATGATCTTCGCGGTGCCGGCGGTTGCGACCACTTCGAAGCCCAGGGCGATCAGGTCGCGGGCAACGCCAGCCACTTGTGGCTTGTCGTCGTCGCGCACGCTGATGAACGCGGTGCCGCCCGTTGGCAGGCGCTCACTGGCGCCCATCTGGGCCTTGGCGAAGGCTTCACCGAAGCTGTCGCCGACACCCATGACTTCACCGGTGGATTTCATCTCAGGGCCGAGGATCGGGTCAACCCCCGGGAACTTGGCGAACGGGAACACCGCTTCCTTGACGCTGTAGAAGTTAGGAATGATTTCCTTGGTGAAGCCCAGCTCCTTGAGCGTCTTGCCGGCCATGACACGGGCCGCGATCATCGCCAGCGAAGTGCCGATGCACTTGGAGACGAACGGCACGGTACGGGAGGCGCGCGGGTTGACCTCGATCACGTAGATCTTGTCGCCCTGCAGGGCCAGCTGCACGTTCATCAAGCCGACGACGCCCAGCTCCAGGGCCATCTTCTTGACCTGCTCGCGGACTTCGTCCTGCACGTGGGCAGGCAGCGAGTACGGTGGCAGCGAGCACGCGGAGTCACCGGAGTGAACGCCGGCCTGCTCGATGTGCTGCATGATTGCGCCGATCACCACGTCGGTGCCGTCGCAGACCGCATCCACGTCCATCTCGATGGCGCAGTTGAGGAAATGGTCGAGCAGCACCGGGCTGTCGTTGGAAACCTGTACCGCTTCGCGCAGGTAGCGTTTCAGCTCGTCCAGTTCGTAGACGATTTCCATGGCACGGCCGCCCAGTACGTAGGACGGACGAACCACCAGCGGGTAACCGATATCGCCAGCAGCACGAATCGCTTCGTCCTCGCTGCGCACGGTGGCGTTTGGCGGCTGCAGCAGGCTCAGGCGCTGGACCATCTGCTGGAAGCGCTCGCGGTCTTCGGCACGGTCGATGGCATCAGGGCTGGTACCGATGATCGGTACACCGGCTTCTTCCAGGGCGCGAGCCAGTTTCAGCGGGGTCTGGCCGCCGTAGTGAACGATGACGCCCTTCGGCTTCTCGACACGCACCACTTCCAGCACGTCTTCCAGGGTCAGCGGCTCGAAGTACAGACGGTCGGAGGTGTCGTAGTCGGTGGAGACGGTTTCCGGGTTGCAGTTGACCATGATGGTCTCGTAACCGTCGTCACGCAGGGCCAGTGCCGCGTGCACGCAGCAGTAGTCGAACTCGATGCCCTGGCCGATACGGTTCGGACCGCCGCCCAGGATCATGATCTTCTCGCGATCCGACGGGTTGGCCTCGCACTCTTCCTCGTAGGTCGAGTACAGGTAGGCGGTGTCGGTGGCGAACTCGGCGGCGCAGGTGTCGACGCGCTTGTACACCGGGAACACTTCCAGCTTGTGGCGGTGACGGCGCAGGTTCTTGTCGGTGATGCCGAGCAGCTTGGCCAGACGCTGATCGGAGAAGCCCTTGCGCTTCAGGCTCAGCATCAGTTGCTTGTCGATGGCGGCCAGGCCCAGGGTCTTGACCTTCTCTTCTTCCTTGATCAGGTCTTCGATCTGGATCAGGAACCAGTGGTCGATGCTGGTCAGGGCGAAGATTTCGTCACGGGTCATGCCGGCACGGAAGGCGTCGGCCACGTACCAGATACGCTCGGCGCCCGGTACGGTCAGCTCGCGCTTGAGGATGCTCGGGGTTTCCGGGTTGGCCAGGTCGACTTTGGGGTCGAGGCCGCAAACACCGACTTCCAGGCCGCGCAGGGCTTTCTGCAGGGACTCCTGGAAGGTCCGGCCGATGGCCATGACTTCACCCACGGACTTCATCTGGGTGGTCAGGCGGGCGTCGGCTTTCGGGAATTTCTCGAAGGCGAAGCGCGGCAGCTTGGTGACGACGTAGTCGATCGACGGTTCGAAGGACGCCGGGGTACGACCGCCGGTGATGTCGTTCTGCAGTTCGTCGAGGGTGTAGCCGACGGCCAGCTTGGCGGCGATCTTGGCGATCGGGAAGCCGGTGGCCTTCGAAGCCAGGGCAGAGGAACGGGATACCCGCGGGTTCATCTCGATCACGACCATGCGACCGGTGTCCGGGCAGATGCCGAACTGGACGTTGGAACCGCCGGTCTCGACCCCGATCTCGCGCAGCACCGCCAGGGAGGCGTTGCGCATGATCTGGTATTCCTTGTCGGTCAGGGTCTGTGCCGGTGCGACGGTGATCGAGTCACCGGTGTGCACGCCCATCGGGTCGAAGTTCTCGATGGAGCAGACGATGATGCAGTTGTCCTTTTTGTCGCGGACCACTTCCATCTCGTACTCTTTCCAGCCGATCAGCGATTCGTCGATCAGCAGTTCCTTGGTCGGCGACAGGTCCAGACCACGGGCGCAGATCTCTTCGAACTCTTCACGGTTGTAGGCGATGCCGCCGCCGGTGCCGCCCATGGTGAAGGACGGACGGATGATGCACGGGAAGCCCAGCTTCTCGAGGACCGCGTTGGCCTCTTCCATGCTGTGGGCGATACCGGAACGCGGGCATTCCAGGCCGATGGCCTTCATTGCCTTGTCGAAGCGCGAGCGGTCTTCAGCCTTGTCGATGGTGTCGGCGTTGGCGCCGATCATTTCCACGCCGAACTTCTCCAGAACGCCTTCGCGCTCCAGGTCCAGGGCGCAGTTCAGTGCGGTCTGGCCGCCCATGGTCGGCAGCAGTGCGTCCGGACGCTCTTTCTCGATGATCTTGGCTACCGACTGCCACTTGATCGGCTCGATGTAGGTGGCGTCGGCCATGGCCGGGTCGGTCATGATGGTGGCCGGGTTGGAGTTCACCAGGATGACGCGGAAACCTTCCTCACGCAGGGCCTTGCAGGCCTGGGCGCCGGAGTAGTCGAATTCGCAGGCCTGGCCGATCACGATCGGGCCGGCGCCGAGAATCAGGATGCTTTTAATGTCTGTACGTTTTGGCATGGTTGTCACTCAAATCCGCAGGTCAGTCGGCAAGCCGTCTTGAACAATCTTGGTCAGGCGCGCCTGAACCGGGTGGTACCGGCTCAGGGCCTTCTCGCAGGGATGCTTAGCGGCGCTTGGCCATGGCATCGATGAAGCGATCGAACAGTGGCGCGACATCGGTCGGGCCAGGGCTGGCTTCAGGGTGGCCCTGGAAGCTGAACGCGCTCTTGTCGGTGCGCTCGATGCCCTGCAGGGTACCGTCGAACAGCGACTTGTGTATGGCGCGGACGTTGCTCGGCAAGGTCGCTTCGTCGACGGCGAAACCGTGGTTCTGGCTGGTGATCACCACCACGCCGGTATCCAGGTCCTGGACCGGGTGGTTGGCACCGTGGTGGCCGTGGCCCATCTTCACGGTCTTGGCGCCGGAGGCCAGGGCCAGCAGTTGGTGACCGAGGCAGATGCCGAAGACCGGGATCTCGGTTTCGAGGATGTCCTTGATCGCCTGGATCGCGTAGTCGCAAGGCTCCGGGTCGCCAGGGCCGTTGGACAGGAACACGCCGTCAGGATTGAGGGCGAGGACTTCGCTGGCCGGGGTCTGCGCCGGCACCACGGTCAGGCGGCAGCCACGGGCGACCAGCATGCGCAGGATGTTCAGCTTGACGCCGTAGTCGTAGGCGACGACGTGGTACGGCAGGTCGGCGGCTTCGATGGTCGGATGGCTGTCGGTCTTCAGTTCCCAGACGCTGGAGCGCCATTCGTAGGAAGTCTTGGTGCTGACCACCTTAGCCAGGTCCATGCCCTTCAGGCCCGGGAAACCGCGGGCGGCGGCGATGGCGGCTTCTTCGCTGATGTCGTCACCGGCAAGGATGCAGCCGTTCTGCGCGCCCTTTTCACGCAGGATGCGGGTCAGGCGACGGGTATCGATACCGGCGATCGCCACGACATTGTTGGCTTTCAGGTAGTCGCTCAGGGACAGGGTGTTACGCCAGTTGCTGGCAATCAGCGGCAGGTCGCGGATGACCAGGCCGGCCGACCAGACGCGGTCGGATTCGGCATCTTCCGGAGTGGTACCGGTGTTGCCGATGTGTGGGTAAGTCAGGGTAACGATCTGTTGCGAGTACGAAGGGTCAGTCAGGATTTCCTGATAGCCGGTCATTGCGGTGTTGAACACCACCTCACCAACGGTCTGACCGTCGGCTCCAATGGCTTCACCGCGAAAAATGCTGCCATCGGCAAGGGCGAGTATGGCTGGCTTAGTCAAGAAGACCTCCCGTAAATCAAGCCTGAAGGGGCGATCGCAGGTTGCAAAAAAGCGGAATGACGTATAGACACGTCACCCCGCTTTCTTCGTCGAATTATCTGCGCGCTTTTAGTGGACACACTAAAGCTGTAGCTTACAGAAAAACGCTTTTTTGGTCTACCACTGATGTGTCTGAAAGGCGCAGGAATGCGACAGGGCGCATCTTGAGGCGGGATTGCAGAAAGGAGCAGGTCTCGCGACCGGCCCCTTCTGCTTGTGGATCAATGCAGTTCGAGCACGTCCTGCATATCGTACAGGCCAGCGTCGCGACCATCCAGCCACATTGCCGCGCGCACCGCGCCCTTGGCAAAGGTCATGCGGCTCGACGCCTTGTGGGTGATCTCGACCCGCTCGCCCTCGGCGGCGAACAGCACGGTATGGTCGCCGACCACGTCACCGGCACGCACGGTGGCGAAACCAATGGTCTGGCGATCACGGGCGCCAGTCTGGCCCTCGCGACCGTAGACGGCCACTTCGCGCAGATCACGCCCCAGCGCCGAGGCAACCACCTCGCCCATGCGCAGGGCAGTACCGGACGGCGCATCGACCTTGTGCCGGTGGTGGGCCTCGATGATCTCGATGTCCACATCGTCAGCCAGCACGCGGGCGGCGGTATCCAGCAGCTTCAGACAGAGGTTGACGCCAACACTGAAGTTGGCAGCGAAGACGATCGGGATTTCCTTGCCCGCCTCCACCAGCAACTGCTTCTCCTCGGGAGAGAAGCCGGTAGTGCCAATGACCATGGCCTTGCCCGCCTTGCGGCAGAACGCCAGGTTCTTCAGGGTCACCGACGGATGGGTGAAGTCGATCAGCACGTCGAACTCTTCCGCCACTTTCGCCAGATCGTCCGAAATCGGTACGCCGATCCGGCCCAGTGCGGCCAGCTCACCAGCGTCAGCACCTACCAGGGTGCTGTCGGGACGATCCACCGCCGCCGTCAGGCCTGCACCCGGTGCTTGCTGGATCGCCTCGACCAGCGTCTTGCCCATGCGCCCTGCCGCGCCCATTACCGCAATACGTCGCATGTCCCGTTCCTTTTACAGATCGCCGAAGAAGCGTTTCACACCCTCGAACCAACCACTGGCCTTGGGCGAATGGGAACTGTCGCCTTCCAGGGAAGCACGCAGTTCTTCGAGCAGCTCGCGCTGGCGACGACTCAGGTTGACCGGAGTCTCCACCGCAACGCGGCACATCAGGTCGCCAGCACCGCCGCCACGCACCGGAGCAACGCCCTTGCCGCGCAGACGGAACTGCTTGCCGGTCTGGGTGCCTTCCGGAATCTTCAGCTTGACCCGGCCATCGAGGGTCGGCACTTCCAGCTCGCCACCCAGGGCAGCGTCGGTGTAGCTGATCGGTACTTCGCAGTACAGGTGCTTGCCGTCGCGCTGGAAGATCGGGTGCTCGCGCACGTTGATCACCACGTACAGGTCGCCGGTCGGACCTCCCTGGGTGCCAGCCTCGCCCTCGCCGGAAAGGCGGATGCGGTCGCCGGTATCGACGCCAGCCGGCACCTTCACCGACAGCGTCTTGTACTCTTCGATGCGGCCTTCGCCGTGGCAGGAGTCGCATGGGTCGGTGATGATCTTGCCTTGCCCCTGGCAACGCGGGCAGGTCTGCTGCACCGAGAAGAAACCTTGCTGCATGCGAACCTGGCCGATGCCGCCGCAGGTCGGGCAGGTCGCCGGCGAGGAGCCTTTCTTCGCACCCGAGCCATCACACGGCTTGCAGTTGACCAGCGTCGGCACACGGATGTTGACCGTGGTGCCGCGCACTGCTTCTTCCAGGTTCAGCTCCAGGGTGTAGCGCAGATCGCTGCCACGCTGGGCACCGCCGCGGGAACCGCCACGACCGCCACCGAAGAAATCGCTGAACACATCACCGAAGATATCGGAGAAGTTGGCGCCGCCGAACCCGGCACCGCCGCCACCCATGCTCGGGTCGACGCCGGCATGGCCGTACTGGTCGTACGCCGTGCGCTTGCTGGTATCGGAGAGCACTTCGTAAGCCTCGTTGGCTTCCTTGAACAGCTCTTCCGACTCTTTGTTGTCGGGGTTACGGTCCGGGTGATGCTTCATCGCCAGACGACGATAGGCCTTCTTCAGGTCGGCCTCGCTCGCGCCTCGCTCGACTCCCAGAACCTCGTAGTAGTCACGCTTCGCCATGGTTCTTTGCACTCTTGAGGACGTTCGGCAAACCTCTGCGCATCCGCGCTGTGCCGTCAGCACCGGCAACAGGACCAGTGCTGGAAAAAATTCGGGTATTCCAGACACGCCAACGCGGGAGCAAGCCCCCGCGCGGCGACATCCTACCAGTCAACGTCAAACATCAGTCAACCGGCCGACAACGAGCAACAATTACTTGTTGTCTTTGACTTCTTCGAACTCGGCATCGACGACGTCGTCGTGCTTGGCATCGTCAGCCTGCTGCGCCTGGGCGCCCGCTTCCGGCTTCTCGGCCTGCTCGGCGTACATCTTCTGGGCAACCGGAGCGGAGACCTTGGACAGCTCTTCGATCTTCGCTTCGATGGCAGCCTTGTCGTCGCCCTTGACCGCGGCTTCCAGTGCGGTAACGGCGGCTTCGATGGCGGTCTTCTCGTCAGCGGTCACCTTGTCACCCGCGTCGGCGACCATCTTGCGAGTCGAGTGGACCAGCGCGTCACCCTGGTTGCGGGCAGCGGCCAGCTCTTCGAACTTGCGGTCTTCCTCGGCGTTGACTTCCGCGTCGCGGACCATCTGCTGGATTTCTTCCTCGGACAGACCGGAGTTGGCCTTGATCACGATGGACTGCTGCTTGCCAGTGGCCTTGTCCTTCGCGCCGACGTGCAGGATGCCGTTGGCGTCGATGTCGAAGGTAACCTCGATCTGTGGAACACCACGTGGCGCTGGTGGAATCTCGGCCAGGTCGAACTTGCCCAGGGACTTGTTCTGCGCGGCTTGCTTGCGCTCGCCCTGCAGCACGTGAATGGTCACGGCGCTCTGGTTGTCGTCGGCGGTCGAGAACACTTGCGACTTCTTGGTCGGGATGGTGGTGTTCTTCTCGATCAGCGCGGTCATCACACCACCCATCGTTTCGATACCCAGGGTCAGCGGGCTGACGTCGAGCAGCAGCACGTCCTTCACGTCACCGGCCAGAACGGCGCCCTGGATGGCAGCACCCATGGCCACGGCTTCGTCCGGGTTGACGTCCTTGCGCGCTTCCTTGCCGAAGAAGTCGGCAACGGTTTTCTGTACCAGCGGCATACGGGTCTGGCCACCGACCAGGATCACGTCGTCGATCTTGCTGACGTCGATACCGGCGTCCTTCATGGCGATACGGCAAGGCTCGATGGTGCGCTGAACCAGGTCTTCTACCAGCGACTCCAGCTTGGCGCGGGAGATCTTCACGTTCAGGTGCTTCGGACCGGTTGCATCAGCAGTGATGTACGGCAGGTTGACGTCGGTCTGCTGACTGGAGGACAGCTCGATCTTGGCTTTTTCAGCGGCTTCTTTCAGACGCTGCATGGCCAGGGGATCGCCCTTCAGGTTCATGCCGGTTTCTTTCTTGAATTCGTCGACGAGGTAGTCGATCAGGCGAATGTCGAAGTCCTCGCCACCGAGGAAGGTGTCACCGTTGGTGGCCAGTACTTCGAACTGGTGCTCGCCATCGACTTCGGCGATCTCGATCACGGAGACGTCGAAAGTACCACCACCCAGGTCATAGACGATCACGGTGTGGTCGCCCTTGGCCTTGTCCATGCCGTAGGCCAGTGCAGCGGCGGTCGGCTCGTTGATGATGCGCTTGACGTCCAGACCGGCGATACGACCGGCGTCCTTGGTCGCCTGGCGCTGGCTGTCGTTGAAGTACGCAGGTACGGTGATGACCGCTTCGGTCACCGCTTCGCCGAGGTAGTCTTCGGCAGTTTTCTTCATTTTCTTCAGGACTTCGGCGCTGATTTGCGGCGGAGCCATTTTCTGGCCGTTGACTTCGACCCAGGCGTCGCTGTTGTCAGCCTTGACGATCTTGTACGGAACCATCTGGATGTCTTTCTGCACGACATCTTCTTCGAAGCGACGGCCGATCAGACGTTTTACCGCGTACAGGGTGTTGTGCGGGTTGGTGACGGCCTGGCGCTTGGCCGACTGGCCAACCAGGATCTCGCCGTCGTTGGCGTAGGCGATGATCGATGGCGTGGTGCGAGCGCCTTCGGCGTTCTCGATCACCTTGACGTTGCCGTTTTCCAGAATGGAGACGCAGGAGTTGGTGGTCCCCAGGTCGATACCGATGATTTTGCCCATGTTAACTCTCCCGAAACTTTGGATTTGGTTGCCGCAGCGGTGGTTGCCAACTGCGGTAGCACTTAAACGCTTGACACCTAGATGGGGGTCAGCCGGCTAATTTCAAGCCTTCTCGTCGATCGAAGGCGAAACAGGAGCTGGCGACTTGCTGACCACGACCATGGCCGGGCGCAGCAGGCGCCCGTTGAGCTGGTAGCCCTTCTGGAACACCTTGAGCACGCTGTTCGGCTCGACCTCGGCGCTTTCCTGCATGGCCATCGCCTGGTGCAGTTCGGCGTTGAACGGTTCGCCGTGCGGATCGATGGCTTCGAGATTGAAGCGCTTGAGGGTGTCCTGGAACATTTTCAGTGTCAGTTCGATGCCTTCGCGCATCGGGCGAATGCTTTCATCGTCCGCGCTGGACAGCTCCAGGCCGCGCTCCAGGCTGTCGATGACCGGGAGAAGATCGCCAGCGAACTTCTCCAGGGCGAATTTGTGCGCCTTTTCCACGTCCTGTTCGGCGCGACGGCGCACGTTCTGCAGGTCGGCTGCGGTACGCAGGGCCTGGTCCTGGGCGGCGGCCACCTGCTCTTCGAGCAGTTGCACGCGTGCTACCAGTTCCTCAGTGCCGGCTTCGGCGGTTTTCTCGACGTTCGGATTCTGTTCGTCCAGCTTCTGCTCATCAGCCATGAATTATCTCCTCTCAATGTCGTCAGCGAGCTCGACTCGCGCATCTGCCGGCCTATATGGGGGCGCAAACAGAGGCTTCAAGGGCGATTGAACATCAATGTGCGCCAGACATAACTGTCCGCGATCAAAAACCGATCTCGCCGAGCGAATCGGACTAAGGGCGGGCATTGTCAGAAAAAAGCAAAACACTGTATAAATAACCAGACCTTTTTTCTGGGAGCCGCCCGCATGCTGGTGCACCTGTCCATCCACAACTACGCCATCGTCGAGCACCTCGATCTCGAACTCGCCCGCGGCATGAGCGTGATCACCGGAGAAACCGGGGCCGGCAAGTCGATCATGCTCGACGCTCTCGGCCTGACCCTTGGCGATCGTGCCGATAGCGGCGTGGTGCGCCCCGGCGCGGACAAGGCGGACATCCTCGCCACCTTCGACCTCGGCGATATTCCCGAGGCCCGTACCTGGCTGGCCGAACGCGACCTGGACAGTGACGGCCCGTGCATCCTGCGCCGGGTGATTACCGCCGAAGGTCGCAGCCGCGGCTATATCAACGGCACGCCCTGCCCGCTTGGCGACCTCAAGGCAGTCGGCGAACTGCTGATCGACATCCACAGCCAGCACGAGCACCAGTCGCTACTGAAGACCGACACCCACCGCCGCCTGCTCGACGAATACGCCGGCGCCACCGACCTCGCGCGTCAAGTACAACTGGCCGCGCAACGCTGGCGGCAGATTCGGACCGAGCTGGACCGGCTGTACAACTCCGGCGACGAACAACGCGCACGCCACCAGCTACTCAGCTATCAGCTGGAAGAACTGGACAACCTCGGTCTGGGCGAGAACGAGCTTGAGCAACTGGAACAGGAACACAAGAACCTGACCAATGCCGAGGCACTGTTCGGCATCTGCCGTCAGGTGATCGACCATTGCAGCGAGAGCGATTCGGGCAACGTACTCAGTGCCCTGACCGCCAGCCTAAACCGCCTGACCGCGGTCCAGAACGCACCACGCGCCCTGGGCGAAGCAGTAAATCTGATCGCCAGCGCGCAGATCCAGGTCGAGGAAGCCGTGGGCGAACTCAACCGCTTCCTCGACAACTTCGATGCCGACCCGATGCGCCTGCAGCAACTGGAAGAACGCCTCGACACCCTGTACACCCTGGCTCGCAAGCACCGTGTCCACCCCAGCGAACTGACTCCACTGCAACAGCGCCTAGGCGAGGAGCTGGAAAGCCTGAACGCCAACGACGAATCCATCGAACGCCTGGAAGAAGAACTCAAGGCCTACGCCCGTCATTATCAGGAGAAGGCCAGCGAGCTCAGTGCCCTGCGCCAGACCGCGGCGACCCAACTGGCCGCTGCAGTGGAGCAGGAAATCCAGCGCCTGGGCATGCCGGGCGGGCGCTTCTGCATCGAACTGCGCCCCGTCAGCGACAAGGAGCTGCATCCCAATGGTCTGGAGCACGTGGAACTGCTGGTCAGCGCCAACCCGGGCCAGCCGCTGAAAGGGCTGGCGAAAGTAGCCTCGGGCGGCGAGCTGTCACGGATCAGCCTGGCGATCCAGGTGATCACCGCGCAGACCTCGCGCATCCCGACCCTGGTCTTCGACGAGGTGGACGTAGGCATCGGCGGCCCCACTGCGGAAATCGTTGGCCAGTTGCTGCGCCGCCTCGGCGAACGCGGGCAGGTCCTGACCGTTACTCACCTGCCACAAGTTGCGGCGCAGGGTCACCACCACCTGTTCGTGCACAAGGTGCGCAACAGCGATGCGACCCACACGGCAGTCGCCAGCCTGGGCAAGCGCGAGCGGGTCGAAGAAGTGGCGCGGATGCTCGGCGGCATCGACCTGACCAAGGAATCCCTGGCCCATGCGAAAAAGATGGTGGTGACGAGCAAGGGTTGATTACCCGGAAACAAAGAAGGCGACCCGAGGGTCGCCTTCTTTGTTTCTACCGCAAGTTGTTACTTCTTCTTGCGGACGTACAGCACCAGATTGTGATCGACCAGCTCGTAACCGTGCTGGGCGACGATTTCCTTCTGGCGCTTCTCGATTTCGGGATCGAAGAACTCGATCACCTCACCGGAATCCACGTTGACCATATGGTCGTGGTGGCCGCCGTCGGCCAGCTCGAAGACCGCATGACCGCCGTCGAAGTTATGACGCACGACCAGGCCAGCCGCCTCGAACTGGGTCAGGACACGGTAGACCGTGGCCAGGCCGACATCTTCTCCAGCTTCCATCAATGCCTTGTAGACATCTTCAGCGCTCATGTGGCGCTGCTCGGTGGAGTCGAGCATCTGTAGGATCTTGACTCGAGGCAGGGTTACCTTGAGACCGGCTTTGCGCAGTTCGCTATTTTCAACCATGGTCAGCTTTCTCGCCGATGCTGCTTCGCAGCTTCTCTGAATACGGGTATGATCGGGGTTTACGTTGTCCAGCCAAGATAGTGGAAGTCGCCCACCGATGCAAAACACCAAGCTCTTGCTAACCAGCCTCACCCTCGTGGGACTGCTCGCACTCGCCGGTTGCTCGTTTCCCGGGGTTTACAAAATCGACATCCAGCAGGGCAATGTCGTAACGCAAGACATGATAGACCAATTGCGCCCCGGAATGACCCGCCGGCAAGTAAGGTTTATCATGGGCAACCCGCTGATCCAGGATACTTTCCACACCAATCGCTGGGACTATCTGTACAGCCTGCAGCCCGGTGGCGGTGAGCGTCAGCAGGAACGCATCAGCATCTTCTTCAACGAGAACGACCAACTGGCCAGCCTCTCTGGCGACTTCATGCCGGGCGTAAGCCGCGACCAGGAAATTCTTGGTAACGAAAGCGGCACCACCGTCAGCCAGCCAGAGCAAAAACAGGCCCAGCCGTTCAAGCAAGACAAGCCTGCCCGCCCGGGCTCGCTGGAAGACAAGATCCAGCGCGACGTCGATACCATCGAAGTCATGCCGGTCCCGGTCCAGGAACCACTGCGCACCGAGTAACTTCGCTGCACGCAATAAAAAGCCCGAACATGTTCGGGCTTTTTTGTGCCTGTCGCCAAGTCACCCGTTGAGCTGCTTGGCCCGCTGGCAAAACGCGTCGACCAAGGTATTCGCAGCCTGATTGAACAACGGCCCCAAGGTCGCCTTCACCAAGGCACCGGAATACTCGAACGACAGGTCCAGGCTGATCTTGCAGGCCTTCGCGCCCAGCGGCTTGAATACCCACAGGCCATGCAACTGGCTGAACGGGCCTTCCTCAAGATTCATCTCGATCGACTGTCCCGGCACCAGCACGTTGCGCGTGACGAAATGCTGGCTGATGCCGCCCTTCGCCACTTCCACCTTGGCACGCATGTGAGTCCCGCTCTCTTCCAGCACCGTGCTGCCCGAGCACCACGGCAGGAATTCCGGATAGCGCTTTACGTCGTTGACCAGATCGTAGAGTGCCTGAGCGGGATAAGGCAGCAGGGCCGACCGTTGAATATGGGTAGTCATCCAGGCGTCATGTCCAAAACTGAGCGAAAAAATGAAGCGGCGACACTAGAACAAAGAATAGGACGCCTAGCAACTGGCCGATTGCCACATAGCAAGCGACAACAGGTTCACTGTGAAAAATCCGCGCATTGTCCGGGATTCATCTCGATGGCTCAAGCACACAGGACCCCGTAGCCGCCGACGCGACGACTGCCTATAATGCCGCCCCTATGGCCAAACAAAAGAAACATCCGACAGGGACCATCGCGCAGAACAAGAAAGCGCGACACGATTACTTCATCGAACACAAATTCGAGGCCGGACTGGTCCTGTCCGGTTGGGAAGTAAAAAGCCTGCGTGCCGGCAAGGCCCACCTGGTGGACAGCTACGTGCTGCTCAAGGACGGTGAAGCCTGGCTGATGGGCAGCCACATCACTCCGCTGACGACCGCCAGTACCCACGTCATCGCCGACCCGACCCGCACCCGCAAGCTGCTGCTCAATCGCCGCGAGCTGGAGCGCCTGTTCGTTGGCGTGCAGCAGAAGGGTTATACCTGCGTCGCGTTGTCCATGTACTGGAGCAAGCACTTGATCAAGTGCGAAATCGCTTTGGGCAAGGGCAAGAAGGAATACGACAAGCGCGATACCGAGCGTGAGCGGGATTCCAATCGCGAACTGCAACGTGCTGTGCGCAACAAGGGCCGGGAAGACTAGTTCTTTCTGTATCCTCGATGGCCTTCCCACAAGGAACGCATGCGCCGCGAACCCTGTGGGAGCTGGCTTGCCAGCGATGAGGCCATCAGCAGCAACACAAGCTCAGCGCCCCTTGCGCCGCTCCGCCCGTGCCACCCGCTGCACTTCCTGCCGTACCTCCTCCAGCACCTCCTGCACATACAGAATGTGCCGGCTCGACACCTCCCGCGCATCCTGCGCACGCCCTTCGACGATCGCCAGATAAAGATCACGGTGCTGACTGATCAGCATGTCGCGGGTTTCCGCACGCTGCTTGTACATGCCGCCGATATTGGTCACCACGTTGCGCTTGAGCAGATCGAACAGCCCACGGATGGTATGCAGCAACACCGCGTTATGACTGGCCTCGGCAATCGCCAGGTGGAAGCGCGCATCAGCAGCGCCCTCCTCGGCCCGGCTCACTTCGTCGTTGCGGGTGTAGCAGTCCTGCAGCGTGTCGAACGCCGCCTTGAGCCGCTCGCGATCGACATCCGTCGCGCGCATCGCCGCGTAATAGGCGCATGACGCCTCCAGGGTGTGGCGAAACTCCAGCAGGTCGCGCTGGGCCTCCGGATTGCTTTCGAGCAGTTGCAGCAACGGATCGCTGAAGGTCGTACCCAGCGCCTCGGCCACGTAGTTGCCGCCGCCCTGGCGACTGACCAGCATGCCCTTGGCCACCAGCTTCTGGATCGCCTCGCGCAGCGATGGCCGCGAAACGCCGAACTGTTCAGCCAGCGCCCGCTCCGCCGGCAGACGTTCGCCAGCGGTCAAGGTGCCCTCAAGAATCATCCCTTCCAGCCGCTCGACGATGTCGTCGGACAAACGGCGCTGGCGGACCTGATCGAAAACCATCACGTGCTCTCCACAATCCCGAGTCAGTTCGGGGCCGCCTATTCTGGCGCATCCAGCCCCTCGCCACACCCATCAGTTGGCAAGTTTCCTGACCACTCAGTTACAGCCGTCCCACACCCTTCGACGAAAGTTTTGCGGGGACAAATTGACACACCCACAGGGAGGCTTTTAACCTAGCGCCTCGACATTGTAAATTGGTCTTACCAATTAACCAATGCCAGTGCCTTACCAACAACAATTAGGGGCCATCCCACATGCAAACCTGGCAACAACTCTATAGTCCGCTTGGTAGTCTTGGCCTGTCCGCCCTGGCGGCGGTCATTCCAATCGTCTTCTTCTTCCTGGCGCTGGCCGTGTTCCGACTCAAGGGACACATCGCGGGCAGCATCACCCTGGCCCTGTCGATCCTGGTGGCGATCTTCGCCTTCCAGATGCCTGCCGACATGGCCTTCGCCGCTGCCGGCTACGGTTTTGCCTATGGCCTGTGGCCCATCGCCTGGATCATCGTCGCTGCGGTATTCCTCTACAAACTGACGGTCAAGAGCGGCCAGTTCGAAGTGATCCGCAGCTCGGTGCTGTCGATCACCGACGACCAGCGCCTGCAGGTCCTGCTGATCGGCTTCTGCTTCGGTGCCTTCCTCGAAGGTGCGGCCGGTTTCGGTGCGCCTGTCGCCATTACCGCCGCCCTGCTCGTCGGCCTGGGCTTCAACCCGCTGTACGCCGCCGGCCTGTGCCTGATCGCCAATACCGCGCCGGTCGCCTTCGGCGCGCTGGGCATCCCGATCATCGTGGCCGGCCAGGTCACCGGCATCGACGCCTTCCACATCGGCGCCATGACCGGTCGCCAGCTGCCGCTGCTGTCTCTGTTCGTACCGTTCTGGCTGGTGTTCATGATGGACGGCCTGAAAGGCGTGAAGGAGACCTGGCCTGCCGCGCTGGTCGCCGGCCTGAGCTTCGCCGTCACCCAGTACTTCACCTCGAACTTCATCGGCCCTGAACTGCCGGACATCACCTCGGCCCTGGCCTCGCTGATTTCCCTGACCCTGTTCCTCAAGGTCTGGCAGCCGAAGAACTCCTTCACCACCGCGACCGCCAGCGTCGGCGCCGCCGTGGTCAAGGGTGGCAGCCAGCCGACCCCGTACAGCTTCGGCGAGATCTTCAAAGCCTGGTCGCCATTCCTGGTCCTCACCGTGCTGGTCACCATCTGGACCCTGAAACCGTTCAAGGCCGCGTTCGCCAGCGGCGGTGCCATGTACAACTGGGTGTTCAACTTCGCCATCCCGCACCTGGACCAACTGGTGATCAAGAGCGCGCCGATCGTCGCCAACCCGACGCCGATTCCGGCGGTGTTCAAGCTCGACCCGATTTCCGCCACCGGCACCGCGATCTTCCTGTCCGCGCTGATCTCGATGGTGGTCCTGAAGATCAACCTCAAAACTGGTCTGACCACTTTGAAAGAGACCTTCTACGAGCTGCGCTGGCCGATCCTGTCCATCGGCATGGTCCTGGCGTTCGCCTTCGTCACCAACTACTCGGGCATGTCGTCGACCATGGCCCTGGTCCTGGCCGGCACCGGCGCCGCGTTCCCGTTCTTCTCGCCGTTCCTCGGCTGGCTGGGCGTGTTCCTGACCGGCTCGGACACCTCGTCCAATGCCCTGTTCAGCTCGCTGCAGGCCACCACCGCCCACCAGATCGGGGTCAACGACACCCTGCTGGTCGCAGCCAACACCAGCGGCGGCGTGACCGGCAAGATGATCTCGCCACAATCCATCGCCGTGGCCTGCGCCGCCACTGGCCTGGTCGGCAAGGAATCGGACCTGTTCCGCTTCACCCTCAAGCACAGCCTGTTCTTCGCCACCATCGTCGGCCTGATCACCCTGATCCAGGCGTATTGGCTGACCGGCATGCTGGTTCACTAAAGTGACAGGGGCCGGGCGCTTTTCCGAAGCGCCCGGCAGTTGCCTTCTCACACAAATAGCTGCGAGATCCCATGATCATTTCTGCCTCCACCGACTATCGCGCTGCGGCCCAACGCAAGCTGCCGCCGTTCCTGTTCCACTATGCCGACGGTGGCGCCTACGCCGAGCACACCCTGCGCCACAACGTCGAAGACCTGGCCGGGATCGCCCTGCGCCAGCGCGTGTTGAAGAACATGTCCGAGCTGAGCCTCGAAACGAAGTTGTTCAACGAAACCCTGAGCATGCCCGTGGCCCTGGCCCCGGTCGGCCTGACCGGCATGTACGCCCGGCGCGGCGAAGTGCAGGCCGCGCGTGCGGCGGCGGCGAAAGGCATTCCGTTCACCCTGTCCACGGTGTCGGTGTGCCCGATCGAGGAAGTCGCGCCGGCCATCGACCGGCCGATGTGGTTCCAGCTCTACGTCCTGAAAGACCGCGGTTTCATGCGCAACGCCCTGGAACGGGCCAAGGCCGCCGGCGTCACCACCCTGGTGTTCACCGTCGACATGCCGGTACCCGGCGCCCGCTACCGCGACGCCCACTCCGGCATGAGCGGCCCGAACGCGCCGCTGCGTCGCGTCTGGCAAGCCATGACCCACCCGCAATGGGCCCTGGACGTCGGCCTTCTGGGCCGTCCCCACGACCTCGGCAACATTTCCAAATACCGCGGCAACCCCACCGGCCTGGCCGACTACATCGGCTGGCTGGGGGCCAACTTCGACCCGTCCATCTCCTGGAAAGACCTGGAATGGATTCGTGAATTCTGGGATGGCCCGATGGTCATCAAGGGCATCCTCGATCCCGAGGATGCGAAGGACGCCGTGAAGTTCGGCGCCGACGGCATCGTCGTCTCCAACCACGGCGGCCGCCAGCTCGACGGCGTGCTGTCCAGCGCCCGCGCCCTGCCGGCGATCGCCGACGCGGTGAAGGGCGACCTGAAGATCCTCGCCGACTCCGGCATCCGCAGCGGCCTCGACGTGGTGCGCATGATCGCCCTCGGCGCCGACACCGTGCTGATCGGCCGCGCCTTCCTCTACGCCCTGGCGACCCACGGCGAAGCCGGGGTGAAGAACCTGCTGGAGCTGTTCGAAAAGGAAATGCGCGTCGCCATGGTGCTCACCGGCGCCAAGTCGATCAGCGAGATCACTCGCGATTCGCTGGTCCGCGAACTGGGCGCCTGAGCGCGCCCGCCTCACCCTACCGCCTGATTGACCGGGGCACGCGGCGCGCCAGACGCCGCGACCCCGCGAGGAGCCTGCATGAGCCTGCCCGCCGCATTCCTCCGCGATGCCGAGCGCCTGATCCCCGCCGACCGCCGCTTCGACGATCCCACCTCGACCCTGGCCTTCGGCACCGACGCCAGCTTCTACCGGCTGATTCCCAAGCTGGTGGTGCGCGTCGAATCCGAAGACGAAGTGGTCGGCCTGATCCAGCTCGCCCAACGCGAGCGCGTCCCGGTGACCTTCCGCGCCGCCGGCACCAGCCTGTCCGGCCAGGCCATCAGCGACTCGGTACTGATCGTCCTCGGCGACAACTGGAACGGCCGCGAGATCCGCGGCCAAGGCGAGCAGATTCGCCTGCAGCCCGGCGTGATCGGCGCCCAGGCCAACGCCTGGCTGGCGCCGTTCGGACGCAAGATCGGCCCCGACCCGGCCTCGATCAACGCCTGCAAGATCGGCGGCATCGTCGCCAACAACGCCAGCGGCATGTGCTGCGGCACCGCGCAGAACACCTACCACACCCTGGCCGGCCTGCGCCTGGTGCTGGCCGATGGCACGCGCCTGGACAGTGAAGATCCGGCTAGCGTGAGCGCCTTCGAAAGCAGCCACACCGGCCTGCTGGAAGAACTCGCCCGACTCGGTCGCGAGACCCGCGCCAACACCGCGCTGGCTGAGCGCATCCGGCACAAGTACCGACTGAAGAACACCACCGGCCTGTCCTTGAATGCACTGGTGGACTACGACCAGCCGCTCGACATCCTGCAACACCTGCTGGTCGGCTCCGAAGGCACCCTCGGTTTTATCAGTGCAGTGACCTACGACACCGTCCCCGACCACCCGCACAAGGCCTCGGCGCTGATCGTCTTCCCCACGGTGGAAAGCTGCTGCCGCGCGGTGACCGTGCTCAAGCAGCAACCGGTGTCCGCCGTGGAGCTGCTGGACCGCCGCAGCCTGCGCTCGGTGCAGGACAAGCCGGGCATGCCGGAATGGGTGAAAGGCCTGTCGGACAATGCCTGCGCCCTGCTCATCGAATCCCGCGCCGCCAGCCAGACGCTGCTGCACGAACAACTGGCGCAGATCATGGCGTCCATCGCCGAGTTCCCGCTGGAGCAGAAGGTCGATTTCAGCGAGGACCCGGCGGTATACAACCTGCTGTGGAAAATTCGCAAGGACACCTTCCCCGCCGTCGGCGCGGTACGTCAGACCGGGACCACGGTGATTATCGAAGACGTCACCTTCCCGGTCGAGCAACTGGCCGAGGGCGTCAACCGCCTGATCCAGCTGTTCGACAAGCACCGCTACGACGAAGCGATCATTTTCGGCCATGCGCTGGAAGGCAACCTGCACTTCGTCTTCACCCAGGGCTTCAACAGCGCCACCGAAGTTGCGCGCTACCAGGCCTTCATGGATGACGTGGCGCAATTGGTCGCGGTGGAATTCGGCGGTTCCCTGAAGGCCGAGCACGGCACCGGGCGCAACATGGCGCCGTTCGTCGAGCTGGAATGGGGCCGGGATGCCTACGAGCTGATGTGGAAGCTCAAGCGCCTGCTCGACCCCAACGGCATCCTCAACCCGGATGTGGTGCTCAGCGAAGACCCGGATATCCATCTGAAGAATCTGAAACCGCTGCCGGCAGCAGACGAGATCGTCGACAAGTGCATCGAGTGCGGTTTCTGCGAGCCGGTGTGCCCGTCCAAGGGACTGACCCTGAGCCCGCGCCAGCGCATCGTCATGTGGCGGGATATCCAGGCGAAAAAACGCGCCGGCGAAGACACCTCGGCACTGGAGCGCGACTATCAGTACCAGGGCATCGACACCTGCGCCGCCACCGGGCTGTGCGCGCAACGCTGCCCGGTGGGTATCAACACCGGCGAGCTGGTGAAGAAGCTGCGCGGCCAGGCAGCCCACCACGGCAAGACCGCCGACTGGCTGGCCGAAAATTTCCATACCGCATTGAGTGGTGCGCGCCTGACCCTGCGGGTCGCCAACGGGGCGCACCGCCTGCTTGGCGCAACGCGCCTGGGGCAGATCAGTCGCTCGCTGAGCAAGGCCAGCAACGGTCGTTTGCCGCAGTGGACGCCGGCCATGCCGCAACCGCTGAAGAACCCGGTCGCCAGCATCGCAGCCAACGACGCGCGGCCGCGAGTGGTCTACCTGGCCGCCTGCGTGTCGCGGGTGATGGGCCCCGCGGCGGGTGATCGCGAGCAGACCTCGCTGCTGGACAAGACCCGCGGCCTGCTGGAAAAGGCCGGCTACCAGGTGGTATTCCCGGATAACCAGGACAGCCTCTGCTGTGGCCAGCCGTTCGCCTCCAAGGGCTACGCCGAACAGGCCGAGCACAAGCGCCAGGAACTGATCGGCGCCCTGCTCCACGCCAGCCGCGGCGGCCTCGACCCGATCTACTGCGACACCAGCCCCTGCACCTTGCGCCTGGTCCAGGACCTGGCAGAAACCCGTCTCGACCTGTACGACCCGGTGCGTTTCATCCGCACGCACCTGCTGGACAAGCTGGAGTTCACCGCGCAGGACGCACCGATCGCCGTGCACGTGACCTGCAGCACCCAGCACCTCGGCGAAAGCCAGGCACTGATCGACCTGGCGCGCCTGTGCAGCAAACAGGTGGTGATCCCGGAAGGCATCCACTGCTGCGGCTTCGCCGGCGACAAGGGTTTCACCACGCCGGAGCTCAACGCCCACTCGCTGCGCAGCCTGAAGGACGCGGTGCAGTACTGCGAGGAAGGCATCTCCACCAGCCGCACCTGCGAGATCGGCCTGTCGACCCATGCCGGGATCGACTACCACGGGCTGGTCTACCTGGTGGATCGGGTGACCCGTCCGCGGGCAATCTGAGACGCGCCCGACGACCGGTTGGGAAGCAAGCCAACCGGTCGCAACATTCCTCTGAACTCCCTGGCGAACGGTGCAGTCCACCCATCAGGCCCGATGTTCCCCGGGCCATCCTCTCAGCCAAGGAGATTCACATGAAGCGTACTGCGATTACCGGACTGTTCATGGCCGCCACATTGCTTGCCTCCCCTGTGTTCGCGGCGGATGACCTGTGCACCGCCAACCTGCAGAAGATCGACGATCAGCTGGCCAGCCTCGGAGCCACCTCGGAAGACCTGGTCAAGTCGGTCAAGGAACAGGCCGAAGATGCGCGGGCCGCAAAAACCGCCGGCAACGACAAGGACTGCATTGCCCTTACCACCAAGGCCCTGCAGGACCTGCAGAACACCACCAAGGGTGGCGGCAGCGAGTGAGCCAGAGCATCCGGGCGACGGTATACGCCGCCCGGATGATGGCGTATACTCCGCCCTACGCGCCTGAAAAGGCGTCAGCTTAGAGTTGAAAAATTGGGGCCGATTAGGATTCGACGCCGGTAGTGAAACTTTAGGTGCATGCCGAGTTGGTAACAGAACTCGTAAATCCACTGTTGCAACTTTCTATAGTTGCCAATGACGAAAACTACGAGGGCTACGCTCTCGCTGCGTAAGCAGCCGAGCCCGCTCTTCTGGTAGCTTCGGCTCCAGCAATCATCAGGGGATGCCTGTAAACCCGAAATGATTGTCATACAGAACAGGATCGCCGTGCAGTACGTTGTGGACGAAGCGGCTAAAACTTACACAACTCGTCCAAAGCACCCTGCCCGTCGGGCGGCTGCGGATTAACTCAATAGACACGGCTAAGCATGTAGTACCGACAGCGGAGCACTGGCGGACGGGGGTTCAAATCCCCCCGGTTCCACCAAACACCCCACAAAGCCCCAGCAATGGGGCTTTGTGCTATCTGGACGTCACGCAGGATGTCCTGGCCAGTCAGGCGCAGGAAGCCTTCCGCCCATCACCGGAGACCACCGGCTCCATCACCGGTTGGGAGCCGCGGGCATAACTGCCCAACGCCTGCACCAGCACGATCGCTGCCAGTACATAAGCTCCAGCACTGACCACCAGCGCCCAGCGCAAGGCATCGCTACCGAGGGTTGGAGTCAGGGCATCGCTGATCATGCCGGTGACCAGCGGGCCAAGCCCGGCACCCAGGGCCATGATGCCGAAGTTGTAGAACGCCAGCAGGGTCGCGCGGCGCCCCGGCGCAACCATCTGCGCCACGGCGGTGTAGGTGGGCGCCATCCACCACATGCCGAATACCGACATGCCGAAGATGAACGGTGCCGCACGTGGCACCACCAGGCTGCCCAGGGTCCAGGGATCCGTCGCGGGGAGCAGCACCGAGGCGATCGCCAGCGGCATCGCCAGCAACGCGCCAATGACCGGAATGCCCAACTGCCAGCGCACGTCGCGGCGGGCCAGGTGCGCAGTCAGCCAGCCGCTGGACAGCGAGCCGATGATTGCCCCCGGCCCAGCCGCCAGCCCCATCACGGCACCGGCATCCTTGATCGACAGGCCGTGACTGCGCACCAGGAACGCCGAGCTCCAGATACCGAAGGCGTATCCGGCAAACGCCAGCAAGGCACCCGCCAGGACAATGCTGATATACGGCTTCGAACGACAGGCATTCCCGATGACCTTCCAGATGCTTTCGCCCTGACCACTCTCGACGCCGCCGTGAAACGCCTCCCAATGCCCACGCTGCGGCTCGCTGCCGCTCAGGCGCAGGAGCACGGCAGCCACCAGGCCCGGGATCGCCATCCACAGGAATGCTTCGCGCCAGCCGTAGTAGTAGGTGATCCAGGCGCCGACGCTAAGGCCGAGCAAGGTGCCGACCGGCGGGGCCAGCATGAACACGCTGATGGCCTTGGGACGCTGGGCGGGACGATAGAGGTCTGCGATAACCGACATCGATGCCGCACTACTGCCTGACTCGCCGACGGCAACGCCCAGTCGGGCCAGCGCGAGGGTCCAGAAGCCAGTGGCCATGCCACACATGGCAGTCATCACGCTCCATACCGCACAGCAGCCGGCAATCAGGTTGCGCCGATTGTTGCGGTCGGCATAACGCCCCATGCCAAGGGAGCACACGCAGTAGACGACGGCAAACGCCAGGCCTGTGAGCAGGCCCATCTGCGTATCGGTGGCGTGGAACTCCTGTTTGATCGGCTCGATCACCACCCCCATGATCTGGCGGTCGACAAGGTTGACAGCGGAAACAACGAACAACAGGAACAAGGTGTAGTGCCGGCGGAACGATCCGAGTGGCGTATTCATCGGTGCAATCTCGCAAGAATTTTTCTGGCGCAACAAGCATCGTCCTCCGTGGACGATGCCTGCCACGGACTCACAACGACGCGCGCAAATGCGCCCAGGGCCGGGACACTTCCAATTGCCGTGCCAGGCTCAATAGCAGCCCCTCTCGACAAAGCCCGGCGGTAAACATCATGCCGATGGGCAGGTTCTCCCGACCGAAACCTGACGGCACCGACATCGATGGCTGCCCGGTGACGTTCGCCAGCACGGTGTAGGCCACGCTGCCGACGATGTCCCGGGTGTAATCCTCGTAGCGATTCTGCAGGCTCAGCACTTCAAGCCTTGGCGTCAGGCTGGCGGTGACCGGCGATAGCAGCAGGTCGAAACGCCCCAGCATCAGCTCCATCTGCTGGCCGATACGCTCGAACGCACGTCGGGCACGGAACAGTGTTTCCGCCGAGGTGTTGCGAGCGTTGGCCAGAATGTGACGGCTGATCGGCTCCAGGTGGTCTTCGTCCATGCTGCGGCCCATCGCTGTCTCACGATCCGTCACCGCAGCCAGCAGCGCGGTCGAGGTCACCGCGCCGTGGGCACTGAACAGTTGGCCGGCATCGACCGGCAGTGCTACGGACTCCACCTCATGGCCCAGCTTGCACAGCAAGGCCACGGTTTCATCGAGGACCCGCTGAATGTCAGGATCCAGAGGCACGCCCGTCAGATTGCCGCTGACCAGGCCGATACGCAGACGTCCCGGGTCCCGGTTCATCTGCTCGACGAAGCTGCTGTGTTCAGGTGCCAGCCAGTAGGGGCTGCCCGTCTCGTGGCCGTGGCTGACATCCATCAACAACGCCGAGTCGCGTACCGTGCGCGACACCACATGCCCACAGCTGGCGCCGAACCAGCCTTCGAAGCTGCCGGGGCCTTGAGGGATGCGATAGCGGGTGGGCTTGAGGCCGAATACCCCGCAGTACGACGCAGGGATGCGGATCGAGCCGCCACCGTCGGTGGCATGGGCAACTGGCACGATACCCGCCGCTACGGCCGCAGCTGCGCCACCGGACGAGCCGCCAACGCTGTAGGCGAGGTTCCACGGGTTGCGGGTCGGCCCCCACTGCGCCGATTCGGTCGTCGTGGTCAGGCCGAACTCCGGACTGGCCGTCTTGCCAAAGATCAGCATGCCGGCCTGCTCGTAGCGCTGGGTCACCGTGCTGCTGTGGTCTGCCACCGCGTCGGCCAGCAGACGCGAGCCGTTGGTGGTGACGGTGCCTGCCAGATAGGTGTTGAGATCCTTGAGCAGCATCGGCACACCAGCCAGGACACCCTCCCGCGCAGCACCGGACTCGACCCGTGCCATCAGCCGTTCGACGGCCAGTTCGCCGTGGTCCAGGACCACCGCGTTGACCTGCTCGTTGACCGCCCGGCAACGCGCCAGTGCAGCACCGAGCAAAGCCCCGGGCGGCAGCCCATCGTCACGCATCCGGTGGGCCATTTCGGTCGCATCGAGGGCCAGGTAGTCGTCACCAGGCAGTGCATCCAGCGCAGCGTCGGTCGAGTTGATTTCCATTGTGTTGTTCATTGCACGCTCACAAGCAGGGCCCCGCACGCCTTGGCGATTCGAGGCACGAAGACGGTCGAAGGAATCAGAACAGAAGGTTCAGCGAGGTCTGCAGCAGCAGCGCATCCGGATGGTCCGGGGAGAACACCGGGTTCTTGGTCCAGGTCAGGCCGTTGACCAGGTAGACACCCGGCAGCAGCCGCGCCGCGTAGGAACCGGTCACCGCCATGGTGTAGGGCACGCTCTCCATGCGGTAGCTGTCGTACACCTCGCGCAGGTCCTTGCTGTAATAACTCTTGCTGAACCCCAGCGAGACCATGTCGAACGGCCGGCTGGCAATCGGACCGATATTGAAGGCACTGAACTGGACCGCCTTGTTGAGCGCGTTCACCGACTCCGGTGAATAGTCGAGCTTGGTCTCCAGGTACCAGCCACGAGCATCGCCATAGGGTTTGCTGATCTGGTGCGTGTCCGCCAGGTAGATCCCCCAGTTGTTGTCCGACTCTTCGCCCGTCTTGAACTCGGTGTAGTGGCTGGTGTTGTACATCATGCCGAAGCGCGACCACACCGCGTTCTCGCTGGCCGAAGCGTTGCGCTTGTAGCCGAACTCGTCGATCAGCATCGGGTTGGCACCGTCGACTTTCCAATGCAGGCCATTGGGGTTGCGGTTGACGTCTTCGAGGATGCCTTGCGGGCTGACGCTGCGGGTGATGGCCGCGCTGTTGTACCAGCGCAGGGACTTGTCCCGGGTGATGACGTTGAAGGTCGGGGTCGGCACCGTGGCCGACATGCCGACCTGGAACGGCACCACGCTGCTCGGACCAAGGGCTGCGGTAGAGGCGTTGCCCCCCAGGGAGACGCCATAGAACAGCTTCACCCCGGCGATAAAGCCGTACTCGATTTCCAGCTGGTGATCGAAGAACGACTGGTTAACGGCAAACACGCTGACCTGCGATACCTCCGGATTGGCGGGCTCGTAGGTCGAACGGACCACCTGGCCCGCCAGGGTGAGCTGGGCGTCGTTGGCAAAGCCCAGGCGGGTCAGGTCGTACGTGGTGTAGAGGTTGAGCGAGGCGTTGTAGCTTGGATTCTGCCCGTTGTAGAGCTGAGTCTTGGCGTTGTGCCCACCCAGGTCATAGGCATAACCGTTATAGGAGGTGATGGTGACACCCAGTCCATACTCGTTCAGCGCCTTGCGCAGCCCGCCCAGTTCCGGCGCGATGCGCGCGCAGACCGGAGCCGATCGGTTGGCAGGCTCGGCGCGGGTCAGGGTTTTCTCATAGGCGGCGCAGGCCGGCGCCTCCCTGGGTGCCTCTTTTGGCGTTTCGGCGGCAACGGCAAGGTTCATCAGGCTCAGCGCGAACAGGCCGGTGGCCCATCGGCCTGGTGTAAGTAACGATTCCAAAGCTCCCCTCCTCAACTTGGGTTGTGTCTGTCGCCAGGACTTCTTGATCCGGACGATCGGGAGCATTCGTGCAGTTTTTCCTCCAGCCTATGGCGCCAACGCCAACAGTTGATAGAGCCAGTTAACCTATTGATAAATATATCTTTTGTTTGTTTTTAGAAATCATGATTCCCGCCCGCTGACGCTCGTCGCAAGCAAGTGTTGCCAGGTGAACAGTGATGGTGCAACCAGCGCTGTTTTCGTGCACTTGCGCGATGTCAGCGACGGTGGCTGCGAATGTGTCCTGCCACGACCTGCGCCAACGCACGCACACCTGGCGCGATTCGCTCGACAGGAATGGTGCCGAAACCCATGCGCACGAAATAGTGCTGCTCCCCTTGGGGATCGATGAAGAACGCACTGCCAGGATCGAGCAGCACACCCTGCTCCAGCGCTGCGTAGTAGAACGCCAGCGAATCGTGGCACCAGGGCAACTTCAACCAGAGGGTGGCACCACCGCGGGGATCCGAGAACTGCGCATCGGGCAATTCTCGACGCAATGCCTCCACCACCAGCGCCGCTCGATGGGCCAGGCTGTCGCGGGTTTTCTGCAACAGGCGATCATAATGGCCCTGCTGGATGAACAGCGCCGTGGCGATCTGGTTGTTACCGGGAATCTGCCGGATCATCAGCCGCTGCAAGGCACGCAGGCGGGCAATGACCGGGGCCGGGGCGACGATGAAGCCGATGCCCAGCCCGGGAGACAACAGCTTCGACAGACTGCTCAGGTAGATGACCCGGCCATCCTGATCCTCGGCCTTGAGCGCCGATTGGCCCTGGCCGTCGTACTGGGTTTCCGGGTCATCGTCGTCTTCGAAAATCACCAGGTCACGCTCCCGCGCCAAGCGCAGCAGATCGCGACGGCGGCCGGCACTCATGGTGATGCCGGTCGGACACTGATACCCGGGCGTGCAATACAGGTAGTCACATTCCGCCAGTTCGCGGCTGATCACCACGCCCTCGTCGTCCAGCGCAATCGGCACCACCTCCGCCCCTTCATGGCCGAAGACATTGCGCGGATCCATGAACCCCGGATCTTCCACGGCCACCCGCCGTCCCTCACGGGCGAACAGACGGGCCAGCAAGTAGAAGCTTTGCTGCCGCCCCAGGGTCAACAGCACCTCGTCCTCATTGGCGGCGATACCCCGGCGTGGCAGCACGCGGCGGATCAACTGGCTGATCAGCTGGGTGGAGTCGATCTCCTCTCCTTCCTGCCACCAACGGTCCACGGCACGCAGCTCCAGGGCCTGGCGGCTGCATTGGCGCCACTGGTGGATAGGGAACAGGCGATGGTCGAACTGACCGTAGATGAACGGGTAGCGTACGTCGCGCCATACGTTCGGGCGGTCGGCCCACTGAATGTCCGGGCGCACTGGCGGCAAGTGTCGCGACCAGTCCGGACCGCATCCCGTCACCGTCGGTTGAGCGGTCACGCTGTCAGTTGGTCTTATCTGCGAACAAACGAAATAGCCGTCCCGTGGCCGCGCATCCACATAGCCTTCGGCGATCAGTCGCTCATAGGCCAGCATCGCCGTGTTGCGCGACACCCCGGTGAGACGTGCCAGGTCACGACCGGACGGCAGGCGGGTGCCGGCCAGCAGGCGCCCGTCAAGGATGGCGTTGACGAACGCGGTGCTCAACTGCACTTGCAACGGCTCATCACTGCGCCGGGTCTCCGGCAGCAGCTGCTTCCACATCAGGTCGTGACGGCTGTTGCGCATCTTCGGTCCTATTCGCTCTGCCAGCCCAGGCCGAGGCTTTTCTGCAGGGTCACATAGCTGGCCAGCAACTCGGCCTCGCCGGTGATCCTTTGCTGTTCGGCTTCATTGCGGGTGCGCTCGGCATCCAGCCAATCGAGGGCCGAACGACTGCCGCCGCGATAACGCTGCTCGCTGATGCCAGCACTCTGGATCGCCGATGCCTCGGCCTGCCGCAGCACCTCGACGCGCTGCCGCTCGTGACCAAAACGGCTCAGCGCCACGTTGGCATCACGCAACGCGCCGAGAACGCTTGAGGAGTATTGCGCCAGTGCCTCGTCGTAGCGGGCTTGCGCCTGTTCAACCATGTGCCGGTTCCGAGCAAAATCCAGGAAGTTCCACTGCAGGTACGGCACCCCGATCCAGCCGAGGTTGCCCTTGCGCCACAAGTCTCCCGCGCTGTCACCGGCAAGACTCAGGCTGCCGAACAACGACACCTTCGGGAAGGCCGCCGCGCGCTGCTCGCCGATCTGCGCACTGCTTGCCGCCAGTCGCCGCTCGGCAGCACGGATATCCGGGCGCTGACGCAACAGCGCGGCGGGACTCTCCACCACCGGCGCCTGGACCCGAGGCAATGGCGCGCTGATCGTCAGGCCGGCGTCCAAGCTACCGGGTGTCTGGCCACATAACAACGCCAGTTGATCCAGGGACTCGTCGACCTGCCCCTGCAACGCGATCAGACCGGCCTCGGTCTGGCGCACCTGGGTGCGCAAACGCTCGACGTCTCCGGCGCCAGCAGTCCCGCCTTCGTAGCGTGCCTCGGTCAGTTGCAGCAGGCGCTGCTCCAGCGCCAACGCCTGGTCGGTCTTCTGCGCACGAAGTTGCCGACTGCGCAATTCCAGCCAGGCCTGGGCGACCTGCGCCGTCAGTTGCAGGCGAGCATCGGCCAGCTCGGCGTCGCTAGCCTGGGCCTGGGCCTCGGCGCCTTCGCTGGCTCGGCGGCCAGCGCCGAACAGATCCAGCTCCCAGCTTGCCGTCAGCCCACTGAGGTAATACCGCGAGACCGGCTCGCTATCGCTGCCGCGCAGCAGCTCTGCCGCGTTCGCGTCCACCTTTGGCAGATTGTCGCTGCTCTTGAATTCGAACCCGGCGTAGGCCTGGCGCACCCGGGCGCGGGCCGCGGCCAGGCTGGGGCTGTTCGCCAGCGCCAGGTCCATCAGTGAATCCAGCTGGGCGTCCTCGAAGGCCAGCCACCAGTGCGCCAGGCCAGGCTGCACACCTATCGCATCATCGGCGCGGTGCAGCCGGGAGGCCTGCACGGCGCTCGCTGCGATGACGGGAGGCCCCTGGTAGTCCGGGCCGACGCTGCAACCTGGCAATGCCAGGGCCATTGCGCACGGCAGCACGACGTTGCGCAGGTGAATGGAGTTCATATCAATGTCCTGTGACAGGGGCGCCGGGCAGCGCCTTGCGAAGCAGAAGGGTCAGCGGTACGCAGAGCAACAACGTCAGCGCCAGTACCTGGAAGGTATCGATGTAGGTCAAAACCACCGCCTGCAGGCGAATCTGCTCGGCAAACTGGCTCATGGCCTGAAGGTGGGCGGTAACAGCGTCCAGGTGCTGGCTGAAGAACAACGCCTGCAACGAATCGATATGTGCCTGTCCAGTCTCCGACGCCGCCGTGACCGACTCACGCAAGGTGTCATCGTGGAACGCGGTACGCCTGTCGAGAAAGGTGCCGAACAGGGCCAGGCCTATCGAGCCACCAAGATTCCGGGCCATGTTGAACAACCCTGCGGCATCGCCCGCCTGCTCCTGCGGCACCGAGCTCATGGAAAGCTGGTTCAGCGGCATCATTGCCAGCAATTGCCCCACCCCAAGCAGCAACTGCGAGTAGATGAAGTCATGCCCTGCGCTCCGCGAGGTGATACCGGTGGCCAGCCAGCAACTCAGCGACAGGGTGACGATGCCGACCACCACCAGCCAGCGGGCGTCATAGCGGGCGAGCAAGCGTGGCAACAAGGGCACTACCAGGAAAGCCGGCAGGCCTGACATCAACATCACCGAGCCGGATTGCTGGGCGTTATAGCCCGCCACCCCGGCAAGAAACTGCGGCAGCAGGTAAGCGACGCCGTACAAGCCGGCCCCCACCAGGAAGACGATGACGATTACCGCCGCGTAATGCCGGTTGGCCAACAAGCGCAAGCGCACGACCGGCTCGCGCGCGGTGACCTGGGCGATCCCCAGAAGCACCGCTCCCACCAGCGTCGCCAGGCTCAAGGTGACGATCAGCGACGATTCGAACCAGCGCTCGCGCTGGCCCTCCTCCAGCGCCACCGTCAACGCGCTGAGCGCCAGGGTCAGGCCCGCGATGCCCAGCCAGTCCGCCTTGAAAAAACGCGACCACTCCGGGCGCGAGGACGGCAGCCCGACAGCCAGCATCACCACCAGCACCACGCACACCGGCAGGTTGAGGAAGAAACACCAGCGCCAGTCGAGGTTCTCGGTCAGCCAGCCGCCGATCACCGGCCCCAGCAACGGACCAAGCAGCACGGTGAGACCAAAGACGGTGATGCCGATCGGCATCTGGTGCCGGGGCAAGCGGGTCGCCACCAGCACATGCGCGGTGGGGATCATCGCGCCACCGGCGAAGCCCTGGCCAAGGCGACCGATGATCATCTCGGTCATGTTGTCGGCGAAGCCGCAAATCATGGAGAAGAACACGAACAGCAGCGAGTTGCCGATCAGGAAGGTGCGCAAGCCAAAGACCCGGGTCAGCCAGGCGGTGAGCGGAATCATGACGATCTCGGCCATGAGGTAGGCAGTGGATATCCACGTCCCCTCGCTACCGCTGGCACCCACCTGTCCCTGGATCTGCGGCAAGGCCGAGTTGGTGATGGAAATATCCAGCGTCGCCATGAACGCGCCGAGCGCACCGGCGCAGACCGCGACCCAGTCCGCGCGGCTGGCGTTGCGCGGTGCGATCGGAGGAAGTGTGGATTCAGCCACGGGTATCGACCTCGACATGCACCGACAGGCCAGGCACCAGGGTTCCCGGCGGCAGGCTCGACTCAAGCAGGCGAATGCGCACCGGCACGCGCTGGACGATCTTGGTGAAGTTTCCCGTTGCGTTATCCGGTGGCAGCAAGGCGAATTGCGCTCCGGTCCCGGGGGCCAGGCTTTCCAGGCGCCCGGTCACCTTGGACTGGGGATAGGCATCGACATGGATCTGAACCTTCTGCCCCGGCAAAAGACGGTCTAGCTGGGTCTCCTTGAAGTTGGCCGTGATGTACGCCTGCTCTACCGGTACCACGGTCATCAACCGCGAACCGGCCTGCACGTACTGCCCGACCCGCACACCGCGATCGCCGACCCGGCCGGCCACCGCGCTGCAGACCAGGCTGTCCTCGACATCGAGTTGTGCCTTGGCGGCAGCGGCCTCGGCGGAGGACAACTGCGCACGTGCCTGGCTGATCGATGCCTGCAAGGTGGTCAACTGCCGCTGCGCCACTTCCACTGCCGCGGCTTGGGCGGCCTGGGCGCTCTGCGCCTGCTTCGCAGCGTTGCGCAACTCCTCCAGGCGCTCCCGAGGCTCGGCACCGCTGTTCACCAGTGGTTCATAGCGACGGACCTGGCCATCGCTGTACACGACATTGGCTTGCTCGCCCTTCAGTCGCGCCTGGGCCTGGGTCACTGCGGCCCTGCGCTCCGCCAGTTGGGCCTCACCGTTGGCGATCTCGGCACGACGCGCAACGATCAGCGCCGACTGCTGATCGTATTCGGCGCGGTAGCGTCGGTCATCGAGGCGTACCAGGGGCTGGCCAGCTTCGATGTGCTGGTTGTCCTCGACGAGTATCTGGACCACGGTGCCGCCCACCCGGGGCGATGCCGCGACGCTGTCCGCCTGCAAGTAGGCGTTGTCCGTTTCGACGATGAAGCGCGTCACCGTCCACCAGTGAATCCCATAGCCAATGGCGGCGCCGACAACCAGGACCAGCGCGGCAAGCCGGAGCCTGCGTTTGCCGGGGGCAACGCGTTCGGGATTCGAGATCGATACATCAGGAGATTGCAGCACGGTCATGGCGTAGAGGGCTCGCAGGTTGATTTATTACATTCGTTATATTTATTACGACCGTAAGAATTGTGTCAATCGGTATAATTTTCAGGGTCGCTTGGGCATAATCGGCCGCATGCAGCCGACAGGGGATTGATGTGAAAGCGACGACGCGACGACGCCAGGACAGCAGCAGTGGCTACCAATGCGGTGACGAAAGCAGCGCCCGCCTGCTGGCCGTGGCCCTGGAGCGCTTTGGCGAACAGGGATTCGAAGGCGCGTCCACGCGTGATATCGCCGAGCGTGCGGGCCTGAATGCGCCAGCGCTGAACTACTACTTTCGCAACAAGCACGGGCTTTACCTGGCCTGCGTGGAGTACATGACCCAGCGCGTCAGCGAAGCGTTGAGCCCGGCCATCGAGCAGGCAGAAGCGACCGTTGCAGGCGGTGCTGATCGGGAAACCCTGATCGAAGCGTTCTGTGCGCTTCACCGCAGCATTGCCCAGCTCATGCTGCGTTCGCCGGAGACCGCCGGATGGCGCAAGTTCTACGCCCGCGAACAGGCAGGCCTGGGCCCAGGAGATGGCGAGCAGCAGATGCACGCCGTGGTCGGCCAACGCCTGCTTGCGGTGACTTGCACACTGGTTGCCCGTTTGCGCGGCCAGACGGAGGTCGACCAGGCCAGCACCTTGCGGGCAATCACGCTGCACGGCCAACTGCTGCCGTTCCACCTGACCCCAGGCGTAACCCTGGCTGCCCTCGGCTGGCAGGACTTCGCGGGCGAGCGCTTCGAGCAGGTCATCGAGATGGTCTGTGAGCAGACCCGTACGTTGCTGCTGGGGATTGCCCCGCTCTCGATCAACTAGCCCTCCACGACCAGAACCTGGCCGATTTCACATCAGCCAGGCCTGCTGGCGCTCGCCACGACATCGTACAACATACCCATCACCCGTCAGAACAACGCCAGAATCAAGGTAATATCCTGCAAATAATGTTGTACGACGACACACAACGTGACATCCTTTTCGTGGAAACAATTTGTCTCAATTAGCCATGCCAGCACCGAGACAACACCGCACCGCTAAAAATAACTCCAGGTGAACCATGAAAATAAAAGGCATCCGTTGGTGGATGGTCAGCCTTGTCACGGCTGGTCTCGTCGTCAACTACCTCGCTCGCAACACCCTCTCGGTGGCTGCCCCCACCCTGATGACCGACCTCTCCATCTCCACCGCTGAATACGCCAAGATCGTCGCCGCCTGGCAGTTCTGCTATGCGCTGATGCAGCCGATCGCCGGCTGGCTGATCGACTTTATCGGCACCAAGCTCGGCTTCGCCGTGTTCGCCCTGGCCTGGTCCGCCGCCTGCGCCGGCGCTGCCCTGGCAAGCGGCTGGCAAAGCATGGCGTTCATGCGCGGGCTGCTGGGCATGACCGAAGCCGCCGGCCTGCCCGCCGGGGTCAAGGCCACCACCGAGTGGTTCCCGGCCAAGGAACGTTCGGTGGCGATCGGCTGGTTCAATATCGGTTCGTCGTTCGGCGCCCTGCTCGCCCCGCCGCTGGTGGTCTGGGCGATCCTGCACAGTGGCTGGCAACTGGCCTTTGTCCTGGTCGGCGTCGCCGGGATCATCTGGACCCTGCTGTGGATGCTGCTCTACAAGCACCCACGGGACCAGAAACGCCTGAGCGACGAAGAGCGCGAGCACATCCTCTCCGGCCAGGAAGCCCACTTCAAACAGGAAAAGCGCGAGCCCGGCGCCTGGAAAAAGATTTTCAAGACCCGCAACTTCTACGCCATCGCCTCCGCGCGCATCCTCTCGGAACCGGCCTGGCAGACCTTCAACGCCTGGATCCCGCTGTACCTGATGACCGAGCGGCACATGAACATCAAGGAAGTCGCGATGTTCGCCTGGCTGCCGTTCCTCGCCGCGGATATCGGCTGCGTGCTCGGCGGCTACCTGAGCCCGTGGTTCCACCGCTACTTCAAGGTGTCGCTGTTCACCTCGCGCAAGATGGTCCTGGTGTTCGGCGCCAGCTGCATGATCGGCCCGGCCTGCATCGGCCTGGTGGAAAGCCCGTACACCGCGATCCTGCTCCTGTGCATCGGCGGCTTCGCCCACCAGACCCTGTCCGGCGCGCTGTACTCGATCACCTCCGACTCGTTCACCCGTGACCAGGTCGCCACCGCCACCGGCATGGGCGGGATGTGCGGCTACCTCGGGGCAACGGTGTTCACCCTGGCGTTCGGCATCCTGGTCACCCAGATCGGCTACAGCCCGCTGTTCGTGGTGCTGGCGGCGTTCGATATCGTTGCCGCGCTGCTGGTATGGAAGGTGGCGAAGGAAGTGACTGCAACTCCTATTCCGCACCCGGCAACTACCAGCGCAAGCAACCAGGCCATCGCCTGACATCCGCAAAAGACAAGTGCCGCAATCGCGGCCCTTTTTTATGTGTGGAAGCGTCAAACTGGCTGGTATTGCAACCTGAATCCCAGGCTCGCCTCCTCGCCCTGCTCTAGCAAGCGCAACCCCGGCCGCCCCGGCAAGTGATGGGCATTGACCGGATGGCTCACCGGCTCGACGCAGAAGAACGGCTTGTCCTGCGGACAGAACAACAGGAAGTAATCCGCTCCCGTGGCCTGGCACTCCAACCGATAACCCGGCTGCTCGATCACACAATCGCCCGCCCAGCCACTGAACGCATGATCCACCTGTCGCTCAGGCAACGCAGCAAGCTCCGGGAAATGCCAGTCCCCGGGAATCTCAGCCTCGTAAGACGGCAGCCTACCCTCCTCCGCCAGCCACACCCGACGCGCCGCCGCCCGCAAGCGGGTCTGCGGATAGCGGGGAAAGTACGGGTGCAGTCCCAACCCATACCAGTTGGCCTTCTCGTCCAGATGGGTCACATGCAGATCCAGGTTCAGGCAGCCCTCGTGCAGATGAATATCCAGCGTCGCCTGATAGGCGAACGGCCATTCGCTGTCGAGGGTCAGGCGCACCCGCCGCTCGCTGTGATGATCGACCTGCCAGGCCTGTTGCCAGGCACTGCCGTGGATCGGGTAAGGGTCGTGATCGGTATTCGGTGCCAGCGTCTGCCAGCCATCGGGACGCTCGAAGCCGCCGCCAGCGATGCGGTTGGACCAAGGCAGCAATGGATAGCAGCCCAGCCGCCGCGGCGTTCCCGCCGCCTTGGCCTCTTCGTCGGCATGACGCAGCAGCGCCTCCCCGGTCGCCCTCACCTCCCAGTTGACCAGGCTGCCGCCCAGCTCGGGGGCGATACTCAGGCGGGTCAGGCGGTCTTGCAGATACAACTCGGATAAGGCCATCGAAGGCTCCTGTGGATAAAGGTCTCAGCCGCTCCTGCGCCAGGTAAGCAGGACGATGCCCGCCACCACCACCGCGCCGCCGAGCAGTTGCAGGCCACTCAGGTGCTGGTCGAGCAAGGCCCAGCCCAGCAGCAAGGTGGCGATGGGTTCGATATTCATCACCGGTGCGTTCTGCGCCATGTTCAGCCTTGGCACGCAGACGAACAGCAGCGTGAAGGCCACACCGTAGAGCACCACCAGGCTCGCCAGCGCCAACCAGCCGGTGCCGCTGCCGGGCGCCGACAAGCCGGCCGGCATCACCCCACTCATGCCAGCGAGCAGCATGCTGGAGAAAACGATGACCAGGGTCAGCAGGCTGCGCACCGGTCCACGCAGGGCGGCCAGCTTGTGATCGGTGATCCACAGCGCGCAGGCGAATGCGCACGCGGCGCAAAAGGCCAGGCTGACGCCGAGGGTCCAGTGCGGATTGGCCGAGCTGCTGTCGGCCAGGCGCGCCGGGACATCCAGGGCCAGCACCAGCCCGCAGAGAATCAGGCCCATGAACAGCACCGTGCGGCCCGTGGGACGCGGCCCGCCCAAGGCCCAGCTCAACAGCGCCAGCAGCATCGGAAAGGTATTGCCCACCAGCAAGGCCAGCGCCACCGGAATCCGCGCCACGGCCGAATACAAGCAAAGGCTCTGGGTGGCGATCAGCAAGCCGAGCAGCAGTTGCCAGCGCAGGGTTCCGGCCGGCAGTGCCAGCGGCTGGCGTTGCCAGGCCAGCAACCCGGCCAGTACCAGCAAGGTGATGCCGGAGCGACAGAGAATCGCCAGCAACACCCCGGTACCGTCATCGAAGGCAAAGCGGGCGGCGATATGGTTGCCGGCGAAGGAACAGGCCAGCAGCGCGAGAAGCGCGATCGCCAGCTTGCGGGGAAAGGGAGCGGGAACAGCCATGTGCAGGATCCATGTGCGAAAGGCTCGGCGGTTGTTGGGGCTGCTTTGCAGCCCTTCGCGAGCAAGCTCGCTCCCACGGAGGCATCGCGGCACCTGTGGGAGCGAGCTTGCTCGCGAAGGGCCGCAAAGCGGCCCCAGGCTTACAGCACGACGCTAGGCAGCCAGAGAGAGATTGCAGGAATGTAGGTCACCGCCATCAGCACCATGAACAGCGCCAGGTAGAACGGCAGCAGCGCCTTCACCGTGGACTCGATCGACACCTTGCCGATGGCCGAGCCGACGAACAGCACTGCCCCCACCGGTGGCGTGATCAGGCCGATGCCCAGGTTCACCAGCATGATCATGCCGAAGTGCACCGGGTCGACGCCGATGCCGTTGATCACCGGCAACAGGATCGGCGTGAGGATCAGGATCAGCGGCGCCATGTCCATCACCGTGCCCAGCAGCAGCAACATGAAGTTGATGCACATCAGGATCACGTAGCGGTTATCCGACAGGGTCAGGAACGCCGTGGTGATCTTCGACGGGATCTGCATCAGGGTCATGACATAGCCGAAGCTCGCCGCGAAGCCGATCAGGATCATTACGATGGAGATGGTCCGCACGGTGCGGTGCATCAGCTTGGGCAGGTCGCGCCACTTGTAGTCGCGGTAGATGAACATGGTCACGAAGAACGACCAGACCACCGCCACCGCCGCCGACTCGGTCGCGGTGAACACGCCCGAGAGGATGCCGCCGAGGATGATGACCATGGCCATCAGGCCCCAGAGTGCCTCGCCGGCAATCTTCAGCGCCTGGCGCAGCGGAATCACCTCGCCCTTGGGGTAGTTGCGCTTCTTCGCGAAGATCAGGCACAGGCCCATCATCACGGCGCTGAGCAGCAACCCGGGCATGACTCCAGCCATGAACAGCGAAGCGATGGACACCGTACCGCCGGCTGCCAACGAGTAGAGCACCGAGTTGTGGCTGGGCGGGGTCAGCAGGGCCTGTACCGAACCACTGACGGTCACCGCGGTGGAGAACTCGCGGGGATAACCCTTGCGCTCCATCTCGGGAATCAGCACGGAACCCACCGACGCGGTGTCGGCCACCGACGAGCCGGAGATCGCGCCGAAGAAGGTCGAGGCCATGATGTTGACCAGCGACAGCCCGCCACGGACGAAGCCCACCAGCACCCCGGCGAACGCCACCAGGCGCCGCGACATGCCGCCCTCGGCCATGATCGCGCCGGCCAGGACGAAGAACGGAATGGCCAGCAGGGAGAACTTGTTCACGCCGCTGGCGACCTGGATCATCATCGCCTGCAGCGGGATGTCGATCCACCAGGCGCCGATCAGCGCCGCCAGGCCCAGGGCATAGGCCACCGGCATGCCGATAAGGATGAGCAGGATGAAGCTGCCCAACAGAATGAAGGCATCCATTTATGCAGCTCCTTCGTTTTCTTCCACCAGGTCGAAGCGCACCACCTTGCGGTGGCTCTGGTCGCCCAGCATGAGTTTTTCCAGCACGAAGCTCAGGGTCAGCAGGCCGCCGATGGGAATCGGCGCGTAGGTCATGCCCACGCGCACGCCGGGCAGCGAGGCGAGAAACTGGTTCCAGGTGGTGATGCACAGCTTGGCGCCGTACCAGGTCATGAACAGGCAGACCAGGATCATCAGCACCTGCACCAGCACCGACACCCCGGCGCGCAGCGGCGGCGGCAGGCGATCGGTCGCCATCGACACCGCCATGTGCGCCCCGGCGCGATAGCTCGCGGCGGCGCCGACGAAGGTGAACACCACCATCAGCAGGATCGCCACCGGCTCCGGCCAACTGGAGCCGGTGCCGAGGATGTAGCGGGCGAAGATGCCCCAGGGGATGATCAGGGTCATGGCCAGGACCGACAGGCCCGCCACCCAGATGCAGCCGCGGTAAAGCGTGTCGTTCACGCGCAGGAAGAGCGATTTCATAAGCATCACCAAGGCAGCCGTGCGGCACTGGCCGCACGGCGGGGTCGATGTGGAAAAGGGATTACTCGACGGCGTCGATGCGCTTCATCAGGTCGGCGTATTGCGCGCCGTACTTCTCGCGCACCGGGGCGGTCGCGTCATAGAACGGCTTCTTGTCGACGACGATGAACTCGACCCCGGCAGCCTTGAGCTTCTCTTCGCTGGCGGCCGACTTGGCGTCCCACAGCGCGCGCTCCTCGAACTGCGCCTCGCGGGCGACCTTCTTCACCAGGGCCTGCTGGTCCGGGGTCAGCTTGTTCCAGGTGGTCTTCGACATCACTACCGGCTCCGGCAGGATCAGATGGCTGGTGAGGGTGAAGTACTTGGCGTTCTGGAAGTGGTTGTGTTCGAGCAGGGTCGGCGGATTGTTCTCGGCGCCGTCTATCACGCCGGTCTGCAGGGCGCTGAAGATCTCGCCGGTGTCCATGGCGATGCCGTTGCCACCCATGGCGTTCATCATGTCGATGAACAGCGGGTTGCCCTGCACGCGGATCTTCATGCCCTTGAGGTCTTCCAGCGAGCGCACCGGCTTCTTGGTGTAGAGGCTGCGGGTGCCGCCATCCATCCAGGCCAGGGCGACCAGGTTGAATTCGGAGTTGGTGATCTTGTCGAGGATTTCCTGGCCGATCTCGCCGTCGATGACCTTGCGCATGTGCTCATGGTCGCGGAACACGAACGGCATGTTGAACACGTTCACGTCCGGTACCACCGGGCCGACGATCCCCAGGCTGACCCGGGCCATCTGTACCGCGCCGATCTGCGCCTGCTCGATCACCTCCTTTTCGGAGCCGAGCACGCCACCGGCGAACATCTTGAACTTGATTTCGCCGTTGCTGGCCTCTTCAAGCTTCTTGCCCATGTTCTGCTCGGCGACCACGGTCGGGTAGCCGGCCGGATGCACGTCGGCGAACTTGATGTCCAGGGCAAAAGCGGACGCGGAAAAGACGAAAGGAAGTGCGGCAAGAAGCAGCTTGCGTTTGAAGGTCATGGTGAAGCTCCGTGTTTTGTTGTTATCCGGTTTGGCTTGTATGACGGCAGGTTGTGCGGTGCAGCGGTCAGTAGCGAGCGGCGGGTTCCTCCAGGCCTTTGGTGCCAGGGTCCAGGGCGAACACACCGCCGGCCAGGGGCTGGTCGGAGAGGTCGACGCCCCCGGGGCGGATCGAGGTGACGAACAGGGTGTCGAGGTTGGCGCCACCGAAAGCGCACATGGCCGGTTTCTTCACCGGCACTTCCAGCGAGCGATCAAGGCGACCGTCCGGGGTGAAACGGTGGATCAGGCCGGCATCGTTGCCGCAGATCCAGTAGCAACCGTCCTGGTCGATGGCGGCGCCATCGGGGCGGCCGGGATGGTCGTGCATATCGACGAAGACCCGCTGGTTGCGCGGCGTGCCAGTGTCGGTGTCATAGTCGAAGACCCACACCGTCTGCACGCTCGGGTGCGAATCGGAGAGGTACATCAGCCTGCCATCGGGGCTGAACGCCAGGCCATTGGGCACCAGCATGCCGTCGAGCTGACGGTGCAGGCGGCCTTCGCCGTCATGCCGGTACAGCGCGCCGGCCGGCACGCCTTGCTGCATGTCCATGACCATGGTGCCGGCCCAGAAACGACCCTGGCGGTCGCAACGGCCATCGTTGAAGCGCATGCCGTCACGGGCATGGGTCACCGGGCTGAGCAGGCGGCTGTCGAGACGGCCATCGGCCGTGGCGGTCACCTGGAAGATCCCGCTTTCCATGCCCGCCACCCAGCCGTCGCCGGAGCGGGCGATGCAGGCCAGCATTTCATCGCCCTGCCAGACCTGGTGCGCGCCATCCGCCGCACGCCAGCGATGCAACTGGCGCGCCGGGATATCGGCCCAGTACAGGGCCTGTTCGCCGGCGTGCCACACCGGGCTTTCGCCGGTCGCGTTGCGGGCGTCGACGATCAGTTCGCAATTCATGGGCAGGCCTCCTGGCGCGCGGGGATCAGTTGAAGGGGCCGGCCGCGACGAAGGCGCCGCCCTGGTAGACCATCGAAGGATCGTCGGCGGCCAGCGCCGGCTGGGCCTCCACTTGCGCGCGGAACACCTCGGAGCTGTCCTTGGGCACGTAGCCCAGGTGCTCGGCGTAGCGGTTGTCCCACCATACGGTGCGGTTGTCGGAGGTGCCGTAGACGATGGTGTGGCCGACGTTGGCGGTGGTCAGGCCGCGCTGGATCAGCTGGGTCAGGTCGTCGTAGCTCAGCCAGGTGCAGAGCATGCGCGGGTTCTGTGGCTGGTCGAAAGACGAGCCGATGCGGATGCTCACGGTCTCGATGCCGTAGCGGTCGAAGTAGAAACTGGCAACGTCCTCGCCGTAGCACTTGGACAGGCCGTAGTAGCTGTCCGGACGGCGCGGCGAACGGGCGTCGATGCGCTCATCCTGACGATAGAAGCCGATGGTGTGGTTGGAGCTGGCGAAGATGATGCGCTTGACCCCGTGCTTGCGTGCCGCCTCGTAGATGTGGAACACGCCGCAGATGTTGGGGCCGAGGATGTCTTCGAAGGAATGCTCGGTGGACACGCCGCCGAAGTGGAGGATGGCGTCGACGCCTTCCACCAGGGCATGCACCGCGGCCTTGTCGGCGAGATCGCAGGTCACGACTTCTTCGTGGGGGCCGGCAGCGGGGGCCATGGGACTGATATCGGACAGGCGCAGAACCTCGGTAAAGCCTTGCAGGCGCTCGCGGAGGATCTTGCCCAGGCCGCCTGCGGCTCCGGTGAGCAGCAGGCGATTGAACGGAGTTGTGGTCATGGCCGGCTCTGTCTTGTTATTGATTGTTGTAGGTTGTCGTACGACTAAACCGATTATCGACAGCGATTCCCGCGCTTGTCAACGTAAAACCCACTCGGCGGCGAGGCCGATGCGCGACCTCGCCGCCGAGTGCGGTGTTACAGCAGCGATAGCGGGTAGTTGAAGATCAGGCGGTTCTCGTCGAATTCGTTGTTGCTGTAGTCGCGACGGATGCTGGAGTTGCGCCAGCGGATGCTCAGGTTCTTGAAGGTGCCGCTCTGGATCACATAGGCCAGTTCGGATTCGCGCACCCATTCCTTGCCGTCGGTGATGGCGCCGACGTGCACGTCCTGGCCGCTGATGTAGCGGTTCATCAGGGTCAGGCCGGGTACGCCGACACCGGCGAAGTTGAAGTCGTGACGCACCTGCCAGGAACGTTCCTCGGCATTGTCGAAGCTGGAGTTGTAGCTGTCGTTGGCCAGAGTGCCGCCGCTGGTGCCGTTGACCCGCATCCAGGTGTTGCCGTCGACGCGCTGCAGGCCCAGGTAGAAGGTGCTGCTGCCGTACTTGGCGGAGAACATGCCCGACCAGGTCTTGTTGTCGAGCTTGCCGGCGCGGGCGGCGCCATCATCGTCGCCATGGAAGTAGCCGAGGTTGGCACCGAGGGTCCAGTCGCCCAGCGGCTGCAGATGGCTGACCTGCAGGTACTGCTGCTCGTAGACATCCTTGAGCACTGCGTTCCACAGGCCGAACAGGGTGCGGTCCTGGTTGAACTTGTATTCGCCGCCGACGAAGTTGAAGCGGTCCGACACCCCGGCGCCGTAGCTCATGTCTTCCATGCTCGCGTCGTTGCGCGGGCTGTTGCCGCGGAACTGGCCGCCGTACAGCGTCAGCCCGGCAATCTCGTTGGAAGTGACCTGGCCGCCGCGGAAAGTCTGCGGCAGCGAGCGACCGTCGTCCGAGCGCAGGATCGGCAGCACCGGCATCCACTCACCGACCTTCAGCTCGGTCTTGGAAATGCGCATCTTCCCCGCCACCGCCAGGCGCCCGTAGTCATCGGCCGGGCGACCGTCGTCATGCCGCGGCAGCAGTGCCGTGCCATAGGTGCCGCCACCGCCATCCAGCTTGACCGACCACAACCCCAGCACATCGGCACCGAACCCCACCGTGCCCTCGGTAAACCCGGAGCGGGCATCGAGGATGAAGCTCTGGGTCCACTCCTCGGCCTTGCTCTGCGGGTTGGCAGGGTTGGTGAAGTTGCGGTTGATGTAGAAGTTGCGCAGGCCGAGGGTGGCCTTCGAGTCATCGATGAAACCGGCGGCAGTGCTGGTGCCTGGCAGGCTGGCGAGCAGGCCGGTGCCGATCAGGGTGAAAGGAAGGGTGTGGCGGATTTTCATTATTGTTGTGCTCCCTGAGGGTGTGGCAGTCCGTCCACCGGGCGCGCGTGGGCGGCCTGCGGCATAGGGCGGGTGGCTTGGGGTGAAACCTGGAGTTCGCGGTGGGTCAGATGCCCACGGAGATACACGGCGAGCCGAATGGGCTGGCCGGGGAAATCGGGAGATGGGAGACGTGCTGGTGGAACGAAGGTGATGTCGACATGGGCAGGTTCACTGTTTTTAATTTTTGTTGTGTGTTGTCGTACAACATGCCGAATTATTAACAAGGGATGGAAGGAGTGTCAACGGTTTGGGCGAACGCTGTGGGGCGTTTGATTTATTCAGGTATGTCGATGTACTGGGCCTGTGCTTAAGTCGATAGCTCTAGCTCGGGGATTCTTAAGACAGCCAAGACATACGATGACGAGATGAAGATCGGGATTCACAGAGACTGTTTGATCGTGTTCATCCAGCCCCCCGGAGCGGCAGGTCTCGGGACCGCTAGCGCGGTCCATCGCTGGCAAGCCAGCTCCCACAGGGACATATGGTGCGCCATCATCAGGCTGTAACCACCCTCCCCTATCCTGCTTTTCCCCAGAATCCCCTCGAAGACCAACAATGAATCTGGACCCAGCCAGCCCCCGCCAGTCCTTCATGATCCGCTCCGACAACATGAGCACCGACGATTTCGGCGCGCTGTTCACGCGCATGTTCGGCAACCTCTACGCCGGCATGCCGCGCCCCGATCGCCAGGTGGCCATCGCCGGGGTCTACGGCCGCTACGACGGCGTGAGCTTTCGCAACCTGAGTTTCCGTGGCGACCTGCTTACCGGCCTGCCCGACGCCGAGGACGAGATCACCTTCGTCTTCCCCACCGCCGGACGCATCGTCTTCAGCCATTCCAGCGAGATCATCGGCACCCCGCAGATCGGCCTTGCCGTGGAAAAGACCTCGGTCAAGTCAGTGAGCTTCATCGATGGCCATTCGCAGTACGGCATGTCGATCCGCCGCTCGGTGTTCGCCCGCCGTCTGTCACTCCTGCTGGGCAAGCCGATCCTCCAGCCCATTCGTTTCCGTCCCATGGTCGACCTCGCTTCGGACACCTTCCAGGGCATCAAGGCCATCGTCGGCATGGCCACCGGCAACGAATTCGACCAGTTGATGACCGCCAGCTCGCTGATGCCCAGCCGCCTTCAGGAAATGCTGGTGGATTCGGTGCTGGAGGTCTGGCCGCACAACTACAGCGAGGCGCTGAAACGCCCTCAGAAAGTGATCGCTCCGCGCCATGTGAAGCTGGCCGTGGAATACCTCCACGAGCACCCGGACGCCCTGGTCAGCGGCAGCGAACTGGCCGGGCTGAGCAATGTCAGCCTGCGCGCCCTGCAGGATGGTTTCCGCCGTTTCGTCGGAACCTCCATCGTCAGCTACCAACGCCAGGTGCGCCTGCAACGAGCCTACGACGTGCTCAAGCAGGGCACCTCGCAATCCATCAGCGAAATTGCCCTGGCCCTGGGCTTCAGCAATGTCGGGCGGTTCTGTCAGTACTTCCAGAGTGCCTACGGCATCAGTCCGGCGGAGCTGCGTAGGGGGCATTGAACTTGGGGCTGCTTTGCAGCCCTTCGTGAGCAAGCAAACTCCCACAGCTCACATTCCCGTGGGAGCGAGCTCGTCGGGGCGCCGAACCGTCGCGAAGGGCCGCAAAGCGGCCCCAATAGCATCAAAACTGATAGCTGGCCTTGAGGTTGCCGCTGACACCATGGCTGTCACCGCCACCGATCACCCCGACCTCCGCTCCCACGCTGAAGTCCCCCAGGCCTGCATTCAGGCTGAACGCACCATTGAACTGGTCGCGCCCATCGAAGGCCGCACGCTGCTCGATATCCAGCCCCAGCAGGTGGCCCTGGCTGTCGACCTTGTTGTCGCCCAACCCATGCTCGTAACCAACCTCGACCGCCGGCGTCAGTTGCCAGCCCGCGCCCAGCGCCCGCGGCGCGAAAGATGCCTTGAGATTGGCGACCGCACTGCGACGGGTTTCCTTGATCCCGTCCACCTTCAGCGCCAGCTCGCTGCCCTTTTCCTGGAAGCCATCCAGATCGACACGGCTGACCCGCACGCCCAGGCTCGGCTCCAGGGTCACGCCAGACAACGGCAGGCGATACCCCAGGGCCAGGCTCGCACCGACCAGCGAGCCGTCGGTCTCGCCCTTCGCGCTGCCGAGGCCGCCACCGAGTTCACGCTTGCTGTCGTAGTCGAGACGGCCGCCATTCACACCGGCATCAAGGTAAAGGCCACGCTCCAGCGTCTCGAAGGCGAAGCGAGCGCCACCCTTGATGAAGGTCAGGTCGGTATCCACCTCACCACCGGCCGCACCGACGTTGCCACGGCTGTAGCCGATGCCGGCGTGGGCGCTGAGCTGTTCGCTGAAACGCTGGGTCAGGCCGACCATCATGCCCTGGGTGTGCTCGTTGCTGCTCGCCGCGCGGGACGAGCCGTCGTTGCCCTGGTAGCCCGCCAGCGCAGTAGTCCACAGGCGGTACTGGCCGATCTTCAGGTCGGTGCCGCTGGCGAACGGAGCACCAGCCTTGTCCAGCAGCGCGCCCTGGCGCAGCAGGTAGCTGGCGGCATCGGCATGCACCTGACCGCCGACGCGGGCTTCGACGCCGCCCAGGCTGCCGGCGTCGATGGCCGATTGCAGGTAGTAGTTGTACGCCGTGTAGTCGCCGGACAGGCTGCTGTTCTGCAACTGCGAGAGCAACTGCGCACCGGCCGCCGAATTGCCCTCAAGGCCGGCGGTGCCCGGCAGGCTGTTGTAGAACACCATCTTGCCGCGCAGCACATAGATCGTTTCCTGGGACAACCCCAGGCCTTCCTTGAGGTAGTTGTCCATGCTGCCGTATTCGGCGGTGACTTCATCCAGGCCGGCCTGCAGGTAGCTGGCCTGCACGCCGAGCAACGGCGCGTAGATCGCCGCCATGCTCGCCGGCATCGCGGCCAGGGTCGCAGCGACACGGGTGGCGGTGTAGTCGTTGGTGGCCAGGTAGTTCTGCATGATGGTGGCGCTGTCGACACCGGCGATGCTCAGCAACACGGCGGCGGTCCAGCCGGTGCGGTCCTTGCCGGCGGTGCAGTGGAACAGCGCGGCGCCATCGGCGGCGGCCAGCTCGTTGAACAGCACGCTGAACTGGCTGCGCATGCCGCTATCGCTGACGAAGGCGCGGTTGGTCTCTTCCATCATCGCCACGGCCTGGGCGGCGCTGGTGAAGGAGATATTGGTGATGTTGGAACCTGAGGTGGTGCTGCCAATGATGTCGATGTTCTGGTAGACGGCGCCGGTCGGCAGGGTGTCCGGGGTCGCGGCGATCTCGCTCGGCGTGCGCAGGTCGTAGACGTTGCTGATGCCCAGGCTGTTCAGCACCGCCAGGTCGGTGCCTCGCGGCGTCAGGGCGTTGGAGCGGTAGAACACACCCGAACGCATGGTGCCGTCGTTGGCGGTGGTGTAGGCCGTGGTGGTCCCGGCGAGATCGCGGAAGTTGTCGATACCGGCCAGGCGCGGTGTGTCGAGTTCGTAGGTCTCGGCGGCATGGGCGGCGATGGACAGGCTGAGGGCAGACAGGGAGAACAGAACACGGAGCAGCACGGCGTAGCCTCTTTGAGCGAAGTGAGGCGGCTACTATCTTCAGGGCTCTGTGACTGAATATTACAAAACGCCGCGAGGGAAAAATCCCCGCGCGATCTGGCCGTATCCTGCGTTTTCTGTCCGTACCGCCTAGCGAAACTGGGCGATCAACCAGTCCTTCAGACGACGACAGGCCGGGTCGTCCGCCACTTCCTCCTTGCAGATCAGGTAATGCACGGTTTCCGCGAACACCAGTTCATCGCTGACCGGTCGCACCAGGCGCCCTTCCCGCAGCAGGTCGCCGACCAGGTGTTCCCAGCCCAAGGCCAGGCCCTGCCCGTCCAGGGCCATTTGCATCAACAGGACGAAGTCGTTGCTGCTGAAGCGCTGCGGCGTCTCGTTCAAAGGCAGGGATGCGCCGTGGGACTGCAGCGCGAACCACACATCCCAGTCGACCTGCTCCGACAACTGCGAGCGACCATAGGGGTTGAGGTCCAGCAGCACGCCGCGATGCAGGCCTTCGAGACTGTCCAGCCCCGGGTTCTCCTGCAGGTATCCCGGCGAGCACACCGGGTAGATGACCTCGTGGAACAACGGAATCTGCCGGTAGCCGGGACGGGGCTCGAAGATCTTGGTGATGAAGATATCCGGCTCGATCCCCGGCTCCATGGCGAGGAAATGCTGGGTGGTGATGACATTCACATCGAGGTCGGGGTTGGCGCTGAAGAAGTCCTTCATCCGTCGCGCCAGCCACAAGCCGGAAAAGGCTGGCGAACAGCACAGGGTCAGGCTGCGCTTGTCGCTCTTCTCCCGGCGAATCCGCTCGGTGGCCTGGAAGATGTTCAGCAAGGACAACTGCGCCGCATCGAACAGCGTCGCGCCGGCCGCCGTGAGGGTGACTTCGCGCCCCGTGCGGGTGAAGAGTTCGGTGCCCAGGTACAGCTCCAGGTCGCGGATCTGCCGGCTGATCGCCGCCTGGGTCACGCACAGCGCCTCGGCGGCCCGGGTGAAGTTACGGTACTTGGCCGCCGCCACGAATGAGCGCATGGCCTTGAACGACGGCATGGCGATCAGCGACTGATCGGGCGATGAGCTTTTAGCCATAACAAAAACTGCCTGGTTTTCCGGAAAAAAAGTCGATTCAGGGCGACGGCACCCAAGCCCTACACTTTATCCCACGATGCGGACGGATGCGTCTGTCATACAAAACCAAGAACCAGGAGGCGACATGCCTTTTTCCTCCGGCCGTGCCGCCTTTGCTCAGGGCGTTCGTGCCTTGCTGCCGCTGACCCCTGGCGTCATCCCCTTCGGCCTGGTGACCGGCGTGATGGCGATCAAGATGGGCATGACCCCGACCATGGCCATCGGCATGACCCTGCTGTTCTATTCCGGCTCGGCGCAGATGGTTGCCCTGCAACTTATCCACAGCGGCGTACTGCCGGTGGCGATCGTGGTTACGGCGCTGATCATCAACCTGCGCTTCATCATGTACAGCGCCTCGCTGGCGCCCCACCTGCACCAACGGCCACGGCGCTGGACCTGGCCGATGTCCTACATGCTGTCCGACCAGTCCTATGCGCTCTGCGCCTTGAGGATGTCATCCGGAGAACTGGGACGCTTCGCCCCCCAGTACTATGCAGGGACAGCGGTAACGATGTGGCTGGCGTGGAACCTGTCGGTACTGGCCGGGGTGTTTCTCGGGGGCAGCATTCCGGAAAGCTGGTCGCTGGGCTTTGCCATCCCGCTGTCATTCCTCGCCCTGCTGGTGCCGGGAATACGCAATCTGCCGGCCTTGGTCGCGGCCATCGTCGGTGGCGGGATTGCCGTGGCGGCGGTGGACCTGCCCTACAACCTCGGCCTGGTCACGGCATCGATCGGCGGGGTCATTGCCGGGGTAACGGCGGAAGGCCTGCGCAGGAAGCCGTCAGAACCGACCTACCAGGCTGAAGGAGAAAGCCAATGAGCGATCTCGCCCTGTGGTGCCTGTTCCTCGTGGTGGGGCTGGGTACCTTTGCCCTGCGCCTGTCGTTCATCGAGCTTTACGGCAACCTGAGGGTGCCGCCGCTGGTGAGCCGGGCGCTGGCCTACGTGCCGGCCAGCGTGCTGGCGGCGCTGGTCTTGCCGGCAGTGGTGTATCCGGAGGGGCATGGTGATTTCGTGCTGGGCAACCCGCAGATCCCGGCAGCTCTTCTCGCCGCCGTGGTGGCCTGGAAGACCCGCAACACCGTGCTGACCCTGGCGGTGGGGATGGGGGCGTTGTGGGGCTTGAAGATGCTTTTGCACTGAATCATCAGGTACCTGCTCTGGCCTCATCGCGGGTAAACCCGCTCCCACAGGGTGGCGAAACCTGTGGGAGCGGGTTCACCCGCGATGAGGCCGGAGAGGCCAACCAGCATCACCCAGACCCGCACCAGTTTGATGCCTCCACCCGCCCCAAAACCAACCACCCTCCCTTCAATCCCCACCAAAACCTCCGTCCTGCAACCCCCCAACCCCTTTACCACGGGCCCTCGGGAAATAATCTGACCACTTGGCCATGTTTTTGCTTTGCAAGCTGCTCAACATACTGATCCCCGAGCAGTCCCATGTCCGAATCCCCCCTGCGCCTGGAACTACGCGCCATCACCAAGCGCTACCCCGGCACCCTGGCCAACGATCGCGTCGACCTGCGCATCGCCGCCGGTGAAATCCATGCCCTGCTCGGCGAGAACGGCGCGGGCAAGAGCACCCTGATGAAGATCATCTACGGCGTCACCGCGCCCGATTCCGGCCAGGTGCTGTGGGAGGGCCGCGCGGTCCGGGTCGAGGACCCGGCCCAGGCCCGCGCCCTGGGCGTCGGCATGGTGTTCCAGCACTTCTCGCTGTTCGAGACCCTGACCGTGGCCGAGAACATCGCCCTGGCCCTGGGCCGCGAGGCCGGTACGCCCAAGCAGCTGGCGCCACGTATCCGCGAGGTGTCGCAACGCTACGGCATGGGCCTGGAACCGGAGCGCCTGGTGCACAGCCTGTCCATCGGCGAGCGCCAGCGCGTGGAGATCGTACGCTGCCTGATGCAGGACATCCGCCTGCTGATCCTCGACGAGCCGACCTCGGTGCTCACCCCGCAGGAAGTCGACGAACTCTTCGTCACCCTGCGTGCCCTCGCCGCCGAGGGCTGCAGCATCCTGTTCATCAGCCACAAGCTCAACGAGGTGCGCGCGCTCTGCCATGGCGCCACGGTGCTGCGCGGCGGCAGGGTATCCGGGGCCTGCGTGCCGGCCGAGTGCAGCGACCTGCAACTGGCGCGGCTGATGGTCGGCGACGCCGAAGGCCTGGAGGCCAGCTATCCGAAGAGCGCCGGCGGCCTGCCACGGCTGCGCGTCGACGACCTGAGCTGGCGCAACAAGGACCCGTTCGGCACCTCCTTCGAGCACCTGCGTCTGGAAGTGCGCAGCGGCGAGATCGTCGGCATCGCCGGGGTCGCCGGCAATGGCCAGGACGAACTGCTGGCCCTGCTCAGCGGCGAGACCCGCCTGCCCGCCAGCGAACGCGAGCGCATCACCCTCGACACCCAGCCCATGGCCCACCTCTACCCCGACGCCCGCCGCGCCCTCGGCCTGGCCTTCGTGCCGGCCGAACGCCTGGGCCACGGCGCGGTGCCGGACATGAGCCTGGCCGACAACGCCCTGCTCACCGCCTTCCAGCAGGGCCTGGTCAGCCGTGGCCTGATCCGCTCCGGCGAAGTGCTGGCACTGGCCGAGCGGATCATCCAGCGCTTCGCGGTGAAGACCCCGGACGCCCAGGCCAGGGCCCGCAGCCTGTCGGGCGGCAACCTGCAGAAGTTCATCCTCGGCCGCGAGATCCTGCAGAACCCGAAACTGCTGGTCGCCGCCCACCCCACCTGGGGCGTCGACGTCGGTGCGGCGGCGGCGATCCATCGCGCGCTGATCGCCCTGCGCGATGCCGGCGCGGCGATCCTGGTGATCTCCGAAGACCTCGACGAACTCTTCCAGATCAGCGACCGCATCGGCGCCCTGTGCAGCGGGCGCCTGTCGCCGCTCAAGGCCACCGCCCAGACCCATACCGTGGAGGTCGGCCGCTGGATGGCCGGCCAGTTCGACACCGCGCAAGACGCCGCCTGACGAGAAGCCATCATGCTGTTATCCCTCGAACCCCGTACCCAGCAGTCCCGCGCCATGCTCCTGCTGTCGCCGCTGCTCGCCGGCCTGCTGACGCTGATCAGTGGCGCGCTGCTGTTCGCCGCCCTCGGTCACGATCCGCTGCAGACCTTCCACACCCTGCTGATCGAGCCGGTCAGCGATTTCTACGGGGTCTCCGAGCTGCTGCTCAAGGCCCTGCCGATCCTGCTCTGCGCCCTCGGCCTGGCGGTGGCCTACCAGGCACGGATCTGGAACATCGGCGCCGAAGGCCAGTTGCTGATGGGCGCGCTGGCCGGCAGCGCCGTGGCCATCGCCCTGATCGACTGGGAGAGCCGCTGGGCGCTGGCCTGGGTGCTGCTCGCCGGCACCCTCGCGGGCGCGCTCTGGGGAGCACTGGCGGCGTGGTTGCGCACGCGCTTCAACGCCAACGAGATCCTCACCACCATCATGCTCAACTACATCGCCCTGAACCTGTTGCTGTACTTCGTCCACGGCCCGCTCAAGGACCCGGACGGCTTCAGCTTCCCGCAATCGGCGATGTTCGGTGACGCCAGCCGCCTGCCGGCGCTGTTCGAGGACGGCCGCGTGCATGTCGGCCTGTACTTCGTGCTGTTCGCATTGGTGGCGGTGTGGGTGCTGCTGCACAAGAGCTTCCTCGGCTTCCAGATCAAGGTGCTCGGCCTCGACCAGCGCGCCGCCGGCTTCGTCGGTTTTCGCGAGAAACGCCTGGTCTGGCTGGCCCTGCTGCTGAGTGGCGGCCTGGCAGGACTGGCCGGGGTCAGCGAGGTCAGCGGGCCGATCGGCCAGCTGGTGCCGCAGGTGTCGCCGGGCTACGGCTACGCGGCGATCACCGTGGCCTTTCTCGGGCGCCTGAATCCACTCGGCATCCTCGCCGCGGGACTGTTGATGTCGCTGCTCTACCTGGGCGGCGAGAACGCGCAGATGAACCTCAACCTGCCGCAGTCGCTGACCCAGCTGTTCCAGGGAATGATGCTGTTCTACCTGCTCGCCTGCGACGTGCTGATCCTCTACCGGCCCCGCCTGAACCTGAACTGGCGGCGCCGCGCCGTGCTGCCTGAAACGGCCAGCGCCTGATGCGGCCGCTGAACTTCCCTTCGTTGACCTGCCGCCACCGGCGCGCAGTCTGAGGCTTCGACCATGGATCTCGATCTGCTGAGCAATATCCTCTACGCCATGGTGCGCTGCGGCACCCCGTTGTTGCTGGTCGCCCTGGGCGAACTGGTGTGCGAGAAGAGCGGCGTACTCAACCTCGGCCAGGAAGGCATGATGCTGTTCGGCGCGGCGGTGGGCTTCATCACCGCCTTCGCCACCGGCAGCCTGTGGCTCGGCGTGCTGCTGGCCTGCCTGGCGGGCATGCTGCTGGCCGCGCTGTTCGCCCTGGCGGCGCTCGGCTGCCAGGCCAACCAGGTCGCCACCGGCCTGGCCCTGACCATCTTCGGCGTGGGGCTGTCGTCGTTCGTCGGCGCGGCCTGGGTCGGCAAGCCGCTGAGCGGCTTCGAGCCGGTGGCGATCCCGCTGCTGAGCGAACTGCCGATCATCGGCCACATGCTGTTCAACCAGGATGTGCTGGTCTACCTGTCCTTCGCCCTGTTCGGGCTGATTGCCTGGGTGCTGCTGAAAAGCCGCGTCGGCCTGATCCTCCAGGCCGTCGGCGAAAACCCCGACGCGGCCAGCGCCATGGGCCTGCCGGTGCTGCGGGTGCGCACCCTGGCCGTGCTGTTCGGCGGCGCGATGGCGGGGTTGGCGGGCAGCTACCTGTCGCTGGCCTACACGCCGATGTGGGCGGAAAACATGACCGCCGGCCGCGGCTGGATCGCCCTGGCGCTGGTGGTGTTCGCCAGCTGGCGGGTGTTCCGCGTATTGCTCGGCGCCTGGCTGTTCGGCCTGGCCAGCATCCTGCACCTGGTGGCCCAGGGCATCGGCATCAGCTTCCCGGCCAACCTGCTGGCGATGCTGCCGTATGTGGCGACCATCCTGGTGCTGGTGGTGTTGTCGCGGGATGCGATCAAGACCCGGCTGTATGCACCGGTATCGCTGGGGCAGCCGTGGAAGGCGGGGCACTGACGCACCAGCAGGAAGCCAGCGAATGCCGACTTGCACCACACCGATTCGCCCCCGGTAGCTAAAAGCCAACAAAGACGATTATTTGCCCACCTGGTCAACTTTTTGCAGTAACCGAAACGCCCGACACGGCCATTACAAAAGACCTACAGGAGCTTTCCCCAGATGCACCAGAAGAAAAGCAAGAACCTGCTCCGCGCCCTCGCCGCCGCCATCGGCCTGAGCAGCGTACTGTCCGCCTCCGCCGCCGATCCGCTGAAGGTCGGCTTCGTCTACATCGGCCCCATCGGCGACCACGGCTGGACCTACCAGCACGAGCAGGGACGCCAGGCGCTGATCAAGCAGTTCGGCGACAAGGTCGACACCAGCTTTGTCGAGAACGTGCCGGAAGGCGCCGATGCCGAGCGGGTCATCCGCAACATGGCCAAGGGCGGCTACGACCTGGTGTTTGCCACCTCCTTCGGCTACATGAACCCGACGGCCAAGGTCGCCAAGCAGTTTCCCAAGGTGACCTTCGAACACGCCACCGGCTACAAGCAGGACAAGAACCTCGGCACCTACCTGGCGACCTCCTATGAAGGTCGCTACGTCGGCGGCTACCTCGCGGCGAAGATGACCAAGAGCAAGAAGATCGGCTATGTCGCCTCCTTCCCGATCCCGGAAGTGATCCGCGACATCAACGCCATCCAACTGGCCCTCGACAAGTACAACCCCGGCACCGAGATCAAGGTGGTGTGGGTCAACTCCTGGTTCGACCCGGGCAAGGAAGCCGATGCCGCCAACGCCCTGATCGACCAGGGCGTCGACGTGATCTTCCAGCACACCGACAGCCCGGCGCCGATCCAGACCGCCGAGCGCCGTGGCGTCTACGCCGTCGGCTATGCCTCGGACATGGCCCACTTCGGTCCGAAGGCGGTGCTGACCTCCATCGTCAACAACTGGGGCCCGCACTACATCAAGAGCACCCAGGCGGTCATGGACGGCACCTGGAAATCCCAGGACTACTGGGGCGGCCTGGCCGAAGGCACCGTCGAACTGCCGATCAGCGACCTGGTGCCTGCCGACGTGAAGAGCGGCGCCGAACAGATCATCGCCAGCATCAAGGACGGCTCGTTCCATCCGTTCACCGGGCCGATCACGGACAAGGACGGCACCGTCAGGATCGCCGCCGGCGCCGTGGCCAGCAATGCCGAACTGGCGGGCATGAACTACTACGTCAAGGGCATCACCGCCGAGTTGCCGAAATAAGCCAGGGCCGGGAGCGCCCGTCGCTCCCGGCCCCTGCGGATATCGTGTCGCCGTCCCTCCCGCCGGAGAACCGCGCACAGGATCGGCACCGCCGATCTTTTCGCTGCCAGGGTACGAGAAGACTCGCAGCCATGCGGACCACCTGGTGGTCCGCCCTTTGGAGCCTTTCATGAACTCCTTGCCCATCATCGATATCGCCCCCCTCTACCGCGACGACCCCGCCGCCCGCCAGGCCGTAGCCCGGCAGATCGACAGCGCCTGCCGCGAATGGGGTTTCTACTACATCACCGGGTATCCGATCCCGGCCACGCGGATCGCCGCGCTGAAGACTGCCGCCGAGGACTTCTTCGCCCGTCCGGCGGAGGAAAAGCTGCGCATCGACATCACCCGCAGCGCCCACCATCGCGGCTATGGCGCGGTGGCCACCGAGCAGCTCGACCCGAACCGGCCGAGCGACCTCAAGGAGACCTTCGACATGGGTTTCCACATGGACGCCGGACACCCCGACGTGCTCGCGGGAAAACCCCTGCGCGGGCCGAATCGCCACCCCGACCTGCCCGGCTGGGAAGCGCTGCTGCAGCAGCACTACGAAGACATGCACGCCCTGTCGCTGACCCTGCTGCGGGCCATGGCCGTGGCCCTGGGCATCGAGGAAGATTTCTTCGACCGGCGCTTCGCCGATCCGATCAGCGTGTTCCGCATGATCCACTACCCCCCTCGGCAGACCGCCAGCAGCGCCGAGCAACAAGGGGCCGGCGCGCACACCGACTATGGCTGCGTGACCCTGCTCTACCAGGACAGCGCGGGCGGCTTGCAGGTGCGCAGCCTGGATGGCGAATGGATCGATGCACCGCCGATCGAAGGCAGCTACGTGGTGAACATCGGCGACATGATGGCGCGCTGGAGCAACGACCGTTACAAGTCCACGCCGCACCGGGTTATCAGCCCGCTGGGCCGGGACCGCTACTCGATGCCGTTCTTCGCCGAGCCGCACCCGGACACCGAGATCAGTTGCCTGCCCAACTGCTCCGGCCCGGACAACCCGCCGCAATACCCGCCGGTGTCGTGCAGTGACTACATGCTGTCGCGGTTTGCCGAGACCTATGCGTACCGACGGGAGGCGGAACAAGCCTGATTGATTTGAAACGCGGACCTTGTGGGAGCGGGTTCACCCGCGATGACGATGCCGGGTTCACCGCCGTCATCGCGGGTGAACCCGCTCCTACAAGGTCCGCGTTGCCTTGTCGGTTCCGATATTCAGGCCGGAACGAGATGGGGAGATGTCATCCCTCTTTTCCTCAACCTTTCACGCACACCACCTGCCGCAACGTGTGCACCACCTCCACCAGTTCCCGCTGCGCCCGCATCACCGCGTCGATGTCCTTGTAGGCCATCGGGATCTCGTCAATCACATCCTTGTCCTTGCGGCACTCCACATGGGCCGTGGCACGCACCTGGTCCTGCACGGTGAACTGCTTCTTCGCCTCGGTCCGGCTCAGGATGCGGCCAGCGCCATGGCTGCAGGAACAGAAAGATTCCTCGTTGCCCAGGCCACGGACGATGAAACTCTTCGCCCCCATGGAGCCCGGGATGATGCCGAGCTGGCCCTTCTGCGCCGACACCGCACCCTTGCGGGTAACCAGGATGTCTTCGCCGAAATGCCGCTCCTTCTGCACGTAGTTGTGGTGACAGTTCACCGCTTCGAGGCTGGCCTCGAACGGCTTGCGGATCACCGTCCGCGTCGCCGCGATCACCGCGCCCATCATCAGCTCGCGGTTCTGCCGGGCGAAGTCCTGGGCCCAGCCCACCGCCTCGACGTAGTCGTCGTAGTGGCGGCTGCCTTCCTCGAAATAGGCCAGGTTGCGGTCCGGCAGGTTGGCCAGGTGCTGGCGCATGTCGGCCTGGGCCAGTTCGATGAACAGACTGCCGATGGCATTGCCCACGCCGCGCGAGCCACTGTGCAGCATGAACCAGACCCGGTCCGCTTCATCCAGGCAGACCTCGACGAAGTGGTTGCCGCCACCCAGCGTGCCGAGGTGCACGCGGTTGTTGGTCTTCTCCAGCGCGGGGTACTTGTCGGTGATCGCCTTGAAGCGCCCCGCCATCGACGCCCATGCCTGGTCGGCCTGCGCCGGCACATCCTGCCAGGCACCCCGGTCGTGGCGGCCATGGGTCTTGCCATGGGGCACGGCCTTTTCGATGGCGCTGCGCAGGCCGAACAGGTTGTCCGGCAGGTCCGCTGCCACCAGCGACGTGCGCGCGGCGAGCATGCCGCAGCCGATATCCACGCCGACCGCCGCCGGAATGATCGCGCCCTGGGTCGGGATCACGCTGCCAATGGTCGAGCCCCGCCCCAGGTGCACATCTGGCATCACCGCCAGGTGCTTGAAGATGAACGGCAGGCGTGCTGTGTTCAACAGTTGCTCGCGAGCGCCCGCATCCAGCGGCACGCCTTCGATCCAGGCCTTCACCGGCTTGCCGTTGGCCACTTCCAGCACTGTGTAGTTCGTGTCTTTCATGTCCGTTTCCGAGGGGTTCATCGCAGGTCTCCCAGATTTCTTCACAGCGGCAACGGCCGATCCTGGATCACCTGCTTCATCACCAGCGTCGAACTCAGCCGCTGCACATTGGGCAACCGCGCCAGGTGCTCGTCGTACAGTTGCTGGAATGCCGGCAGATCACGGGTGACGACCCGCAGCATGTAGTCCGGATCGCCGAACAAGCGCTGCGCGTCGAGGATCTGCGGAATCTCCGGCAGCGCCTCTTCGAAGGCCTGCACCGCCTGCTGGTGCCCTTCGCGCAGGGTGACGAAGACGATGGCGGCAAAGTTCAGCCCCAGCTCTGTGGGCGACAGGTAGGCGCGGTAGCCCTGGATCACCCCGGACTCCTCCATCGCCCGCACCCGGCGGTGGCACGGCGAGAGGCTGAGACCGACACGCTCGGCAAGGTCGGTCAACGATTGCCGGCCATCGCGTTGCAGCTCGGCAAGAATCTTTCGGTCGATACGGTCCATCTGGAAGAATCTTCCACCTGACTGGCAAAACGTCAGGATATACGAAAGATAATCCTCGCGATGCTTGCGTACTCTTCTGGAGAACCTTCAGTGGAATTTCGGGAGTTTCCAAGTGACTGTCAGCGTACTGGCCGCGTTCTGGGCGGTGTCCTTTCTCTTCGTGATCACCCCCGGGGTGGACTGGGCCTACGTGATTTCCGCGGGGATCCGTGGGCGCTGGGTGGTGCCGGCGGTGGCCGGTCTGCTGTCCGGGCACCTGCTGGCGACCCTGATCGTCGCCGCCGGTGCCGGCGCGTTGCTGGCGAACAATCCGGCGGCGATGGCAGTGATGACGGTGGTTGGTGCGCTGTACCTGTTGTGGATGGGCATCAACATGCTGTGGAAACCGGCGGCGCCGGCGGCCAGCGAGCAGAAGTCGGAGTCCTGGGCGAGCTGGGCGATCCGCGGGTTCTGCGTCAGCGGCCTGAATCCCAAGGTGTTCCTGCTGTTCCTCGCCCTGCTGCCGCAGTTCACCGACCCGCTGTCGAGCTGGCCGGTGGCGACGCAGATCATCGCCCTCGGCCTGCTCCACGCGGTGAGCTGCGCGATCATCTACCTGCTGGTCGGCTACAGCGCCCGCAGCGTGCTGCAGACCCGCCCGGCAGCGGCGAAGAATGTCAGCCGCCTGTCCGGCCTGGCGATGATCGCCATCGCCGTGGTCCTGCTGGCAGAGCGGCTGCTGGCCTGAATCAGCCTTCCTTGGAAAGCGGCACGCCGGGCCGCGACCTGGGTCCGGCGAAACCCCACGCCAGCAGGCCGAGTACCGGCACGAAGACCACGAAAACGATCCACATCATCTTGCTTTCGGCCCGCGCGGGGCTACCGATGATGCGCTTGATCGCCCATACCTCCAGCAGCGCCAGCAGCACCGCCAGGGTGATCCACAGGTATCCGTGTTCCATAGGCTGTCTCCCGTAAGCATGTTTGCGTTAGGTGTGCGAGGAGCGCCGGGGTTCAGTCGGATTGCCAGGAGCACCTGGATGCACAGCAAACCAAGACTCTCGGCAAATAGCCATCACGTTGCCGGCCTGTTCCTGGAATTTGGATCCAAATCAACAGCATAAAAAGAAATGTAAATTACTTGTAAATGTGAAAATTTCGTAATTAGAATCGCGCCAATTTTAAAAGTGAACGATTCTCATGAACAACAACAGCATCGCCGCCTTGCCCCAACGTCGCCTGCTCGCCTCGGCCATCGGCCTGGCCGTCGCCTCCTCCGCCACTGGCGCATTGGCCGAGCAGAACAAGCCTGTCGAACTCGACAGCCTCAAGGTCCAGGCCCAGCAGGACCAAGGCTCGCGCACCGAGCAGTCGGCATCGGCGAAGTACGCCAAGCCACTGGTGGACGTGCCACAGACCATCACCGTGGTGCCGCCCAAGCTCATCGAGGAGCAACAGGCACTGAGCCTGCGCCAGGTACTGTCGAACGTTTCCGGGATCACCTTCAACGCCGGTGAAGGCGGTGGCGGCTCCGGTGACAGCATCAACATCCGCGGCTTCTCGGCCAACAGCAACATCCAGATCGACGGCCTGCGCGACAGCGCCCAGACCACCCGCAGCGACACCTTCAACATCGAGCAGGTCGAGGTGATCAAGGGCCCCAACTCGGTATTCGGCGGCGCCGGCACCACCGGTGGCAGCATCAACGTGATCAGCAAGCAGCCCAAGGACCAGGCCTTCACCCGCCTGGGCGGCAGCATCGGCACCGACAGCTACTACCGCATGACCCTGGACAGCAACCAGCCGCTGGAAGGCCTGGGGCATGACAGCGCGTTCCGCATCAACCTCATGGGCCACCAGAACGACGTGGCCGGCCGCGACGAGATCGACCGCGAGCGCTGGGGCATCGCGCCGTCCCTGCGCCTGGGCCTGAGCGAAGACACGCGCCTGACCCTGAGCGCCTTCCACCAGAAGGACGACAACCTGCCGGACTACGGCGTCCCGGCCCTGGACGGCAAGAAACTGGCTGGCGTCGACCGCGAGAGCTACTTCGGCTGGAAGAACCTGGACAAGGAAGAGATCGAGCAAAGTTCGTTCACCGCCAACCTGGAACACGACTTCAACGACAACCTGCGCCTGCAGAACCTCACCCGCTACAGCCAGGTGGCGCGCGACACCGTGGTGTCGGCGTCCCACGTCAACACCGTCGGCGTGCCTGCCGGCCGTTACCTGCCCGCCGGGCCACAAGCCTACGGCCGCGATGCCACCACCGAGATGTGGATCAACCAGACCAACCTGATCGGCAACTTCGATGTGCTGGGCATGCGCCATGACCTGGTGACAGGCGTGGAAATCTCCCGCGAGACCCTCGACCTCAAGACCTACAACCACGGCCTGGGCACCGCGCTGTACCCGAGCACCGGCTATGACCTGAGCAATCCGCCAGGCCACTGGAGCGGTCCGGCGCCGAAGACCGTCAGCGGCTATACCGAGACCGAGCTGACCAACCAGGCCCTCTACGTCTTCGACACCATCGCCCTGCATGAACAGTGGGACCTCAACCTCGGCCTGCGCTACGACCGCTTCGAAGGCGAAGGCCACGGCTACTCGGCAAGCCACGTGCGCACCAGCACCTTCGAGTCGAATGACGACAAGATCAGCGGTCGTGCCGGCCTGGTCTACAAGCCGGCCGAGAACGGCCGTATCTACCTGGCCTGGGGCAACTCGTTCAACCCGTCCGCGGAAAGCCTGGCCTCCAGCGGTGGCGGCCTGAGCGCAGCCACCGAGAACCTGGAGCCGGAGAAGAACGAGACCTGGGAACTGGGCACCAAGTGGGAGCTGCTGGACAAGCGCCTGGAGCTGGACGCGGCGATCTTCCGCGTGACCAAGGACAACGCGCGGGAAACCATGGCCGACGGCTCGACCCAACTGGCCGGCAAGCAGCGCGTGCAGGGCGTGGAAGTCGGCGTGACCGGCCATATCACGCAGCAGTGGGACGTGTTCGCCAACTACACCTTCCTCGACAGCGAGACCCTCAAGGCCGCCAACACCGCCGCCGGCATCGCCCGCGAAGGCCAGGCCCTGGGCAACACGCCGCCACGCTCGCTGAACCTCTGGACCACCTACCAGTTGCCGGCCGGCTGGACCCTGGGCTATGGCGCGCGTTACGTGAGCGAGCGCAATGTCAGCTCCAGCACTACCGCCAAGCTGCCGGACTACTGGGTGCACAACGCGATGGTGGCCTACAAGGTCAACGAGAACCTGGACCTGCAGTTGAACGTGAACAACCTGTTCGACAAGGACTATGTCGAGCGCGTGCGCCAGCAGAACGGCACCGCAGCACGGTCCTCGGCGATCGAGTACGGGGATGCGCGTTCGGCGATCCTGTCGGCGACCTACGCGTTCTGATCGAGGGCCTCAACGCCGGCTCCCGCCTTGGGAGCTGGCTTGCCGGCGATAGCCATGGATATCTGCACATCTAGTCCCGAGCTGAACAACGGGGCCGACAAGGCAACGCGGGCCTTGTGGGAGCGGGTTCACCCGCGATGACGATGCTGGGTTCACCGCCGTCATCGCGGGTAAACCCGCTCCCACAGGGTCCGTGTTTCACTTGCCCGAGACGTGGACATACTCGTGCAGCGATAGCGCTCTAGAACCCCAGGCAGATCTTGCCGAAGTGCCGGTTGCTTTCCTGGTAGCGGAACGCCTCGACGATCTGCTCCAGCTCGAACACCTTGTCCACCACCGGGCGCAGGCCATTGGCATCGATGGCGCGGATCATCGCCTGCTGCTGCGCCCGGCTGCCCACCAGCACGCCCTGCAGGCGGATCTGCCGTACCAGCGCCTGGACCAACGGCAACTGCCCGGCGACGCCGGTGAGGATGCCGATCATCGACACATGCCCACCAATCCGCACGGCAGTCATCGACTGCTCCAGCGTCTGCGGCCCTCCCACCTCGATCACATGATCCACACCACGGTTGCCGGTCAGGGCGCGAACCTTCTCGCCCCAGTTCGGCGTACTGCGGTAGTTGATCACTTCGTCGGCGCCGAGGGTCTTCAGGCGTTCCAGCTTCTCGTCGCTGGACGAGGTGGCGATCACCGTGGCGCCCGCCGCCTTGGCGAACTGCAAGGCGAAGATCGACACCCCGCCGGTGCCCTGCACCAGCACCGAATCACCGGGCTTGAGCGAGTCGTCGGCCATCAGCGCGCGCCAGGCGGTCAGGCCGGCGGTGGTCAGGGTCGCGGCTTCGACATGGCTGTAGCCCTTCGGCGCCAGGGTGAACGAGGTCGCCCGGGCCGTCACCACTTCGCGGGCGTAGCCGTCGATGCCATCCCCCGGCACCGTGGCGAACCCCTCCACCAGCGGCTGGCCGTCGAGCCAGTCGGGGAAGAAGGTACTGACCACCGCATCGCCCACGACGAACTCGCTGACGCCCTCGCCCACCGCGATCACCTCGCCGGCACCGTCGGCCATGGGGATGCGCGGCTCGCTGGGGCCCCACATGCCGCTGACCACGGCGAAGTCGTGGTAGTTGAGGGAGTTGGCGCGCAGGCGCACGGTGATTTCGCCGGCCGCCGGGGCCGCCGCTTCGCTGTTGCCCACCGTGACCTTGTCGTAGCCGCCGCCGGGTTGCACGTAGATGGCCTTGCTCATGCTGTTCCCTCATCGATCCGTTGCGAATGTCGGTGAATTCTTGGTTCGTCGTCAGAAAGGGTCAAGTACAGCCGCTTGCAGAATCGACCAAGAGCTCACAATATTGCGACTAATTATCAATTACCTCTCGACCCGCCCATGTCCACTTCCGAAAACGCCGCCCTGCATATCCTCTACAGCGAGCACCACGGCTGGCTGAAGAACTGGCTGCGCGCCCGCCTGGGCAATGCCAGCGATGCCGCCGACCTGGCCCAGGACACCTTCATCCGCGTGCTCAATGCCCGCAACGCGCAGACCATCCGCGAGCCGCGCAGCTACCTGGGCTCGATCGCCCATGCGCTGATGGTCGACCGCTTCCGTCGGCGGGCGGTGGAACAGGCCTACCTCGCCGAACTGGCGCTGCGTCCGGAGCAGACCGTCGATTCGCCGGAAACCCGCCTGCTGATCCTGGAAACCCTGGTGGCCGTGGACACTTTGCTGGACGGGCTCGGCGAACGCACGCGCAGCATCTTCCTCGCGGTGCAGCTCGAAGGCCTGACCTACACCGCCGCCGCCGAGCGCCTGGGCGTTTCGCTGAACACGGTGAAGAAGCACCTGGCCCGGGCCATGACCCATTGCCTGCTGCTGACGGACGACTGACATGGCCCCGCCACTCGACCTGCACGTCCTCGAAGCCGCCGCGCACTGGTATGTCCGCCTCAACGCCGGCAACCCCGACCCGCGCCTGCTGCAGGCCTGGCAACACTGGCTGGAGCAGAACCCGGCCCATGCCCGCGCCTGGGCGCGGGTGGAAAAGGTCCAGGCGCAGATGGGCCAGTTGCCGGCGGAGGTCGCCCTGCCGACCCTGGCCGGCCTGCGTGCACGGCGCCGCGCAGTGCTCAAGACCCTGGCCCTGCTGCTGGCGGCCGGCACCGGCAACTGGGGGCTGCGCCAGAGCGACACCGGCCAGACCCTGCTGGCCGACGTGCGCACGAGCAAGGGCGAGCTGCGCCGCCTCACCCTCGCCGATGGCAGCCAGTTGCAGGTCAACACCGACAGCGCCCTGGACATCCGCTACGACGCCAGCCAGCGCCTGCTGGTCCTGCACCGTGGTGAAATCAGCGTGCAGACCGGCAGCGATTCGCAGGCCAGGCCCTTCGTGGTGGAGACCGCAGAGGGCCGGGTGCGCGCCCTCGGCACGCGCTTCTGCGTGTACAGCGCCGACGGTTGCAGCCGCGTCAGCGTGCAGCAGCACGCGGTGGAGATCCGCCCCAAGGCCAGGCCCGGCGCACTTTTGCGACTGGACGCCGGACACAGCGTGCAGTTCGATCGCCAGGGCTTCGCCACGGTTGGCGCCATCGCCCCCGGTGCCGATGCCTGGACTCAGGGCATGCTCAGCGTGATCGACTGGCGCCTGGCCGACTTCGTCGTCGAGCTGCGGCGCTACCGGCCCGGCATCGTCCGCTGTGACGAGCGCGTGGCCGACCTGCGCCTCACCGGTGCCTTCCCCATCGCCGACACCGACACGCTGCTGCACAACCTCAGCACCTCCCTGCCGGTCCGCGTGCGCTTCATGACCCGCTACTGGGTGAGCATCGAGGCGGCCTGAAAATATTTTCGCCACAGGGGTGGCCATTTTTCCCCGGCAGAACGGCTACGGAAGTAACCCCGGCCCTGAGCGCCGTCTTCCGTCCCGTCACCGAAAGGAAACACCGCATGCCCCCGTTCCTCCCGCGCGCGCCTCGCTCCCTGCTGCATGCCACCCGCCTGGCGCTGTTCGGCCTGCCGCTGGGCGCCAGCCTGCTGGTCGCCCTGCCCGCCCAGGTCATGGCGCAGAGCGCGAGCCAGCAGTTCCAGATCGCCGCGGGTCCGCTGGGCACGGTATTGAGCCTGTTCGCCACCCGCGCCGGCATCACCCTGTCGTTCGATGCACGGCAGACCCAGGGCCAGCAGTCGCCGGGGCTGCAAGGCAACTACAGCGTCGAGGAAGGCCTGGCGCGCCTGCTCGTTGGCAGCGGACTGCGGGTCCAGCGCCAGTCCAACGGCGGCTACGTGCTGGTGACCGGCGGCGACGGCAGCACGGTCGAACTCGACGCGACCAGCATCGACGGCCGCTCGCTCGGCGAGACCACCGAACATTCCGGCAGCTACACCACTGGCGCAACCCGCACCGCCACCAAGCTGCCGCTGTCGATCCGCGAGACGCCGCAGTCGGTGACCGTGGTCACCCGCCAGCAGATGGACGATCAGGGCGCCCGCAGCATTGCCGACGTCCTGCGCAACACCCCGGGGGTTTCCGAGCAGGCCTATGACAGCGACCGCACCGAGTATTCCAGCCGTGGCCTGGTCATCACCAACTACCAGTTCGACGGGGTGAACACGGTCTACGACGGCGTCTACAACGAAGGCGTGACCCATGTCGACATGGCTACCTACGACCGCGTCGAAGTACTCAAGGGCGCCACTGGCCTGATGACCGGCTCGGGCGATCCGTCGGCCACGGTCAACCTGATCCGCAAGAAACCCACCGCGCAGTTCCAGGCCTCGCTGACCGGCAGCGCCGGCTCGTGGGACAACTACCGCGGCGAAGGCGATATCTCCGGCCCGCTGACCGCCAGTGGCAACCTGCGCGGCCGCTTCGTCGGCGCCAAGCAGGAGGGCAACGGCTACCAGGACCACTACCGGCAGAAGAAGGACGTCTGGTACGGCATCCTCGAAGCCGACCTCAGCCCGGATACCCTGCTCACCGTGGGCATCGACCAGCAGACCACCACCCCGCGGGGCACGTCCTGGACCGGCAATCCGGTGTTCTTCGCCGATGGCTCGCGCACCGATTTCTCGCGTTCGTTCAACCCCGGCGCCGACTGGAGCCGTCGCGACTTCCAGAGCCGTACGTACTTCGCCAGCCTGGAACAGGCCCTGGCCAACGACTGGACGCTCAAGCTCAGCCTCAGCCAGATGCAGTCCGACCACGACACCCGCCTCGCCTCCGCCGGCGGCGGCAATCCCGACCGCGCCACGGGCGAGGGCATGTTCTTCTACTGGGGGCGCTGGGAAGGCCACCGGGTGCAGAACAACGCCGACCTGAACCTCTCCGGCCCATTCACCCTGCTGGGTCGCGAGCATGACCTGGTGGTGGGTTTCAACAGTTCGACCTCCCGCCAGACCGGCGCCACCTACGACACCAGCCTGTTCGCCATGGTCCCGGGGAGCATCTACGACTGGCGCGGCGACATCGAGGTGCCGACGTTCCCGAAGAACGGCAAGTACGAGCAGAACAAACGGCAGAACGGCGCCTACGTGGCGACGCGGCTGAAGCCGGTGGACGACCTGTCGGTGATCCTCGGGACCCGGGTCAGTACCTTCAAGTACGACGATGACTACGACTACGACGGCCTCAGCCCGAGCTTCCCGGACAGCCAGGCCGGCTACAAGCAGCATGGCGTGGTCACGCCCTATGCCGGCGTGGTCTACGACCTCGACGACACCTGGTCGGTGTACGCCAGCTACACCACGATCTTCCAGCCGCAGACCTACAAGGACAGCAACGGCGCGACGCTGGATCCGGTGGAAGGCAAGAGCTACGAGACCGGCCTCAAGGCGGCCTTCCTGGGCGGCAAGGTGAATGCCAGCCTGGCGCTGTTCCGCATCGAGCAGGACAACGTCGCGCAGTCGATCGGCACCAATCCGGTCACCAACGAAGGCATCTACGAAGCGATCGAAGGGGCGACCACCAAGGGCGTGGAGCTGGAGGTCGCCGGCGAGCCGCTGGAAGGCTGGAATGTCGGTGCCGGCTACACCTACGCGCGCACCCGCGATGCCGACGAGCAGCGCATGTTCGGCTTCCCGATGAGCACCACCAAGCCCGAGCACCTGGTGCGGCTGTTCAGCACCTACCGCCTGCCCGGCGCGCTGGAGCGGGTCACCGTGGGCGGTGGGCTGAACTGGCAGAGTGCGTTCTACGGCAAGATCTGGAGCCCTGTGGCCAACGACTACACGCTGATCAAGCAGGGCGGCTATACCCTGGTGGACCTGATGGCGCGCTATCAGCACAACGAGCACCTGAGCGTCGCACTCAATGCCAACAACGTGTTCGACAAGCGCTACCTGAGCGGGCTGGGGAACTTCGACACGACCTGGTACGGCGAGCCGCGCAACCTGACGCTCACCACGCGCTGGGATTTCTAGACCCGCTCCCACAAGGTCCCCGTCAGGACAGCAAATCCCTTAACGCCCGGCAATCCGCCGCATGCCAGTCCGCCAGCTCCGGCCACGGGTTGTCCGGCAGGTTCACCAGCACCGTGCGCGTCCCCGCCGCACGGCCGCAATCCAGGTCGAAGCGGTAATCCCCCACCATCACCATCTGCGCCGGATCCACCGCCCACGCCTCGGCCAGCTTCAACAGCCCACCCGGGTGCGGCTTGGGCGGCGCTTCATCACGCCCGAGAATGCTGTCCACCGGGAAACAATCCGCCAGGCCGATGGCTTCGAGGGTGACATGCGCCAGCTCGCGGGCATTGCGGGTCAGGATGCCCAGTTGCACACCCCGCCCCGCCAGCTCGCGCACCAGCTCCACCGCGCCCTCCGCCGGCTGCGAGGCGATCGCCAGGTCGCGCTCGTGCTCCAGCAGCCAGGCGTGCTTGGCCTGTGCTTCTGCCGCCGGCAAGGCGGCCAGGTGCGTGAGGATGTCGTCCTCGGGCGGAATGTTCAGCGCCACGCGGATCGCAGCGAAATCGTGCACGGCCACGGTCAGGGTGCCGTCCATGTCGAACACCCAGTGGCGAATCCCGGCGAGGCTCATGACCAGTCCTTGCGGTGACGGATCAGGCCTTCCTGGCAGGTCGAGGCCACCAGTTGCCCGGCGCGGTTGAAGATGCTGCCGCGGGAGAAGCCGCGACCATTGCCGGCCCACGGGCTGTCCATCGCGTACAGCAGCCACTCGTCGGTGCGCAGGTTGCCGTGGAACCACAGGGCGTGGTCGAGGCTGGCGACCTGCATGTCCTTGTGCCACACCGACTTGCCGTGGGGCAGCAGCGAAGTGGTCAGCAAGCCGAAGTCCGAGGCGTAGGCGAGCATGTACTTGTGCAGCGCCTGGACGTCCGGCAGGGTGCCGTCAGCGCGGAACCAGGCGTACTTCACCGGGTCGCCGGGCTTGGGGTTGAACGGGTCCTTCTCGGTTACCGGGCGTACTTCGATGGGCTTGGCGCAGAGCATCTTCTCGCGGATGTGCTCAGGCAGCTTGTCGGCCATGGCCTGCACCAGCTCCACTTCCGACGGCAGGTTTTCCGGACCGACCACCTCGGGCATCTGCCCCTGGTGCTCGAAACCTTCCTCGTCGTACTGGAACGAGGCGCTGCAGGTAAAGATCGGGTTGCCCTTCTGGATCGCCGTGACGCGGCGGGTGCTGAAGCTGCCGCCATCGCGCACGCGGTCCACCGAGTAGACCACCGGCATGCTGGCATCGCCCGGACGCAGGAAGTAGCCATGCAGGGAGTGCACGTGACGCGCCTCCTCGACCGTCTGGCTGGCCGCCGACAGCGACTGGCCGAGCACCTGGCCACCGTAGAGCTGGCGGAAGCCCAGGTCCTGGCTACGGCCGCGGAAGAGGTTTTCCTCGATCGCTTCCAGACTCAACAGATCGACCAGATCGTCCAACACGTGGCTCATTCGAGATTCTCCAAAGCAGGGCCCAGGCGGCAAATGATACAGGGTTTGTCATTACTGGCCCGTATGTTCGCTGATTCAGCCGCGCAGGGTGGCCTGCCACTGGGCACGATCGATGCGGTAGAGCACGTGGGGACGCAGCGGGTGGCCGGGCTCCAGTTTCGGGTGCTCGAAGTCGCCGGCGGGGTCGGCCTGCATGCCGATGGCCTGCATCACCTTCTGCGAAGGCAGGTTGTCGCGGGTGGTGAAGGACACCACCTCCTGCAGACCGAGCTGGGCGAAGGCACAGCGCAGGCTGGTCCAGGCCGCCTCGCTGGCGAAGCCCAGGCCCCAGTGGCGGCGGGCCAGGCGCCAGCCGATCTCCACCGCCGGGGTGAAGTCGGCGTCGAAACCGACGTGCAGCAGGCCGGTCATGCCGATGAAGGCACCGGTGTCCTTGCGCTCCAGGGCCCACAGGCCGAAACCGTATTCGGCGAAATGCCCGCGGATGCGACCGATCAGGGCAGCACTCTCCAGCCGGCTCAGCGGCGCGGGAAAGTAGCGCATCACCTGCGGATCGGCGCACAGCGCGGCGAACTCCTTCAGGTCGTCGTCCTGCCATTGGCGCATTACCAGGCGCGCACTTTCCAGTTCCAGTATCGGCGTCATCGACAGCTCCAGGGTTCCTTGGTCTCGCAGTCTACAGCGTAGGCAGGCAATGCTGGCGCTGCCCGCCGGGCAACTGGCAAGATCCCCCGGTGCCCACCGCCGGACCCGCCATGCGCCTGCCTCTTGTTTATCACGACGACTACAGCCCGGAGTTTCCCCCCGAGCACCGCTTTCCGATGGACAAGTTCCGCCTGCTCCACGATCACCTGATCGCCAGCGGCCTGACCACCGATGCCGAGTTGCAGCGCCCGGAGATCTGCCCCAACGACATCCTCGCCCTGGCCCATGACCGCGCCTATATCGAGCGCTACATGAACGGCGACCTGTCCCGCGAGGACCAGCGCCGCCTCGGCCTGCCCTGGAGCGAAGCCCTGGCCCGGCGCACCGTGCGCGCGGTGGGCGGCTCGCTGCTGACCGCCGAACTGGCCCTGCAGCACGGCATCGCCTGCCACCTGGCCGGCGGCACCCACCATGCCCACTACGATCACCCGGCGGGCTTCTGCATCTTCAACGACCTGGCGGTAATCAGCCGCTACCTGCTGGAGGCCGGGCGGGTCCATCGCGTGCTGATCTTCGACTGCGACGTGCACCAGGGCGACGGCACCGCGCGGATCCTCGAACACACCCCCGACGCCATCACTGTATCGCTGCACTGCGAGCAGAACTTCCCCGCGCGCAAGGCCCGCAGCGACTGGGATATCCCGCTGCACCGGGGCATGGGCGACGGCGAGTACCTGAAGATCGTCGACGACGCCCTGAACTACCTGTTGCCGCTGTACCAGCCGGACCTGGTGCTGTACGACGCCGGGGTCGACGTGCACAAGGACGACGCCCTCGGCTACCTGCAACTCACCGACGAAGGCGTCGCCGCCCGCGATACCTGCGTGCTGCGCCATTGCCTGGGCCGCGATATCCCGGTGGTCGGGGTGATCGGTGGCGGCTACAGCAAGGACCGCGAAGCCCTGGCGCGGCGCCACGGCATCCTCCATCACTGCGCGCAACAGGTGCTGGATTACCCACAATGACTGTGGAACCGCTTGTGGATAACCTGCGGGAAAGCCCTTTTCCCCTCGTGAATCCGGGGCTGCGCGGAAACTGAGCGTTTTTTGTACAGTGCCCTGCCCGCATCGCCTCGGGTAGAATGGCCGGCTCACTTATCCCCAGCCTGCCGCCGCCATGACCGATTCCCGTACCAGCCTCCCCGCCCACGTCGCCATCATCGGAGGCGGTCCTGCCGGCCTGATGGCGGCCGAAGTCCTCAGCCTGGCCGGGGTGAAGGTCGACCTCTACGACGCCATGCCCTCGGTGGGACGCAAGTTCCTCCTGGCCGGGGTCGGCGGCATGAACATCACCCATTCCGAGCCCAAGCCCGCGTTCATTTCCCGCTACGCCGAGCGTGCTGGCGAAATCGCCGCGCTGCTCGCGGATTTCGACGCCGATAACCTGCGCGAATGGATTCACGGCCTGGGGATAAGTACCTTCGTGGGCACCTCGGGGCGGGTGTTCCCGACAGACATGAAGGCCGCGCCGCTGCTGCGTGCCTGGCTCAAGCGCCTGCGCGACGCCGGGGTGGTTATCCACACCCGGCATCGCTGGCTGGGCTGGAATGCCGACGGCAGCGCGCGGATCGGTTATCCACAGGGTGAGCTGGCGGTGAAAACCGATGCAGTGGTACTCGCCCTCGGCGGCGGCAGTTGGACCCGCCTCGGCTCGGATGGCGCCTGGCTGCCGTGGCTGGCCGAACGGGCTGTGGATATCGCCCCGTTGCAGGCGTCCAACAGCGGTTTCGAGGTGGCAGCGTGGAGCGACCTGCTCAAGCAGAAGTTCGCCGGGGCGCCCTTGAAGAACATCGCCCTGAGTCTGCCGGGGCATGAGCCACGACCCGGCGAGTTCGTGCTGACCGAGACCGGGGTGGAGGGCAGCCTGGTGTATGCCTGGTCGGCGCTGATTCGCGAAACCATCAATCGCCAGGGCCGCGCCACGCTGCTGCTGGACCTGCTGCCGAACAACCCTGTGGACAAGATTGCTGCCGCGCTGGCCAGGCCGCGCGGGTCGCGCTCGATGGCCAAGCACCTGCACGGGCAACTGGGGCTGGACGGGGTGAAGGCTTCGCTGCTGCGCGAACTGACCGGCCCGGACGTGTTCGCCGATCCGCAGAAGCTGGCGAAGGCGATCAAGGCGCTGCCCATCGAACTGGTGCGAGCACGGCCGCTGGACGAGGCGATCAGCAGTGCTGGCGGCGTGAAGTTCGAGGCGCTGGATGAGGGCTTGATGCTGAAGCAGGTGCCGGGGGTGTTCTGTGCCGGGGAGATGCTCGACTGGGAAGCGCCGACCGGGGGCTATCTGCTGACGGCGTGCTTTGCCAGTGGCAGGAAGGCGGGGTTGGGGGTGCTGGAGTGGCTTGCCCGCAAGTGATGCCCTGTCTGGACCGGCCTCATCGCGGGTGAACCCGCTCCCACAAGGATTGCACCGAAACTGTGGGAGCGGGTTCACCCGCGATGAGGCCAGCTGAGGCAACCACTATCTCAAGGCTTGCGCTTCTTCGGCCCGGTATTGAACGCTGGCACCTTGCGCACCGGCTTGGCCGCCACCGGCGCATCACCGCTGTCCACCCAACGCCCCAGGTTGCCCTTGGCGCCACCCTGCTTCGGCTTCTTGGGTTTCTTCGGCTTCTTCAGGATCTGCCCGCTGGCATCGGTCACCGGCACCCGATGGTCCGGCTCGAAGCCCGGCTCGTCATGACGTGGCAGGGTCTTGCGGGTCAGCGTCTCGATCGCCGAGAGCAACTGCACTTCATCCGCGCAGACCAGCGACAGCGCCTCACCGGTATTCCCCGCCCGCCCCGTACGACCGATGCGGTGCACATAGTCCTCGGCCACGATCGGCAGGTCGAAGTTCACCACCAGCGGCAAGTCATCGATGTCCAGCCCCCGCGCGGCCACATCGGTCGCCACGAGGATCTGCACTTCCCGCGCCTTGAAGCTGTCCAGCGCCCGCTGGCGGGTCGCCTGCGGACGGTCACCGTGGATGCCGTCGGCGTTGATGCCCATGCCCACCAGGCGCTCCACCAGTTGGTCGACGCCATTGCGGGTCTTGGCGAACACCAGCACCTGGCCCCAGCGCTGCTTGCGCAGCAGGTGGCAGAACAGCTCGGTCTTGCGCTTCTTGTCCACCGTGACGATCCACTGCTTCACCGTGCTGGCGGTGACGTTGCGCGGGCTGACCTCGACGCTCAGCGGCTCCTTGAGCATCTGCCCGGCCATCAGGCGGATCTCGTCGGAGAAGGTGGCGGAGAACAGCAGGGTCTGGCGCTTGACCGGCAACGCTGCGTAGATCGCCCGCAGTTCTTCGGCGAAACCGAGGTCGAGCATGCGGTCGGCCTCGTCCAGTACCAGGGCCTGGAGCTGGTTGAACTTCACCGCGTTCTGGCGGAACAGGTCGAGCAGGCGGCCCGGGGTCGCCACCAGCAGGTCGATGCCCTTGCGCAGCTTCATCATCTGCGGGTTGATGCTGACCCCGCCGTACACCGCGTAGGTGCGCAGCGGCAGGTGCTCGGCGTACTCGCGGATGTTGCCGTGGACCTGCTCGGCCAGTTCGCGGGTCGGCACCAGCACCAGGGCGCGTACCGAGTTGCTGGCGACCTGGGCGCCTTCAAGGGTCAGGCGTTGCAGCAGCGGCAAGGCGAAGCCGGCAGTCTTGCCGGTGCCGGTCTGGGCCGCGGCCATCAGGTCGCGACCGGCCAGGACGGCGGGGATTGCCTGGGCCTGGACCGGCGTTGGCGTGGTGTAGTTCAGGCTGTCGAGGGCGCGCAGCAGCGGTTCGATCAGGCCGAGTTTGGCGAATGTCATGGCAATACCGTCAGGGGAAATCGTGCAATGGCGCGGAGTTTACCCTGTTCGCCGACGATCACCGAGTGCCGGACATCTCGCCCTCGATCACCGGGGCTTGCGGCGCCTTGCGCCACTGCGGGATGCCGATCAGCACCACCGCGCCGATGATCACCGCCATCGCCAGGCATTCCTCCGTGCCAATCTGCTCGCCGGCGAAGAGAATCCCCAGCAACACCGCCACCGCCGGGTTGACGTAGGCATAGCTGGTGGCCGCCGCCGGACGCACGTGCTTGAGCAGGTACATGTAGGCGCTGAAGGCGAGGATCGAGCCGAACACCACCAGGTAGGCCAGCGCGCCCCAGCCGGCGGCGGTGGGCATCTGGGTCAGGCGTTCGCCACTGAAGAAGCTGCCGGCCAGCAGGGCCACACCGCCCACCAGCATTTCCGCGGCACTGGCCATCGGCCCCTGGGGCAGCGGCAAGCTCTTGCTCCAGACCGAACCGAACGCCCAGGATGCCGCCGCGAACAGGATCAGCGCCGCGCCCAGCGGGCTGGCCTGCAGGTTCGAACCGAGGTTGAGCAGCGCGATACCGGCCAGGCCCATGAAGATCCCGGCCCATTCAAGACGGGTATTGCGATGGCCCCAGAGCAGGCCGAACAACAAGGTGAACAGCGGCACCGTGGCCACCGCCAGCGCTGCCACGCCCGAGGCAACCCCAGCATGCTCGGCCACCGTCACCCCGCCGTTGCCGCAGCTGAGCAGCAGGAAACCGATGGCACCCGCCGCCTTCCATTGTTGCCAGGTCGGCGCCGGCACCCCGCGCCAGCGCAGGAAGCCATACAACAGTCCCCCGGCGACCAGGAAGCGCACTCCGGCCATGAGCATCGGCGGCCAGGACTCGACACCGATGCGAATGGCCAGGTAGGTAGAACCCCACACCAGGTACAACGCGAGGAAGGCACCGATCAACAACCAGGGAAAGCGACGGGAGGCAGGCATGGGGGGCTCGAATTTGAGTAGTTGTGGCGTTAGTTTAGAAAGCTTGATCGGTAAAATTAAGTTTCAAAAAACGCTTATCTGGCACCTGGACTTTCGAAAGAACGGATCTTTCAACCCTTTCCCTTTGTTTTAACGAGACCTCGATGGACAAGTACGATCGCATGCTCCTCGCCGCCCTTCTGGAAAACGGCCGCGCCTCCTTCGCCCAGCTGGCACGCACGGTGAACCTGTCGGCTCCGGCGGTGGCGGAACGGGTGGCGAAGCTGGAGGCCAGTGGAGTGATCACCGGCTACCAGGCCAAGGTCGACATGAGCAAGATCGGCCTGCCGATCCAGTGCGTGATCGAGTTGCGCCTGGCCAGCCACGGCAACCAACAGGCCTACGAAGCCCTGACGCAGATTCCCCAGCTCACCGAATGCCACCGGGTCACCGGCGACCCCTGCGTGATCATGCAGGCGGCGGTGGGCTCGATGCCGGAGCTGGAAGAGCTGATCAACCGCGTGGCGCAGTTCGGCTTCAGCAAGACCTCGATCATTCTTTCCAGCGCTGTCGAGCGGCGGGTACCGCTGGGGCAACTGGAGAAGAAAGCTAACGGAGCTTGAGCAAGGCCTCGCGGACCTTGGCGGCGGGGACTTTCTGCAGTTTGCACAGGAAGGCATGGTCGAGGCGCTGCACGCCGTGGGTGCCGCGCAACTCGCCGACCAGGTGCTGGAGCAGGTTGGCGGCCATTTCCGCATCGGCCATGGCCCGGTGCGCGGTGCCGGTGTCGGGCAGCCCGGCCCAACGGGTCAGGGTGCCGAGCTTGTGGTTCGGCGCCGCCGGCAGCAGGCGCCGCGACAACAGCAGCGAACAGGCGAAGGACTGGCTGCGGCTGCGGCCGATGCGGCTGAGTTCGTAGTCCCAGAACTTCTGGTCGAAGGCGGCGTTGTGCGCCAGCAACGGCGTGTCGCCGACGAACTCGGCGACTTCGTTCATCACCCGGTCGACCGGTGGTGCGCTGCGCAGCATCGCCGTGGTGATGCCGGTGAGCCCGGCGACGAAGGCCGGTACCGGTACGCCAGCGTTCATCAGGCTCTGGTAGCGCTCGACGATGCGCCCCTGTTCCAGCATGACCACCGCCACTTCGGTGGCGCGGCAACCGGCGCCGGGGGTGATGCCGGTGGTTTCGAAGTCGATGACGGCGATACGTTCCAAGAAAAACCTCAATGCTTGAGCAAAAGCGCGCCTTCGATGGGCACGTAGCGACTGGCGGCGCGGATCAGCGAGTTGGCGGTCAGGCCCGGCACGCCGTAGGCGACGGCCTCGACGCCGTGGCGCTGGATCACCCGCTCCAGGAGCAGGTCGAAATCACCGTCGCCGGAGGCCAGGACCACCTGGTCGACCCGGGCGGCGGCGTCGACCACGTCGAGGGTGATACCCACGTCCCAGTCGCCCTTGGCCGAGCCGTCGCTGCGCTGGATATAGGGCTTGAGCTTCACGGTGAAGCCGAGGTTGCGCAGGATCTGCTGGAACTGCTGCTGCTTGCTGTCACCACGGTCGATGGCATAGGCGAAGGCCTCGACGATCTCGCCGTCGCGGCTGACGGCCGACCAGAAGGCGGCGTAGTTGAAATGGCAGCCATAGGCCTGGCGTACGGTGTAGTAGAGGTTCTGGACGTCGACGAATACGGCGATTTTCTTCACTGACCCCTCCTCTGGATGCCAGGCCTTGGGTGGCAAAGAGGGCCAGTATGCCAGTTAACCGCTCGAAGGTCCGCCGCGGAGACCTGTGGGAGCGGGTTTACCCGCGATTACGGTAGTGAATCCACTGACGCAATCGCGGGTGAACCCGCTCCCACAGGGTCCGCGTCGAGCTCTCGACTTGCATTCTCTGCACAACAACAACGGATCAGACGTAATCATCGTCCGAGAAGAACCCGCCACCGTCATCGCCATAGCTGCTGTCATCCGCCACATAGCGCTGGCTGTCATCGTTCCAGCCACCCTGGTCGCTGACCTGGGCCGGCTCTTCCTTGATCACCTCGACGACTTCCTCGGGTTGCGAATTGTGATGGAACAGGCTGCTGATGCCTTGCGCCAGCATCACCCCACCCGCCACACCGGCGGCGGTCTGCAGGGCACCGCCGAGGAAACTGCTGGCGCCGCTGCGTGCCGGGGCGGCCTGGGCTTGAGGCGGCGGCGCGCCCCAATTGGATTGCGGCGCGACACCGCCACCGCTGCCCGGACCATCACGCCAGCCGCCCGACGACGAAGGTGGCGCAACCGCCGCTTGCTGGCTCGGTGCCGGACGGGCACTGGAACCGAAGATGCTGGAGAGGAAACCACCACCGCCCTGCTGCGCCGGTGCGGGGTTCGCCACCCTGGCCTTGGCCTCGGCCAGTTCGGCCTGGAGCTGGCGGTTCTGTTCGTCGAGTCGCTTGAGCGCCGCTTCCTGGACCAGGATCGCCTGGGCCATGTAGTAAGGCGCGGCAGCATGCTGCTGAACGAGTCCGGCGATATGCCCCTGGGCCTCGGCATCGCGTGGGGCGCCTTCGGCTTCGGCCTGGCGCAGCCGGGTGAACAGGCCATCGATCAGGTTCCGTTCTTCGTTATTCATGACGCGACCTCTCTGGTGTACGGGTTGCAGTGAACATAGGGACAAGCATCGCCGTTTCAATGCGGGCAGCGCATGAAACTTTGTTCAGGTTCGACCCCTGAGCTAAAGTGAGCGCCTGCTCCGGACTTCGAAATAGACCCATGAATCCCCTCACCGTTCTGCGTGACTCGCTGTACTTCTTCCGCCGCCACCTGGTCAGCATCGCAGGCCTGTGCCTGCCGCTGGTGCTCCTCGAAGCCGTGTGCAGCCAGTTGCTCTACGACCAGCTGGGCGATGACGCCTCGCCGGCGTACGGCCTGCTCGTCGGCCTGCTGTTCTACCCGCTGTACAGCGCCGCGCTGATCCTCTACCTCGACGCCCGCACCGACGGCCACGAACCGCTCAAGCGCAACCTGCTGGCCCGCGCCCTGCAACTGTGGCCGACGTTCGCCCTGCTGGTGATGCTCAGTTCGCTGCTGATCATGGCCGGCATCTCGCTGTTCATCCTCCCCGGCATCTGGGTGATGACCAACCTGGTGTTCGCCGAGTACCTGCTGGTGCTGCAGGGCCGTGCGCCGATCCAGGCGATGCGCGAGAGCTTCCAGATGGTCAATGGCAATTTCTGGCGCATCCTCGTCTGCCTGCTCGGCGTCATGGCACCGCTGTGGCTGTTCAACGGCATCACCCTCGGCCTGCTGCCGGAGCAGGTGAACCCGGTCCTGGAACTGCTGGTCAATGTGGTCAACAGCTTCCTGCAACTGTTCAGCACCGTGGTGCTGTTCCGCCTGTACATGCTGCTCAGCGAGGCCAACCCGGCACGCTCCTGAAACCGGGGGCTATGCTCAACCGTCAAACCCGACCTGCCCGAGCCCGATGATCCGACTACTGCGCAACGCCCTGCTGCTGCTCCTGCTGATCGCCGTCCTGCTCTGGCTGCTGGCCTCGCAGGCGGGCTGGCGCCCCGAGCCGCTGGAGTCGGTGCCGGTGGCGTGCAACGGCCCGGCCAAGCCGCTTGCGCCGGGCCAGCAGTTGAAGGTGATGACCTGGAACCTGCAATACCTGGCAGGCAAGCGCTATGTGTTCTGGTACGACGAGGCCGCCGGTGACGACACCCGTCCCACCGCCGAGGACCTGGCCTTCAACCTCGACGAAGTGGCGCGGGTGATACGCGTCGAACAGCCGGACATCGTCCTGCTCCAGGAACTGGACAAGGACGCCAAGGCCACGGACTATCAGGACCAGCTCGCCCTGCTCCGCGAACGCCTTGCTGACCTCTACCCCTGCGCCGTGCAGGCCTGGGACTGGAAAGCCGAGTTCGTTCCCGACCGGCATGTCGCCGGCGCCGTCGGCCGCACCCTGGCCACCCTCAGCCGCTACCCGATCCAGCAGGCCCAGCGGGTACAGCTGCCACGTGAATCCGACAACGTCCTGAGCCGTCTGCTCAAGCCGCAGCAGGCGGTGCTGGTCAGCTACCTGTCGCTGCGCGAGGGCGGGCAACTGGCGGTCCTCAACACGCAACTGGCCCGGCATGTGCCGGGCAACGACGTGCAGGCCCGGCAGGTCCGGGAGCTGGAAAAACTGGTGGATCAGTTCGAACGCCAGGGCACGCCGTGGCTGTTGGGCGGGGACTTCAACCTGCTGCCGCTGGGGCAGTATCGCCGGCTGACGCAGGAGCAGCGCCAGTTCTACTCGGTGGACAGCGAGCTGCACCTGTTATGGGACAAGTACCCGATGATCCCGGCGAATGCCGAGGCCACCGGCGCCGATCGCCAGCAGTGGCTGACCCACTTCCCCAACGACCCGCGCCTCGACGGGCCGGACCGCACGCTCGATTATCTGTTCCACAGTCCCAAGCTGAAGCGGGTGAATGCCCGGGTGGTGCAGCAGGACACCCTGGAGATTTCCGATCATCTGCCGGTGAGTGCCCGGTTGTTGTTGCCCATGCCGCCAGAATCCTGAGAACGCCGCGGCCCCTGTAGGAGCGGGTTTACCCGCGATGACATTGGTGAATTCACCATTGCAATCGCGGGTAAACCCGCTCCTACAGGGGTGCGGTGCTCAACCTTGAATCAATACTGCTGCCCCGGCACCCAGCTGGTCCCCGCCAGCGGCACCCGAGCCATCGCTGCCGCTTCCACGGTCAGCGCCACCAGGTCCTCCGGGTCGAGGTTATGCAGGTGCGACTTGCCGCACGCACGGGCCATGGTCTGCGCCTCCAGCACCAGCACCCGCAGGTAGTTGGCCAGGCGGCGCCCGGCTTCCACCGGATCGAGGCGCTTGGACAGCTCCGGGTCCTGGGTGGTGATCCCGGCCGGGTCGCGGCCGTTCTGCCAGTCGTCGTAGAAGCCCGCTGCCGAACCGATCTTCTTCAGTTCCTCGTCCAGCCGCGGATGGTTGTCGCCCAGCGCCACCAGTGCGGCGGTGCCGATGGCCACTGCGTCAGCCCCCAGGGCCATGGCCTTGGCCACGTCCGCGCCATTGCGGATGCCGCCGGAGACGATCAGTTGCACCTGGCGGTGCATGCCCATTTCCTGCAGCGCCTGGACGGCTTGCGGAATGGCCGGCAGGATCGGGATGCCGACGTGCTCGATGAACACTTCCTGGGTCGCGGCAGTACCGCCCTGCATGCCGTCGAGAACGATCACGTCGGCCCCGGCCTTCACCGCCAGCTTGACGTCGTAGTACGGGCGGCTGGCGCCGATCTTGACGTAGATCGGCTTCTCCCAGTCGGTGATCTCGCGCAGCTCGGCGATCTTGATCGCCAGGTCGTCCGGGCCGGTCCAGTCGGGGTGACGGCAGGCGCTGCGCTGGTCGACACCGATCGGCAGGGTACGCATGCCGGCCACCCGCTCGGTGACCTTCATGCCCAGCAGCATGCCGCCGCCGCCCGGCTTGGCACCCTGGCCAAGGACGATCTCGATGGCGTCGGCCTTGCGCAGGTCATCGGGGTTCATGCCGTAGCGCGACGGCAGGTACTGGTAGACCAGGTGCTGCGACTGGCCGCGCTCTTCCGGGGTCATGCCGCCGTCACCGGTGGTGGTGCTGGTGCCGGCGATGGTCGCGCCACGGCCGAGGGCCTCCTTGGCATTGGCCGACAGCGCGCCGAAGCTCATGCCGGCGATGGTCACCGGAATCTTCAGGTGGATCGGCTTCTTCGCGAAGCGCGTGCCGAGGACCACATCGGTGCCGCATTTCTCGCGATAGCCTTCCAGCGGATAGCGCGACACCGAGGCGCCGAGCAGCAGCAGGTCGTCGAAGTGCGGCAGCTTGCGCTTGGTACCACCGCCACGGATGTCATAGATGCCGGTCTCGGCGGCGCGCTGGATTTCCTGGATGGTCAGGCGATCGAAGGTGGCCGATTCGCGCAGCACGGGGGTGTGTTTTTCGCTCATGGGAATACTCCTGGCCGCGGATCAGTAGGCGGATGCGTTGTCGACTTTGAAGTTGTACAGCTGGCGCGCCGAGCCATAGCGCTTGAAGCTGGCCGGGTCTTCGTCGAAGCCGGCGCGGTTGAGCAGCTCGGCGACCTCGGCAATGTGCTCGGCGCGCATCTCTTTCTCGATGCAGTCCGAACCCAGCGACTTGACCGTGCCCTTCACGTAGATACGGGTTTCGTACAGCGAATCGCCCAGCGCATCGCCGGCATCGCCGCAGACCACCAGGCGACCGGCCTGGGCCATGAAGCAGCTCATATGGCCGATGCTGCCGCCAACCACGATGTCGACGCCCTTCATGGAAATCCCGCAACGCGCACCGGCGTCGCCGTCGATCACCAGCAGGCCGCCATGGGCGGTGGCACCGGCGGCCTGGGAGGCGCTGCCCTTGACCCGCACCGAGCCGGACATCATGTTCTCGGCCACGCCGACGCCAACGTTGCCGTGCACGGTGATGCTCGCCTTCTGGTTCATCCCGGCGCAGTAGTAGCCGGCGTGTCCCTGGATATCGATGCTCACGGCCTGGTTCAGGCCCACCGCCAGGTTGTGCTTGCCGTCGGGGTGGGTGACCACCCACTCGCGGTCCTGCACTTCGCCGTGCAGGGTCTGGTTCAGTTCACGCACCGAGGCGCTGGAAAGGTCGATGGTTTTCATGAAGTGGGCTCCTCAGGCACGTTCCCAGATGTACATGGTGGCGGGTTCGGGCTCCCAGACTTTCGCCTTGTCGATGCCCGGCAGGCTGGCCAGCGCCTGGTATTCGGAGGCCATGGCGACGTAGTCGTCGGTCTCGGCGAGGATCGCCGGCTTGCAGGCGATCGGGTCGCGGATCACGGCAAAGCCGTTGCGGGTGCCGATGGCAAAGGTGAAGAAGCCGTCGAGGTCTTCCAGCGACTTGTCCAGCGCTTCCTTGAGGCTGTCGCCCTGGCGCAGGCGCCAGGTCAGGTAGCCGGCGGCGACCTCGGTGTCGTTGTCGGTCTCGAAGGTGATGCCTTCGCGCTTGAGCTCCTGGCGCAGGCGGAAGTGGTTGGACAGCGAGCCGTTGTGCACCAGGCACAGGTCGGCACCGGTGGAGAACGGGTGGCTGCCCTCCATGGTCACCGCGCTTTCGGTGGCCATGCGGGTGTGGCCGATGATGTGGCTGCCCTTCATGCCGGCCAGGCCGAAGCGCTCGGAGATTTCCCGGGGCAGGCCCATGCCCTTGAGGATCTCGATGCTCTGGCCGGCGCTCATGATGCGCACGTCCGGGGCGAGTTCGGCGAGGGCGGCACGTACCGGTTCTTCGGCGCTGTGTGCTTTCAGCACGGCGGCGCTGGCGTTCTGGAACCAGTCCAGGGAGCAGCCGAGGCGGCCTTCCAGCTCGCCCATCAGGGTTTTCCAGTCGTAGCCGACATCGGTGGCCTGCAGGGTCAGCTTGACCCAGCCGTCGGCCACTTCATCGCCGTAGATGGCGAAGCCGGCACTGTCCGGACCGCGGTCGGTCATGGCTTCGAGCATGGGTTCGAACAGTTTGCCGAGCTGGCCTTCGAGCTCGGGCTTCTTCAGGTAAAGACCTACGATTCCGCACATGGCGATGTCTCCTTGGGGCAGATGAATCGGGAATTCGGTGATCAGAAAAATTCGGTGTAGCGCTGGATCTCCCAGTCGGAGACATGCCGGCTGTATTCCACCCACTCCATGCGTTTCTGGCGGATGAACTCGTCGACGATCTCGGCGCCGAGCACCTCGCGGAACAGCGGGCTGGCGGCCAGGGCGTCGGTGGCTTCCTTGAGCGACTGCGGCAGGGTCTTGATGCCGCGGGCGGCGATTTCTTCGAGGCTGAGGTTGTAGAGGTTCTCGTTGCAGACGAAGTCCGGCTCCAGCTGGCGCTCAATGCCGTCGAGACCCGCGGCGATGATCGCGGCGGTCACCAGGTACGGGTTGCAGCCGGCATCCGGCAGGCGGAATTCGAGGCGGCCATACGGCACGCGGACCATGGCCGAGCGGTTGTTGGCGCCGAAGGCGACGAAGGCCGGCGCCCAGGTGGAACCCGACAGCGAGCGACCGACCACCAGGCGCTTGTAGGAGTTCACCGTCGGCGCGGCGAAGGCGCACAGGGCCGGACCATGGGCCAGCAGGCCGGCGGCGAAGTGATAGGCCAGCTTCGACAGGCCCATGCCGCTCGGGTCGCTGGCGTCGTGGAACAGGTTCTTGTTGGTCGCGCTGGCGATCGACAGGTGGAAGTGCATGCCGTTGCCGGCGCGCTTCGGATCGGGCTTGGGCATGAACGAGCAGATCATGCCCATGTCGTTGGCGATCTCGCCGGCCGCCATGCGGAAGAAGGTGAAGCGGTCCGCCGACTCCATCGCGTCGCTGTAGGTGTAGTTGATCTCGAACTGGCCGTTGGCGTCCTCGTGGTCGATCTGGTAGATGTCGAAGCCCACCGGCTGCAGGGCTTCGGTCAGGCGTTCGAGGAATTCGCGGGAGCGCGACAGGCCCTTGTAGTCGTAGCAGGGCTTGTCGAGGTTGTCGGAGGCGTCCACCAGTTGCAGCTTGCCGCCGGCATCGCGGCGGAACAGGCTGAATTCCGGTTCCAGGCCGGTGTTGAGGGTCCAGCCCTTGTCCTTGAGGCGCTGCACCTGCTGCTGCAGCACGTAGCGGGTATCGAAAGGCCAGGGCTCGCCATTGACGTGGCCGATGCAGACGATACGGCCATAGCCCGGCTGCCATGGGACGGGGATCAGCGTGGAGAGATCGCCCCGGGCCATGAAGTCGGGACCATGGGGCTCCATGCCCATGCCGCAGATGGCGAAACCGGCGAATCCGGCCCCGTCTTCGGCCACCGCCTTGAGCCCGGTCACCGGGACGGATTTGGTCTTCGCGGCGCCATGGATATCGACGAACTGGGCCAGCACGTACTTGATGCCGTGCTGTTCGATGATGCGCTGCGTATCAACTGGCAACATGAGTCTTCACTCCTGGAAAAGGGCAAGGCGGTCGATGAAGCGGAGCAGGTCTAATTCCATAAAGGAAATTTAGTTTCCTGACAGGAATGCAATGCGCTTGCCAGTTTTGAAGGCACAGGAAGAAATGGCCCCGGCGTTGCACCGGCCTGCTGTTTATATGGGAAACTCTCTTTCATCCGAGGAAAGTCCCAGCGCCCGAACCAGACGCCGGGATCTTTTTTGCACTTTCTCAGTGCGAAATTAATTTTCCTGAACCGAAAACAAGCAGGATCGACCGACCGTGACCACCGAGAACCCACCCCGCCTTCGCCTGGAGCAGTACCTGGGCATGCAGATCCGTCGCGAGCGCCAGGCGCAGGAGTTGAAACTGGCGGATGTGGCGCGCATCGCCGGGATCAGCCAAGGCATGTTGAGCAAGATCGAGAACGCCCAGGTGTCCACCAGCCTGGATATCCTCAGCCGCCTGTGCGACGTGCTGGGCATGCCCATGTCCAAGCTGTTCAGCCAGTACGACCAGCCAGACGGCAGCGCCATCCTGGTCAAGGGTGGCGAGGGCATGGAAGTGGTACGCCGCGGCACCGAGAAGGGCCATACCTACCACCTGCTCAACCACACCCGCGGGCCGAAGAAGAATTTCGAGGCGTACATGGTGAGCATGGATGACGCCAGCGAGGAATTCCCCACGTTCGCCCATCCGGGCACCGAGTTCCTGCACTTGCTGGAAGGCGAGCTGGTGTACCGGCATGGCAACCAGCTCTATCACATGCAGGCCGGTGACAGCCTGACCTTCGACGGCGATGTGCCCCATGGGCCGGAGCAACTGGTGCAGGTGCCGATCAAGCTGCTGTCGATCATGAATTATGGGAATGACTGAAGTTCTCTAGTGCCCTTCAGGCTTCGTTGGCCAGGGCAGCGCGGTCAGTGTAGGAGCGGATTTACCGGGACGCCGGACCGCCGCGATTGGGCGCGAAGCGGCCATAAAACCTGCATCCTCGGTGTGCCAGACAGCCTTGGGATTCAGGTTTTACGACGGCTTCGCCGCCGATCGCGGATAAATCCGCTCCTACAGGTTCGCGCCCTACCTGCTCACCCCCCAAGATCCCCTCCCTCAAGTTTCCTCCCAAGATAAAAATTTTCCCCACAGGCTAGACCTGCACCTTCCTTTCGCCTATAAAAGCGCAAAAGGAATATTTTATTCCTGCCAATAAATAATCTTCACCGACAAAACATCGCTTCACCGCTGAAATTTCCGCCTTGCGACCGCTGCCGCCACTTCATCCGAGGACCCGAAATGCACCACGCCACCAGCCACTACATCCTCAAGATCAGTTGTCCGGCGACCTCCGGCATTGTCGCGGCGGTCACCACCTACCTGGCGGAAAAGGGCTGCTACATCAGCGAGATGTCGCAGTTCGACGATGACACCAGCGGTCGTTTCTTCATGCGTGCGGTGTTCCGTTTCAACGACAACCACGAAGGCGACATCGACGAAGTCGAGCAAGGCTTCGACGCGGTCGCCCAACGCATGGCCATGGACTGGAGCCTGCACGGCAGCAACCAGCCGATGCGCGTGCTGCTGATGGTCAGCAAGTACGACCACTGCCTGGCCGACCTGCTCTACCGCCACCACAAGGGCGAGATGGACATGCAGATCACAGCCATCGTCTCCAACCACCTCGACCTGCGGCCCATGGCCGAGCGCGAGGGCATCCGCTTCATCTACCTGCCCGTGACCAAGGACACCAAGTCCCAGCAGGAGTCGGCGCTGCTGCAGATCGTCGAGGAAACCGGCACCGAACTGGTGGTCCTCGCCCGCTACATGCAGATCCTCTCCGATGACCTGTGCAAACAGCTTGCCGGCCGCGCCATCAACATCCACCACTCGTTCCTGCCCGGCTTCAAGGGCGCCAAGCCCTACCACCAGGCCTATGCCCGTGGCGTGAAACTGATCGGCGCCACCGCCCACTACGTGACTTCGGACCTCGACGAGGGCCCGATCATCGAGCAGGAAGTGCAGCGCGTGGACCACGCCTACCTGGCCGACGACCTGGTCAGTGTGGGCCGCGATACCGAAACCGTGGCCCTGTCCAAGGCGGTGAAATACCACCTTGAGCACCGGGTCTTCCTCAATGGCGACCGCACGGTGATCTTCCGGTGAATACTCCAGCCCCCATCAAGTTGATCGACGGCAAGGCTGCCGCCGCCCGCGTGCTCGCGGAAGTGAAAGCTCAGGTTGCGGACATGAAGACCCAGGGCATCGCCCCGGGACTGACCGTGGTGCTGGTCGGCGACGACCCGGCCAGCCACGTCTACGTGCGCAACAAGGTGCTGCGCGCCGAGGAATGCGGCATCCAGTCGCGCGAACACCGGCTGCCGGCGGATACCAGCGAAGCCTCGCTGCTCGGCCTGATCGGCGAGCTGAACGCCGACGCCAGCGTCCACGGCATCCTCGTGCAGTTGCCGCTGCCGGGGCATATCAATGAAACCCGCGTACTCCAGGCCATCGACCCGCTCAAGGACGTCGACGGCTTCCACGCCGAGAACGTCGGCGGCCTCAGCCAGGGCCGCGACGTGCTTACCCCCTGCACCCCGGCCGGCTGCATGCGCCTGCTGGAAGACTGCATGGGCGATATCAGCGGCAAGCACGCGGTGGTGATCGGCCGCTCGAACATTGTCGGCAAGCCGATGGCCGCCCTGCTGCTCAAGGCTCACTGCACGGTGACCGTGGTCCACTCGCGCAGCGCCAACCTGAAGGAACTGTGCCGCCAGGCGGACATCGTCGTCGCTGCCGTCGGCCGCCCGCGCCTGGTGGATGCCGACTGGCTCAAGCCCGGCGCGGTGGTGATCGATGTCGGCATCAACCGCATCACCGAAGGCGAGCGCTCGCGCCTGGTCGGCGACGTCGACTTCGACAGCGCCCTGCCCAAGGTCGCCGCCATCACCCCGGTTCCCGGCGGCGTGGGTCCGATGACCATCGCCTTCCTGATGAAGAACACCCTGACCGCCGCGCGCCTGCAGCAGGAGGCCCCATGCCCTTCAATCTCCTGAAATACGGCCTCAGTTCCGAGTACCCGGCGGAAGTCGACCTGCCGCCGCCCACCGAACTGAAATCCTCCTACGACGTGGTGATCATCGGCGCCGGCGGCCATGGCCTGGCCATCGCCTACTACCTGTCGAAGTACCACGGCATCACCAATGTCGCGGTATTGGAAAAGTCCTACCTGGGTGGCGGGAATACAGCGCGCAACACCGCGGTGATCCGCTCCAACTACCTGACCAGCGAGGGCGTGCGCTTCTACATCGAATCGGTGCGGATGTTCCAGGAGCTGTCCAACGAGTTCGACTTCAACATCATGTATTCCGAGCGCGGCCAGCTGACCCTGGCCCACACCGACGCCACGGTGCGCGCCTTCCGCCAGCGCGCCGAAGTGAACAAGCACTTCGGCGGCCGCACCGAGATGATCGACCGCCAGCAGATCCGCGAACTGGTGCCGACCCTCAACCTCGACCCGGGTCACATTCCGGTGCTCGCCGGGCTCTGGCACATCGACGGCGCCACCGCCCGCCACGACGCCGTGGCCTGGGGCTACGCCAAGCAGGCGGCCAAGCGCGGGGTGGAGATCCACCAGCTCACCGAAGTCCAGGACCTGGTCATCGAGAACGGCCGCATCACCGCCGTGAAGACCAATCGCGGCACGGTGAAATGCGGCTGCGCGGTGCAAGCCATCGCCGGCGCCAGCTCGCTGATGCTGAAGAAGGCCGGGATCCGCGCACCGATCCACACCTACCCGCTGCAAGCCATGGTGACCCAGCCGTTCAAGCCGTTCCTCGACCCGCTGGTGAGCTCGTCAGCCCTGCACTGCTACGTGCAGCAGACCAGCCGTGGCGAGATCGTATTCGGCGGCGGCTCCGACCCGTACCCGCTGTACAACACCCGCTCGACCCTGGACCTCAAGGAAAGCCTACTGGCCCACGCCATCGAGATGTTCCCGTTCATGGCCAACGCCAAGCTGATGCGCCAATGGGCCGGGATCACCGACATGACCCCGGACTACAGCCCGATCATGGGCCTGTCGCCGGTGAAGAATTACTACCTCGATGCCGGCTGGGGCACCTGGGGCTTCAAGTCCACGCCCATCTGCGGCAAGACCATGGCCGAGCTTGTGGCCAGCGGCGGCCGCGTGCCGGAGCTGATCAAGCCGTTCGCCCTGGAGCGCTTCAGCACCTTCCAGCAGGTCAACGAAATGGGCGCCACGGCGGCCAGCCACTAAGGGGAATGCCATGAAGATCATGAATTGCCCGCTCAACGGGCCAAGGAACATCAGCGAGTTCACCTACGGCGGCGAGTTCAAGGTGATGCCCGACCCGGCCACCTGCTCCGACGCCGAGTGGGCCGACTACGTGTTCAACAGCGACAACGAGGCCGGCGTGGTCCGCGAGTGGTGGATGCACAACGCCTCCAGCTACTGGTTCCTCGCCGAGCGCCACACGGTCACCGACCAGATCCTGCGCACCTTCGATGCCAGGGAAATCTTCAACCAGCGCGTCGACTTCGCCGCCCCCGTCCAGGAGATCGCCGGATGAGCCGCCTTCCCGCCCCCATGGGCCTGCTGATCGACCGCGATCAGCCCCTGCGTTTCAGTTTCGACGGCAGCGACTACCAGGGCTTTGCCGGCGACAGCATCGCCAGCGCCCTGCTCGCCAACGGCCGCTGGCTGCTCTCGCGCTCGTTCAAATACCACCGCCCGCGCGGCCCGCTGACCATGGCCGGGCAGGACGCCAACACCCTGGTGCAACTGCCGGACGAGCCCAACGTGCTGGCCGACGCCCAGGTGCTCGCCGCCGGCATGACCGTCACCGGGCAGAACTTCAACGGCTCGCTGAACAGCGACCGCGACGCCTACCTCGGCAAGTTCTCGCGCTTCATGCCGGTGGGTTTCTACTACCGCTCGTTCTTCAAGCCCAAGGGCGTGTGGAAGATCTGGGAACCGCTGATCCGCAAGAAGGCCGGCCTCGGCGTACTCGACCTGAACTTCAGGCCGCAGTACTACGACAAGGCCTACCTCTTTGTTGATGTGGCGGTGATCGGTGCCGGCCCGGCCGGCCTCAGTGCCGCCCTCACCGCAGCCAATGCCGGTGCGCGGGTGCTGCTGATCGAACAGCAGGCCGTGCTCGGCGGCTCGCTGACCTACGCCCGCTTCGACGCCGAAGGCCTGCGCGCCGATGCCCTGCGCCGCGAACTGCTCGCCGCCGTGCAAGGCCACGCCAATATCCAGGTGCTGACCCGGGCCACCTGCAACGCCTGGTTCACCGACAACTACCTGCCGGTGATCCAGGGCAAACGCATGTACAAGGTGCGCGCCAACCAGTGCATCGTCGCCGCCGGTTCGTTCGACCAGCCGGTGGTGTTCCGCAACAACGACCTCCCCGGCGTGATGCTGACCAGTGCCGCGCAGCGCCTGATGAAGCTGTACGCGGTGAAGCCGGGCAAATGCGCCGTGGTGCTGACCGGCAACGATGACGGCTACCTCGCCGCCCTCGACCTGGCCGACCAGGGTGTGCAGGTCGCCGCGCTGGTGGACATGCGCCAGCAGCCCGCCGACATGGCCTTGAAGGTGGCCCTGGAAAAGCGCGGGATTTCCGTTCACCTCGGCAGCACCGTGTACGAGGCGCTGCACGACAAAGGCATGCGCCATGTCAGCGGCGTGGAGATCCGCCGGATTACCGCGCAGGGCAAGGTCGCCGAGCAGGGCCTGACCCTGGCCTGTGATCTGCTGTGCATGTCCGCCGGCTACATGCCGGTCTACCAGTTGCTGTGCCAGGCCGGCGGCAAGCTGGCCTACGACGAGCAACGCGCCGAATTCGCCATCAGCGGGCTGCCGGAGGGGCTACGGGTTGCCGGGTCGGTGAACGGTCGCCATCAGCTGGACAACGTGCTGCTCGATGGCAGCCGGGTCGCCGCTGCCGCCGTGCAGGCGCTGGGACTGGAGTCGGGTGTCGGCGCGGTCGAGTTCAGCGGAGAGGCGCGGGTCAACTTCGAGTGGCCGATCTTCGCCCACCCGAAAGGCAAGGACTTCGTCGACTTCGACGAAGACCTGCAAGTACGCGATATCGTCAACGCCACCCGCCATGGCTACCGCGACGTGCAACTGGTCAAGCGCTTCTCTACCGTCGGCATGGGTCCGTCGCAAGGTCGTCACTCGGCATTGCCGACCGCACGCCTGGTAGCCCAGGCGACCGGCCGCAGCATCAGCGAAACCGGGGTGACCACCGCGCGTCCACCGTTCGAGGCGGAGAAGCTGGCCCACGTGGCCGGGCGTGCCTTCGATCCCTATCGGCAGACCGCCATGCACAGCCGGCATGTCGCGGCCGGCGCCAAGCTGATGCCCGCCGGCATCTGGCAGCGCCCGGCCTACTACGGCAAGCCGAACGAGCGTGAGCGGTGCATGCAGGAAGAGGTGCTTCATGTGCGGGAGAAGGTCGGCATCATCGACGTTTCGACCCTCGGAGGTCTCGACGTCCGCGGGCCGGATGCCGCCGAACTGCTGGAGCGCATGTACACCATGCCGTTCGCCAAGCAGCCGGTCGGTCGTACCCGCTACGGCTTGATGACCAACGAACACGGCGTGGTGATCGACGATGGCGTGATCGCCCGCCTGGCCGAGCGGCACTTCTACGTGACCGCCACCACCAGCGGCGTCGACCGCATCTACCAGCAGATGCTCAAGTGGAACGCCCAATGGCGCCTGGACGTGGATATCGCCAACGTCACCGCAGCGCTGGCGGCAGTGAACGTCGCCGGACCACTGTCGCGCAAAGTGATGGAGAAGGTCTGCAGCGAGGTCGATCTGTCCGCCGAAGGCTTCCCCTATCTCGGCGTGCGCACCGGCAAGGTGGCGGGAATTCCGGCGCGCCTGATGCGGGTCGGTTTCGTCGGCGAACTGGGTTATGAAATCCACGTGCCCGCACGACATGGCGGCAAGCTCTGGGATGTTCTCATGGAAGCCGGGGCCGAGTTCGGCATCCGTCCGTTCGGCGTGGAAAGCCAGCGGCTGCTGCGCCTGGAAAAGGGCCACGTGATCATCAGCCAGGACACCGATGGCATGACCCACCCCGGCGAGATCGACATGCAATGGGCGATCGGCCGCAAGAAGCCGTTCTTCGTCGGCAAGCGCTCCATCGAAATCCTCGAATGCCAGCCGCTCAAGCGCAAGCTGGTGGGCTTCAGCCTGCCCAAGGGCAGCAGCCAGCCGCTGGAAGGGCATCTGGTGCTCAAGGGCGCGGACATCAGCGGCAACGTCACCTCCTGCGAGTACTCGGCCACCCTCGGCCAGATCATCGGCCTGGCCTACGCCGGCGCCGACCAGGCCGAGCCGGGCATGCGTATTCCGATCCGCGTCGAAGGTGGCGAGGTGGTGCAGGCCACGGTGGTGAAACTGCCGTTCTTCGATCCCGACAACCAGCGCCAGGAGCTCTGAGCCATGACCAGTCTCAACCCTATCGAGCGCTGCGCGCTCATCGACCTGACCGATCTGCCACGGGTGGGTTTCCGGGGCGTGGATGCCGCCGGGTGGCTGACGGCACGCGGTTATACGCTGCCAGAGGCGCCCAACCGGGCCGTGCTGTGTGACGACGGCACGCTGGTGGCGCGCCTGTCGCAGACCGAGTATTTCCTGCTGGGCAGCCTGGCCGATCGCGGCCAGCGGATTGCCGACGAAGAGGCCGGCTGGGTGCTGGGCGAGCAGCGCAACTACCTGCTGCCACGCCAGGACAGCCATGCGTGGTTGCAGCTATCCGGCAGGCATGTTGCCGAGGTGATGGCCAAGCTGTGCGGGGTGGACCTGCGCGCGCAGGCCTTCCCCATCGGCAGCGTGGCACAGACCTCGGTGGCACGGCTCAATGCCATCGTGATCAATGCCGGTAGTGCCGAGCTGCAGCGCTTTCACATCCTGGTGGATCGGGCGTCGCTGGAGTACTTCCAGGGGGCGGTGCTGGATGCCATGGGGGAATTCGGCGGGTTGCCGGTGAGCCTGGAGACCTTGCTCGCCTGATCCGGCTCTATCGCTGGCAAGTCCCACAGGTTCGGCAGCGCCGCGGACCTTGTGGGAGCTGGCTTGCCAGCGATGAGGCCCTCCCACTCACCACAGGACCTCAAGCATGACCGCCTTAGAACCCATGGACTACCGCGTCCCCGCCCTCCAGCGCGGCCTGACCATCCTCGGCATGTTCAACGCCCGCCAGCGCAGCCTGAGCATGCAGGACATGGCCGAGCGCCTGGAGATCAGCCCGTCGGCCGTCTACCGCATCGTGCAAACGCTGGTGGACATGGGCTACCTGCGCAAGGCCGGGCGCAGCGATTTCGAGCTGGGCAGCCGGGTCATCTCCGACGGCTTCGCCTACCTCGCCAGCCGCGACATCGTCGAGGTGGCCATGCCCCACCTCAACGACCTGCGCGACCGCACCTCGCTGTCCTGCCACCTGAGCATCCGCGAACAGACCGACAGCCTCTACGTCTACCGTGCCTTCGCACCGCAGCGACTGACGGTGAACATCCCCATCGGCACCCGCCTGCCCTGTCACGGCACGGCGCTGGGGCGGGTGTTGCTGACGGGGTTGGGCGAAGGGGAGTTGAGCCAGTTGTACCAACATGTGCGACTCGACGATTACCCGCCGCCCGCCCCCCGCACCTTGCCGGAGTTGCAGCAACTGATAGCCGAGGACCGGCGGCGTGGCTGGGTGCTGCATCGCTCGGACTACTCCACGGCGATTGCCGCCGGGATTCGTGACCACAGTGGCGCGATTACCGCGGCGATCAACCTCTCGGGGCCGGATGCGGTGATGGACACGCCGGTGGCGCAGGAGGCTTTTCTACAGGCGTTGCTGGCGGCGAGCCGGGAAATATCGGCGGCGCTGGGTTATCGAGATTGAGGGCGTGATTTGCCTCAATTCCGACATTGTCGTAGGCAATTTCCCAAGCACTCTTTCCCCGCTGTTCAGCCGTTGCGCTGCGGGGGAAGGGTTGCCTAGTCTTGTTGGGTCATTGATTCCCGGTGACCGGTTTTGACAGACCGACGCTGCAAAGCCACTCGCCCCGCAAAGGTCCATCTGTCATGAAAAAAGTGGCACCTGACAAACCCGCCCTCCCCGACCTCACCACCACCTACACCGAATTCTGCTTCTGCGACGAAGGCGAAACCGCGCTGTTCGCCGTACGCGACGGCGTGGAAATGAAGCATGCCCTCGAACAGCTCATGTCCCTGTTGCGCCTGGCCCACGAAAACAACTTTCAGGCCAGCGAGCTCGCCGACGGGCGGCTGGCAAAGATGCTGCTGGCCACCCAGCACAGCCTGGAGGCTTCCAAGGCGGTGGTTGCGTCGCTGTTGAAGAGCATTGAGCGGCAGGCGGTTTCGGGCTGATGCTGATGGCCCTATCGCTGCATAGGTATCTGCACATCTCGAATGATGGTCGACGCAGTTCCTACCTGGACCGCTCCGCATGGGTAGTTTGGGCAAACCGGAAGATGTGTAGATACCCATGCAGCGATAGGGACAGTGAGAATAACCTTCATGGCACCCCGGCAATCATCCTTTGCACCCCTGCAATGTTCTTTCCCCACCCACCCCGCTAGCCTAGGCCGCAAACACGGCCCCACCGGCAGGTATCGCCACTCCACACATTCGCGATTCGCGCGTGCAGCCCTATAAAAAATACAAAGGGATATCCATGACCAACCCGCACTCCCCGACAACGGCCGGTGGCGACGATCAACTGCGTCGCGTGCTCGGCCTTCCGGCCCTGGTTTTCTTCGGGCTCGTCTACATGGTCCCGCTGACCATCTTCACCACCTACGGCATCGTCACCGAAACCACCGGTGGCCGCACCGCCGGCGCCTACCTGGTGACCCTGGCGGCCATGCTGTTCACCGCCGCGTCCTACGGGATCATGGTCAAGCGTTATCCGGTTGCAGGTTCTGCGTACTCCTACACCAACATTGCCTTCGGCTCGAATGTCGGTTTCCTCGCCGGCTGGTCGCTGCTGCTGGATTACCTGTTCCTGCCGATGATCAACTACCTGTTGATCGGGCTGTTCCTGAATATCGCCTTCCCTGCCATCCCGGCCTGGGTCTTCGTCCTCGGTTCCATCGCCCTGGTGACCGTGCTCAACGTCCTGGGCATCCGCTCGGTGGCCAAGGCCAGCAACCTGATCGTCGGGGCGCAGATCATCTTCATCGTGGTGTTCGTTGCGCTGTCCTGCTCCAGCCTGGCTGGCGGCCCGGTCGACTTCCTCGCCCCCTTGCGCGGCGATGGCAGCCAGCCCGGTTTCGATCCGCTGATGGCCGGCGCGGCGATCCTGTGCCTGTCGTTCCTCGGATTCGATGCGGTGTCCACCCTCGCCGAGGAAACCCGTGACGCGCGCCGCACCGTGCCGCGCGCGATCATGCTGACCACCCTGGCCGCCGGCGTGCTGTTCACCCTGCTCGCCTACCTCAGCCAGTTGGCGATACCGGGCAGCCATTTCGACAACACCGACACCGCCGCCAATGAAGTGATGCTCAAGATCGGCGGGCAGTTCCTCGCCAACTTCTTCACCGCCGCCTATGTCGCCGGCAGCCTCGGTTCGGCACTGGCCTCCCAGGCGGCGGTATCGCGGATCATCTACAGCATGGGCCGCGACAAGCTGCTGCCCGAGCGCTTCTTCGGCAGCCTGTCGCCGCGCTTCGGCACGCCGATCAACGCCACCCTGCTGGTATCGGTGGTGTCGCTGATCGCCCTGGTGATCAGCCTGGAAACCCTCGCATCGCTGATCAGCTTCGGCGCGCTGGTGGCCTTCTCGGCGGTGAACATGGCGGTGCTGCGTACCCACCTGCTGGCCAAGGTCGAAGGTAAAAGCCTGCTGCTGCACGGCCTGGTGCCGCTGGTCGGCCTGGGCCTGACCCTGTGGCTGTGGACCAGCCTGTCGGCCCTGACCCTGAGCATCGGCCTGGGCTGGTTCGCCATCGGCGTGGCCTACCTGCTGGTGCTGACCGGCGGTTTGCGCCGCAACGTCAAGGTTGCCGACTTCTCCGAAGCCGGCTGATCCCCTCTCAGGTCCCGCGCGGCTTGGCCCGCGCGGTGGCTTCCGCCACCAGCGGGTCGTCCGGCCAGTAGTGCTTCGGATAGCGCCCCTTCAAGTCTTTCTTCACCTCGGCGTAGGTACTGCGCCAGAAGTTCGCCAGGTCCTGGGTCACCTGCACCGGCCGGCGCGCCGGCGACAGCAGGTGCAGCAGGACCTTCTGCCGGCCCTGGGCAATGCGCGGGGTGTCGGCCAGGCCGAACAGCTCCTGCATGCGCACCGCCAGCACCGGCGGGTGCTCGCTGTAGTCGACGCGGATATTCGAACCCGATGGCACGCCGATATGCACCGGCGCCCATTCGTCGAGGCGCTGCGGCAGCGGCCAGGGCAGCAGGTTGCGCAGGATCGAGGAGAGGTCGAGGTTGGCAAAATGGCTGAGGCGGGTGACCTTGCCGAGATACGGCTGCAGCCAGTCCGCCAGACTCGCCAGCAGGGCATCGTCACTCAGGTCCGGCCATTCGCTGGCGCCGCCGCTGGCCAGGTCCAGCTCGCGCAACAAGGCCACCCGCGCCTGCCACTGGCGCAGCTCCGGCGTCCACGGCAACAGTGCCAGGCCCTTGCGCCGCACCAGGTCGAGCAAGGCGCGGGCACGGGCGTCGCCATCCAGGCCGGTCAGCGGCTCGCGAGCGAGGATCAGTTCGCCGACCTTACGCTGGCGCTCGGCGCGCAGGACGTTTTCCTTTTCATCCCACTCCAGTTGCTCGACCACGCTGACCTGCTCGGCCAGTACCTGGTCGAACAGCGCCGGATCAAGCTCGGCGGCGAGGTAGATACGTTCCTCTCGCTGTCCCTGACGGCTGCCAAGATCGGCGACCACCAGCCACGCTTCCTTCATCAGCGCATCGACTTCGCCGAACTGCGCGGCGCGGCCGTTGGCCAGGCGATACTCGGCACCGCCGGCACGTCGCTGCTGGGCGACGCGGTCGGGATAAGCCAGCGCCAGCAGCGCGCCAAGCCAGCGCGGATGCTCCGGATCGGCCACGGCCGCACCCGGCTTGTCGCGCAGGAAGCCACGGTATTGCCGGGCCAGTTGCTTCGCTCGCTGCACGCCACCCTGGCTGCTGCGGGCGGCGCGGGTTTCGCCGCTGAGCAGGCTCAAGCGGCTGTGCAGGTCGGCGCCGGCGCCGCGCAGGATGTCGCGCTCGCCCAGCAAGGCTGCGACATCGCAAGCCATGGCGGTCAGGCCAAGATCCTGGCCGCGCAGCAGCAAATGGGCGATACGCGGGTGAGCCGGCAACTCGGCCATGGCCTGGCCATGGGCAGTCAGGCGCTCGTCGACCAGCGCGCCCAGCCGGCGCAGCAGGTCCTGCGCCTGGCTGTAGGCGGCGGCCGGCGGTATGTCGAGCCAGCGCAGATCTCCCGGCGCCACACCCCAGCGGCCCAGCTGCAGGGCCAGGCCGGCGAGGTCGGCCTGGAGGATTTCCGCGCTGCCGTAGGCGGCCAGCTGTTCGTGTTGGGCTTCCGACCACAGGCGATAGCACACCCCCGGTTCCAGGCGCCCGGCCCGGCCGGCGCGCTGGGTGGCACTGGCGCGGGAGATGCGCTGGGTGTCGAGGCGGGTCATGCCGCTGCCTGGGTCGAAGCGCGGCACCCGGGCGAGGCCGGCGTCGATCACCACGCGCACACCGTCGATGGTCAGGCTGGTCTCGGCGATGTTGGTCGCCAGCACCACCTTGCGCGTGCCCGCCGGCGCCGGCTCGATGGCGGCGCGCTGGGCAGACAGGTCGAGTTCACCGTGCAGCGGGCAGAGCAGGATATCGGCGCGCTCACCCACGGCGTCCAGCAACGACTGGTGCACGCGGCGAATCTCCGCCTGGCCCGGGAGGAACACCAGCAGGCTGCCGCGTTGTTCATCCAGCGCCTGCAACACAGTCTCGGTGACGCGCGGCTCGATGTACTCGCCCGGCTGGAACGGCCGGCCCCAGCGCATCTGCACCGGGAACATGCGGCCTTCGCTGCTGATCACCGGCGCATCGTCGAGCAACGCGGACAGGCGCTCGCCTTCGAGGGTCGCGGACATCAGCAGGATCTTCAGCGGCGGCTCGTCGCGCAGCAGCTCGCGACCATTCAGGCTCAAGGCCAGGGCAAGGTCAGCGTCGAGGCTGCGTTCGTGGAATTCGTCGAAGATCAGCAGGCCAACCCCGTCCAGCGCCGGATCGTCCTGCAGACGGCGGGCAAGGATACCCTCGGTGACCACTTCGATGCGGGTGCGCGGGCCGACCTTGCTGTCCAGGCGGATGCGGTAGCCCACGGTTTCCCCGACCTTCTCGCCCAGCTCGCTGGCCAGGCGCTCGGCTGCGGCACGGGCAGCAAGGCGCCGGGGTTCGAGCATGAGGATCGTCTGTCCCGCCAGCCAGGGTTCGTTCAGCAGCGCCAGCGGCACGCGGGTGGTCTTGCCCGCGCCGGGGGGCGCTTCGAGCACCGCTTCATGGCGCCGGGCCAAGGCCTCGCGCAATGCTGGCAGTACGACATCGATCGGTAAGGAAATCATGGTAGCCCTCAAACAGTGGGGCGAGTATAACGGCGAACCCGGCCTGCCCTATCATGGTCTTATCCACTGGAGCCGGCCTTCTGCCGGTATCGTTGCGGCTTTCTTGCGGAGACTTTCAATGCGTATTCCTTCCCGTGTCACTGGCGGCATCCTGGTCGCAACCCTGCTGACCCAGCTCACGGCCTGCGGCACCCTGTTCTACCCCGATCGTCGCGGCCAGATCGAAGGCAAGGTCGACCCGGTGATCGTCGCCCTCGATGCGGTCGGCATCCTCTTCTACGTCATTCCCGGCCTGATCGCCTTCGGCATCGACTTCGCCACCGGCGCCATCTACCTGCCCGGCGGCAGCACCGCCCAGGTGGCACCGGACACCCTCAAGCAGGCCATCGGTGCCGATGGCAAGGTGGACAACACCCGCCTGCAGGCCATTCTCGAAAGCGAACTGGGCCAGCGCCTGCCGCTGAACGACCCGCGCCTGATCCAGCACAGCGGCAGCGTCGAGCAACTGGCCGCCTACGGCCTGGTGCCCGCCGCCTGACATGACCACCTCCAGCGAACATGCGCGCCTGCTGCGCCTGGCCACCGGCGCCTCGCTGGCGGTGGCCTGCATCCTTATCGTCAGCAAGGCGATCGCCTGGTGGCTGAGCGGTTCGGTAAGCCTGCTGGCCGGGCTCACCGACTCGCTGCTGGACGGTGCGGCTTCGCTGCTCAACCTGCTGGCGGTGCGTTATGCATTGCGACCGGCGGATGAAGATCACCGCTACGGGCACGGCAAGGCCGAGGCGCTGGCAGGGATGGCGCAGGCGTTGTTCATCGGCGTCAGTGCGGTGCTGATCGGCTTCCAGGCCTTCGAGCGCTTGCAGGATCCGCAACCGCTGGGCAATGCCGGCGTGGGCGTGGCGGTGATGCTGTTGTCACTGGTGCTGACCGTGGCACTGCTGATGGTGCAGGGCCGGGTGATCCGTATCACCGGTTCGACGGCGGTGCGCGCGGACTCGCTGCATTACCGTTCCGACCTGTTGCTCAATGGCAGCATCCTGCTGGCGCTGCTGCTGGCGACGTTTGGCTGGCCGCAACTGGATGCGTTCTTTGGCCTGGGGATCGCGCTGTATATCTTCTGGAGTGCGCTGACGATTGCCCGGGAGAGCTTCGCCACGCTCATGGATGAAGAGCTGCCGGCGGATGTCAGCGAGCGCATGCTGGCACTGGCTTGCGCGGTGCAGGGAGTGGTGGGGGCGCATGATCTGCGTACGCGGGTGTCGGGAAATCGCTGGTTCGTCCAGGTGCACCTGGAACTGCCGGGGGATCTGCCGCTGACCCGAGCGCATGGGTTGTGCGATGAAGCGGCGGCGGCGATCAGCCGGGAGTATCCACGGGCTGAAGTGTTGGTGCATGCGGACCCGGTTTAGTGGGTGTTCTTCCGGGCCTCATCGCTGCGGTTCGGCGCCCCGACAAGCCAGCTCCCACAGGGTCCGCGGTGCATGCGATACCTGTGGGGCCTGCCAGCGATGAGGCCCGAGAGAACACAGCAGGTCTTCAGTTGACGCTATACCCCCGCCCCGCCATGCACGCCCCCATCGCCCGCCGATAGGTATCCGCCACTTGCGCCGGCGGCGCCTGATTGGCGTAGGACGGGTCGAAACCACTCTGCTCCACCGCCCAGCGATGACACTGGTAGCGGTCCTGCTCGACCTGTTGTGGCGATTGCCCCTGCATCGGATAAGCGATCACGTCGTAACCACTGCCCTGCTGCACCGGCACCGGCTGCTGCACTTGCGGCGGGTTGACCACCACGTATTCGCGGCTGTCCTGCTGATACTGGTAGTAGGTATCGGCAACGAGGAAGAACAGCGCCCCGCCGATCCACATTTCCCGCGCGTAGTCCGGCAGGTAGGTCACCCGCACGCCGTAAGGCGGGGTCACGACCACATAGCCCGAGCCATGCGGGCGATACCAGTAGCCGCCGGAGTAGAAATAGTCCTGCCCGCGATACGGCACTTTCCAGTAGCGATCAGGGAAACGGTCGATGGCATGCCCAGGCCGATACTGCGGCCCCGGCCCCCAGCCATTGCCATGGCCACTCGGCCGCCCCGCCCAGTTCGGCTGCTCGCCGCGAGGGCCGGTCTGCCAGTGCTGGTTGCCGTCGTTGCGCCGGGGGATGTCCTGGTAATAGCCTTGGCGCGGTTGCTGGGTCTGCCAGACTTCACCAGGCTTGGATTGCAGGGGCGAACCGGACGACCGCTGCTCGCCTTCACCGTGGCCCTGCCGCTCGCCACGATGGTCGTACTCGCCTTCGGCATGGACGTTCAGGCTCAGGCACAGCAGGCCGATGGCTGCCAGGGGCCAGATACGGGATTTCATGCTGTTCCTCTGTCGATGTAGGAATATTCTCTGCGCCACTCTAGCAGGCGCTATTGCCCTCGGCAGGTGAAATCTCGGACAGAAAAAAGGGCGACCCCTTGGGGCCGCCCTTCGCAAAACTTGTCCTGGCTCGACGCTCGTGACGCCGGCTCACCTCACACCTGTCTTGTGGACCGTGTGTAGCCCGGGGGCCAAGCACAACCCTGTGGGATTGCTGGCCGCGACCGTCCTGCTTGGGTCGGTCGCCGTGGACATGTGTCCGGGCAGTGATTCTGGAAACAATGATAGGAAAACCGTGCCGGCAGAGGATTGCGAAGATTGCGGAGAAAAACACCTCTTGCGCAATTTTTCTCCAAATATTAATAATTGCCAGCAATTCATACAGAAAAGGCCCGTTCCATGAGCAAGCTGGACCGCTATGACCTGAGCATCCTCGCCGAATTGCAGCGCGACGCGCGCATCTCCAATCAGGAACTGGCCGAGCGCATCGGGTTGTCGCCGTCGCCCTGCTCGCGGCGGGTCAAGCAACTGGAAGACGACGGCTTCATCTCCCGCCAGGTAGCCCTGCTTGACCGCAAGAAGCTCGGCCTGAGCCTGACCGCCTACGTGCTGATCGGCATGGACCGGCATACCCCCGAGCGTTTCGAGACCTTCGAGGCGGCGATCCGCAGCCTGCCGCAGGTGCTGGAATGCAGCCTGGTCACCGGGATGGACGCCGACTACCAGCTCAAGGTGGTGGTGCCCGACATGGACCATTACCAGAAACTGCTGCTCGGCCACCTCACCCGCATCGAGGGTGTCACAAGCGTTCGCTCAAGCTTTGTCCTGAATCAAGTGTTGGCCAGCACCGAGCTGCCCCTGACCCACCTGCGATAGGCGTATAATCCGCCGCCTCACGCTGCCGGAGAACGTCGATGGATCCTGTGCTGTTCGAAGAGTGGATGATGACCATCCTGGTCTCCATCCTGATTGCCTTCATGGGCTTCATCGTCTATGACCTGGCCAAGAAGTCCAAGGCCGGTAAATTCGGCACCTTCATCCTGTTCTTCGTGCTCGGACTGGGCATCTTCGCCTTTATCGTGAAGAGCGTGGTGATCACCTGGATCGAGATGAACAAGTAGCCCTCAGCGCCTCGGGTCCACTTCCTTCCACTGGCCGGGTTCGAGCCCGTCCAGCGTCCAGTCGCCGATCCTGACCCGCACCAGACGCAGGGTCGGCAGTCCCACCGCCGCAGTCATTCGCCGCACCTGGCGGTTGCGTCCTTCCTTGATGATCAGTTCCAGCCAACTGGTGGGCACGCTCTTGCGAAAGCGCACCGGCGGGTTGCGCGGCCACAGTTGCGGTTCGTCGAGCAGGCGGGCCTGGGCCGGCAGGGTCGGACCGTCGTTCAGCTCGACGCCGTCGCGCAGGCGCTGGATCTGCTCCGCGCTCGGTTCACCCTCCACCTGCACCCAATAGGTCTTCGGCAGCTTGTGTCTGGGATCGGCAATGCGCGCCTGCAACTGGCCATCATTGGTCAGCAGCAGCAGGCCTTCGCTGTCACGGTCGAGGCGCCCGGCGGGATAGACCCCGGGCATGGCGATGAAATCCTTGAGGGTCGCCCGCCCCTCGCCGTCGCTGAACTGGGTCAGGACGTCGAAGGGCTTGTTGAACAGGAGCAAGCGCGGCTCGGCCGGCGGCGCCTTGGGCTGGCGTCGCGGACCGGCGGGCTTTGCCGCGGGGCGGCGCGGCGTGGAACGTGGGGGTAGCGGCATGAAACCTCAGCGGAACGGCGGCTCGTCGAAACTGCGCAGTTTACGCGAGTGCAGCGAGTTGAGTTCGGTGCGCAGCAGGTCGAGGGCGGCGATGCCGATCTTCAGGTGCTGGCTGACCGCACGGTTGTAGAAGGCGTTGGCCGCCCCCGGCAACTTGATCTCGCTGTGCAGCGGCTTGTCGGACACGCACAAAAGCGTGCCGTACGGCACCCGCAGGCGATATCCCTGGGCGGCGATGGTGCCGCTTTCCATGTCCACCGCGACCGCCCGCGACAGGTTGATCAGCGGCCGCTCCTCGGCCCAGCGCAGCTCCCAGTTGCGGTCGTCGTAGGTCAGCACGGTGCCGGTGCGCAGGCGTTTCTTCAGCTCGTCGCCGCGCTCGCCGGTAACCTGCGCCGCTGCTTCCTGCAGGGCCAGCTGCACTTCGGCCAGGGCCGGGATCGGGATGTTCGGCGGCACCACGCGGTCGAGAATGCCGTCGCGGCGCATGTAGGCGTGGGCCAGCACGTAGTCGCCGATGGTCTGCGACTGCCGCAGGCCGCCACAGTGGCCGATCATCAGCCAGCAGTGCGGACGCAGCACCGCCAGGTGGTCGGTGATGTTCTTGGCGTTGGACGGGCCGACGCCGATATTGACCAGGGTGATGCCATCGCCATCGGCGGCGATCAGGTGGTAGGCCGGCATCTGGTAGCGGTGCCAGACCACTCCGGCCACCAGCGCCTGGGCCTCGCCGTTGTCCATCGACTTCTCGATGATCACGTTGCCCGGCAAGACCATCCGCACGAAACGCGGGTCATCGCGCAACTGCTCCAGGCCGTGGCTGATGAACTGGTCGACGTAGCGGTGGTAGTTGGTCAGCAGGATCCACGGCTGCACATGGCGCCAGTCGCTGCCGGTGTAGTGCACCAGGCGGCGCAGGGAGAAGTCCACCCGCGCGGCGTCGAACAGCGCCAGCGGCAGGGTCTCGGCATTGCCCCAGTCGTACAGGCCGTCGGCGATGCCGTCGGTGGCGGCGGACAGGTCGGTGCTCGGGAAGACCCGCGCCAGCGCCGCGGCGGTGATGCCGGAGCCGGCCAGCTCATCACCCTGCTCGACCACGTACGGGTAAGGAATGTTCTGGTCGCTGACCCCGACCTCGACGCGCACAGTGAAGTCGTTCATCAGCGGTCGCAACTGATCCAGCAGGTAACCACGGAACGCCGCCGGATGAGTCACGGTGACGCTGTAGGTCCCCGGCAACTGCACCTTGGCGTAGGCCCGGGTGGTCGCAGGCACTTCGCCATGGCAGTGGTAGGTCAAGCGCAGCTCGGGATAGCGGAACAGCGAGCGCTCCTGGGCATCCGGCTCGGTGCGGTCCTTGAGGTAGCGCTTGAGCGCCTGGCTCAGGGCCGCGGTGGCGGTTTCATGCAGGGCCGCGAGGCGGTCGACGGCCTGCTCGGCGGTTTCCACGACAACGAAAGCTTCATCGAAACGGGTCACTGGTTACTTCCTGTCTGACATGCAGGCTTCCATCTTGCCTACATCCGATTGCAAAGGCACGTACGTTCAGAGCAGCCAGACCGGAGTCGCCCGCTGTACCAACGCAGCGACGTCGATACCGCGCGGCAAGGTGCCATAGACCCGTCCGCCCTGGCCCAGGCGGCTTGCGATGAAGGCATCGCTGACCGTGGCGTTGCCGGCCTCCAGCAGCAGCTTGGCCTGGAGGCCGACGGCGATGTCCTCGGTGAGCTGGCGGGCGCGGTACTGGATATCGCCGGTGTCGGCGAAGGCCGCCTTGAGACCGGCGATATGCGCGGCCAGGCGGCGGTCGCCATGGCCGTCGCCCAGCTCGATGAACAGGCTATCCAGCACGCCCGGCTCCTTCGACAGGGCGCGCAGCACATCCAGGCACTGCACGTTGCCGGAGCCTTCCCAGGTGGAGTTCACCGGCGCCTCGCGGTACAGGCGCGGGAGAATGCTGTCCTCGACGTAGCCGGCGCCGCCCATGCATTCGGCGGCCTCGTTGATCATGGCCGGGGCCCGTTTGCAGATCCAGTACTTGCCCACCGCCGTGACGAGCCGAGAGAAACGCGCCTGCTGCGGGTCATCTAGATTGTCGAGGGCCTGGCCCATGCGCAGGCTCAAGGCCAGCGCGGCTTCGCTTTCCAGGGCAAGGTCGGCGAGCACGTTCTGCATCAGCGGCTGCTCGGCCAGGACCCGGCCACTGACCTGGCGATGAGCGCAATGGTGCGCGGCCTGGGTCAGGGCCTGGCGCATCAGTGCGCTGGAACCGACCATGCAGTCGAAGCGGGTCATCGCCACCATCTCGATGATGGTCGGCACGCCCCGGCCTTCCTCGCCGATCATCCAGGCCAGGGCGCCGCGGAACTCCACTTCGCTGGAGGCATTGGACCAGTTGCCCAGCTTGTTCTTCAGGCGCTGGATGTAGAACTGGTTGCGCTGGTCGTCGGGGCGATGGCGTGGCAGGAGGAAGCAACTCAGGCCCTTGTCGGTCTGCGCCAGGGTGAGGAAGGCATCGCACATCGGCGCCGAACAGAACCACTTGTGACCCACCAGCTCATAGGCCTGGCCCGGGCCCGGTGCGCCCACTGGGTACGCGCGGGTGGTGTTGGCACGGACATCGGTGCCGCCCTGCTTTTCGGTCATGGCCATGCCGATGGTGACCCCGGCCTTGTGCCGGTCGCCGACATTGCGTGGATCGTACTCGGTGGCGAGAACCTTGGGCAGCCAGTATTCGGCCAGTTCCGGCTGCAGCTTCAGGGCCGGCACGGCGGCGAAGGTCATGGTCAGCGGGCAGCCGCTGCCGGCTTCGGCCTGGCTGTGCAGATAGGTCATGCTGGCACGGGCGACATGGGCGCCAGACTGCGGCTCGCGCCACGGCAGCGACGGCAGGCCGTGCTCAATGGCCGTGCGCATCAACTGGTGGTAGGCCGGGTGGAACTCCACCAGGTCGATGCGGTGGCCGAAACGATCATGGCTGGCGAACTGCGGTTTGTTCTGGTTGGCGAGGAACCCCGCCTCCATCAGCGGCCCGCCCGCCAGGGCCCCGTACGCATCGATCCGCGCTTCGGCCCAACCGGCCCCGAACCTGCGTCCCCACTGCTGCAGCGGCAGGTCGAGGCGGTAGAGATTGGCGCCGTCGAGGGACGGCGGCTGGTTGGTCACTTCGTGGGTTTCAGCGTACTGATGCAGGTTCATCCGAGGCTCCTGATCGATAGGACGTGTCTGAAAAATCCAGTGAATCACGCCCTGCCGCCGACACAAAGTGACAAAAACGCCTAACCCGGCGTGATTTGTCCCCTGCCCAGCGGCACCGCGACGGCCAGCGCCAGGCTCAGTTCGAAGCTGCTGCCCTGCCCCGGCACCGAGTTGTGCGACAGGCGCGCCCCGAGCAGGTCGGCGAGCTTGCGGCAGATCGCCAGGCCGATGCCGAGGCCGCCGTATTCTCGACTCATGGAGCCGTCGACCTGGAAGAAGCGCTGGTACAGCAGCGCGTCATCGAGGTTGACGAAGCCGATGCCGCTGTCGCGCACGGTGCAGGTCAACGCCAGCACCTGCTGGCTGGCCTGGCCGCGCACCTGCAGGCTGACGCCGCCACGCTGGGTGAACTTGATGCCGTTATCCAGCAGGTAGCCCAGGCACAAGGCCAGCTTGCGCCGGTCGCCGACCAGGCGGTCCGGCAGGTCGTCGGAGACGTCCAGGTGCAGCAGCAGGTCCTTGTCCATGGCCGGCGAGATGAAGCGCGTGCGCAGCTCCTGGACCAGTCCGCGCAGGCTGAAGGCTTCATCCTGGGCTTGCAGGCGCCCGGCCTGGAGTTCGCTGAGGATGAGGATGTCGTCGACCATGCGCATCATGTGCTGCGCCGCGATACTGGCGGTGTGCTGGTACAGGCCAAGTTCCGCGCCCATGGGCATTGTCTGCATCAGTTCCAGCGAACCGATCACGCCATTCATCGGCGTGCGCAGCTCGTGGGTGACGGTGGCGAGGAACTGGTCCTTGAGGTGGTTGCTGCGGGCCAGTTGCTGGTTGAGCAGTGCCAGCTTTTCGCCGGTTTCGCGCAGTACCCGGGCGCGCTCTTCGCGCATGCTGTTGATCCGGTCGGCCAGGGCCAGCGATAACAGGCACACTTCCAGGGCCGCGCCGATCTGGCTGGCATACATGGTCAGGAAGGTGTTGGGCAGATGCCCCAGGACCATCAGGGTGTTGACCAGTCCGCCAAGCAGGAACGCCGACCAGGCGATGGTGAAATAGCGCGCCACGCGCAGGCCGCGCCACCAGGCGAACAGCCCGGCGGCGAAGATGCACAGGGTGAAGGCCAGGGCCAGCACGGTGGCCAGGCGCAGGGCCAGGCCATAACTGGAGGCCAGCGCCATCACCATCACCAGCGCCGAACAGGCCACCAGGCCTTGCAACAAGCGGTCGAACGCCCGGCTGTGGTGGGCCATCTGCAGGAAGCTGCGGGCGAACTGGCAGCCGCACAGCCCCGCCGCGCCGATGAACAACGGCGTCGCGGCGTTGGCCCACCAGGGGCTGGACGGCCAGAGATAGGCCACCGCAGCGCCGTTCACCGAGAGCTGGTAGAGCCCGAACGAGGCGATGTAGAGGATGTACCAGAGGTAACCGGTGTCGCGCACGCTGAGGTAGATGAACAGGTTGTAGACCAGCATTCCCAGGAGCACGCCGTAGATCAGCCCTAGCACGTAGATCTTCGCCGGCAGCGCCTCGATATAGGCCTGGGTCGACCACAGGCTCAACGGCGCCTGCACCGAGCCCTCGCTGTGCAGGCGCAGGTAGGCGGTCAGGGACTGGTCCGGGTGCATCGGCAATTCGAACACGTAGTTGCCCTGCTCGATCTGCCGGCTGGCATAGGGCAAGGCGTCGCCGGTGCGCTGCACCAGGCGGTACTGGCCGGTGGCGTCAGGCAGGTACAGTTCGAGATGATCCAGCGGCGGATAGGCCAGCTCCAGCAACCAGGTGCGCGGCGCGGCGTCGGGCATGGCGAGGTAGTGAAGATCGACCTTGAGCCAGAACACCGAGGTCGAATAGCCCGCGTTGAGCACGTCGGCCTGGTGCGGCTTGAATTGACGGGCGAAGGTCGGCGCACTGACCTGGGCGATGGTGGCACTGCCGTCCGGATCCTCGAATACCTGCATGACCCGGCCCAGGGGCAGGTTTCGGGTCGAGTCGTCGATGTCGACGGCTCCGGCCAGCAAGGGCAGCCAGCCCAGCAGAACGATCAGCAGATAGCGCATACAGCCCCAGCGTGGCGCTTGCGGTCGCGTCGCGTTGCCTCCAGTCCTTTGAGGCGACGGGATCCGCCAGTGCCTGATGTCATTTTCAAAGCGCGCTAGCATAGCGGTTTCGCACGAGCGGCAGCCAGGCAAAAATCGACGGCAGCGGCTCTACCACGGCTATTACAGGGATTTCACAGAAAAATCCTGACCAACCAATCAGAAAACCCCGCGACGACGGCCGTCCCGGCCCCGGTGTTTGGTGGTAAGCTCGCGCACCTATGAATACCTACAGCTCCCGCCCCGTTGTCCTCTGTCTCTCCGGCCACGACCCCAGTGGCGGCGCCGGCCTGCAGGCAGATATCGAAGCCCTGATCGCCCAAGGCTGCCACGCCGCTCCGGCCGTGACCGCCCTGACCGTGCAGGATACCGTCAATGTGCAAGACTTCCGCGTGCTCGACCGCGAGTGGGTGCTGGCCCAGGCCAACACCGTCCTCGCCGACTCGCAGGTCGCCGCCGTCAAGCTCGGCATGCTCGGCTCGCTGGAGATGGTCGACACCGTCGTCGAGCTGATCAGCGCCCACCCGCACCTGCCGCTGGTCTGCGACCCTGTACTGCGCGCCGGTGGCGGTGGCCGCCTGGGCAAGGACGAAGTCGGCTACGCCATGCGCGAACGCCTGCTGCCGCTGGCCACCATCGCTACGCCGAACCTGCCCGAGGCACGCATCCTCGCCGAACTGCCAGACGGCAGCGCCGACGAATGCGCGGAGAAACTCCTGCCCTACGTCGAACACCTGTTGATCACCGGTGGCCACGGCGACGAGACCGAGATCCACAACCGCCTGTACAGCCGCGATGGCCAGCGTCACACCTGGACCTGCCAGCGCCTGCCGGGCAGCTACCACGGCTCCGGCTGCACCCTGGCCAGCGCCCTGGCCGGCCGCCTGGCCCTGGGCGAGCAACTGCACAGCGCGGTGCGCTCGGCCCTCGACTACACCTGGCGGACCCTGCGCGACGCCGAACAACTGGGCAAGGGCCAGTACGTGCCCCGCCGCCTGCCCCTGGATTTCTGTTCCTGACAATAACCAACGCTGTGAGGCGCCTGTGCTGAAGCTCCGCGGTTTGTATGCAATCACCGACAGCCAGTTGCTGGCCGGGCGGTTTCTTCCTTATGTCGAAGCGGCCCTGGATGGCGGCGTGACCCTGCTGCAATACCGCGACAAGAGCGACAACCAAGCGCAACGACTGCGTGAGGCCGAAGCCCTGCTGCACCTGTGCGCGCGCTACAACGTCCGCCTGATCATCAACGACGACGCCGAACTGGCCGCGCGCCTGGGCGTCGGCGTGCACCTGGGGCAGACCGACGGCCCGCTGACCCCGGCGCGCACCTTGCTCGGCAAGGACGCGATCATCGGCTCCACCTGCCACGCCCGGCTCGACCTGGCCGAGCAGGCCGCCAGCGAGGGCGCCAGCTATGTCGCCTTCGGGCGCTTCTTCAACTCGGTGACCAAGCCCGGCGCGCCCGCGGCCGACCTGGCCCTGCTGGGCGAGGCCCGGGCCCGGGTGAAGCTGCCGATCGCGGTGATCGGCGGCGTGACCCTGGACAACGCCGCGCCACTGGTCGAGCACGGTGCCGACCTGCTGGCGGTGATCCACGGCCTGTTCGGCGCCGACAGCGCCCAGGAAGTCACCCGTCGCGCGCGCGCCTTCAACGCCCTGTTCCCCCATTCCTGATTCGAGAGAGACCTCCATGTCCCGTTCCGAAAGCCTGTTCGCCAACGCCCAGAAGCACATTCCTGGCGGCGTCAACTCGCCGGTCCGCGCCTTCCGCAGCGTCGGCGGCACCCCGCTGTTCTTCAAGCACGCCGAAGGCGCCTACGTCACCGATGAAGACGACAAGCGCTACGTCGACTACGTCGGCTCCTGGGGCCCGATGATCCTCGGCCACGGCCATCCGGACGTGCTGGAGTCGGTGCGCAAGCAACTGGTCCACGGCCTGTCCTACGGCGCACCGACCGCCATGGAAACCGAGATGGCCGACCTGGTCTGCTCGCTGGTGCCATCGATGGAGATGGTGCGCATGGTCAGCTCCGGCACCGAGGCGACCATGAGCGCCATCCGCCTTGCCCGTGGCTTCACCGGTCGCGACAGCATCATCAAGTTCGAAGGCTGCTACCACGGTCACTCCGACAGCCTGCTGGTGAAGGCCGGCTCCGGCCTGCTGACCCAGGGCGTGCCGAGCTCCGCCGGCGTACCGGCGGACTTCGCCAAGCACACCCTGACCCTGCCGTTCAACGACATCGACGCGGTAGCCAAGACCCTCGCCGACGTCGGCCAGCAGGTGGCCTGCATCATCGTCGAACCGGTGGCCGGCAACATGAACTGCGTACCGCCGGCGCCAGGCTTCCTCGAAGGCCTGCGCAGCCTGTGCGACCAGCACGGCGTGGTGCTGATCTTCGACGAAGTGATGACTGGTTTCCGCGTCGCCCTCGGCGGTGCCCAGGCCCACTACGGCGTGACCCCGGACCTGTCGACATTCGGCAAGATCGTCGGTGGCGGCATGCCGGTCGGCTGCTTCGGCGGCAAGCGCCAGATCATGGAACGCATCGCCCCGCTGGGCCCGGTGTACCAAGCCGGCACCCTGTCGGGTAACCCGCTGGCCATGGCCGCCGGCCTGACCACCCTGAAGCTGATCAGCCGCCCGGGCTTCCACGACGAGCTGAGCGCCTTCACCACCCGCCTGCTGGACGGCCTGCAGCAGCGCGCCGATGCAGCGGGCGTACCGTTCGTCACCACCCAGGCGGGTGGCATGTTCGGCCTGTACTTCACTGGCGCGGACGATATCGTCACCTTCGACGACGTGATGGGCAGCGATGTCGAGCGCTTCAAGCGCTTCTTCCACCTGATGCTGGAAGGCGGCGTATACCTGGCGCCAAGCGCGTTCGAAGCGGGCTTCACCTCGATCGCCCATGGCGAGACCGAGCTGAAGATCACCCTGGATGCCGCCGAGCGGGCGTTTGCCAAGCTGAAGTAATCGCTGGATTGCTTTGCGGTTCCAAAAGGAAAGGGGCGGAAGACCTGTAGGTCTTTCGCCCCTTTCTCGCAAGAATTCCCCTCAAGCTGGCGCAACAATTGCGCCGGATTGGCAGAAATTCTGGTAAAGACTTTGTAAGGTTGGCGCTGCTTAACCCATAATGTGCCACCAGACACACATTGGCCGCAGCTTTGCAGAGGTAAGTCGATCACCATGAACCGCGCCGGCCGCGCCCTCGCCCTGGGCTGCCTGTTGCTACTTCAGCCTCTGCTGGCCATTGCGGCGGGCGGCGGTAACTCGTTGCTGATCCCCACCACGGGCCGCTGCACCCTCAACACGTCCCCCGAAGAGCTCGCCGACGCCGTGACCCGCTGCAAGCAGGCCGCGCAATCCGGTGACGCCCAGGCCCAGTACGAACTGGGCGACTTCTACTACGAAGGCAAGAACACCCCGCGCGACCTCAACCAGGCGCTCAGCTTCTTCGAGCAAGCCTCGCTGCAGGGCCACGCCGATGCGCAATTCAAGCTGGGCACCATGTTCTATCGCGGCGAAGGCGTACCGGCGAACAACATCCAGGCCTATATCGTGCTGAAGATGGCGGCGGTCAACGGCGCCGAGGATGCGCTGGACATGGCCGACCAGGTATCGGCGCAGATGCAGCGCGACGAACTGGAAACCGCCACCCAGGTGCTGGGGCAGATCTTCCGCAAGTACCTGCTGGAGTTGCAGACCGTCGACGGTCGCACGCCTTTCGCGCCGCTGCCCTGAAACCGCTTATCTTTCCGGCATCGGCATCGGGAACGGCATGACGTTGCCCGTGACCTTCGCCTCGCTGATCTTCGGCGTCCCCAGTCGCTCCACCTCGTCGATGCGCACGATCGAATGCATCGGCACGAAGCTGCGGGTCACGCCTTCGAACTGTGCCTTGAGCTTTTCCTCGCTGGGATCGACCACCACCTGCGTGCGCTCGCCGAAGACGAATTCCTCGATTTCCAGGAAACCCCACAGGTCGCTCTGGTAGATCTGCTTGGCGTACATCTCGAACACCTGGCCCTGGTTGAGGAAGATCACTTTGTAGATGGGGGCTTCGCGCTTGGACATGGTCGTCAGGAACGGATGGCTGGCAAAAAAGGGCGCGAATCATACCACAGGGGCCATGGATGCCGGCCGCCCCGACATAACCGTTTCGTCAACTTCCTCTGCAATAATCCATTGATCGTTTCAGCGCTTTCGCGGCTCCGCAGTCGGCGTTATCCTTGACTCCATATTTCTTGCCCAAGGGCGGCTTAAAACAACCTTGAACGTACCCATCGAACCCCATCGTTTCATTCTCGAGCCCTTCGAGGCTCACCGCTTCGCCAACCTGTGCGGACAGTTCGACGAGCACCTGCGCCTGATCGAACAACGCCTGGCCATCGAGATCCGCAACCGCGGCAACCAGTTCGAGCTGATCGGCGAACCACGGGTCACCTCCACCGCAGAACAACTCCTGCGCCGTCTCTACCGCGAGACCAAGGCCAGCGAGCTGTCGCCGGAAACGGTCCACCTGTATCTCCAGGAGTCCTCGGTCGAAGCGCTGGAAAACCCGGCACACAACGAAGTCAGCGTCTCGCTGCGCACGCGCAAGGGCGCCATTCGCCCGCGCGGCCTCAACCAGCAGCGCTACGTCAAGGAAATCCTCGGCAACGACATCAACTTCGGCATCGGTCCCGCCGGTACCGGCAAGACCTACCTGGCCGTGGCCTGCGCGGTGGACGCGCTGGAGCGCGAACAGGTACGGCGCATCCTGCTGGTGCGCCCGGCGGTCGAGGCGGGCGAAAAGCTCGGCTTCCTGCCCGGCGACCTCGCGCAGAAGATCGACCCGTACCTGCGCCCGCTCTACGACGCGCTCTACGAGATGCTCGGCTTCGAACACGTGGCCAAGCTGATCGAGCGCCAGGTGATCGAGATCGCACCGCTGGCCTACATGCGCGGTCGCACGCTGAACAACAGCTTCATCATCCTCGACGAAAGCCAGAACACCACCGTCGAGCAGATGAAGATGTTCCTCACCCGCATCGGTTTCGGCTCCACCGCCGTGATCACCGGCGACATCACCCAGGTCGACCTGCCGAAAGGCACCAAGTCCGGCCTGGCCCATGTCATCCAGGTGCTCAAGGACGTGCCGGGCATCAGCTTCACCCATTTCCAGCCCAAGGACGTGGTGCGTCATCCACTGGTGCAACGCATCGTCGAAGCCTACGAGCGCTTCGATGGCGAGCAGGCCAAGGCCGAAGGCACCCGACGCGATGCTTGAACTGGACCTGCAAGTCGCGACCGAAGCCGCCGCGCCCGATGAAGCCCTGTTCCGCCGCTGGTGCGAGCTCGCCTTGCGCCAGCGCACGGCCGACTCGGAAATGACCATCCGCCTGGTCGACGAAGCCGAAGGCCGCGAGCTGAACCACACCTACCGGCACAAGGACTACGCCACCAACGTACTGTCCTTCCCCGCCGACGTCCCCGACGACATGCTCGACATCCCGCTGCTGGGTGACCTGGTCATCTGCGTCGCGGTGGTCGAGCGCGAAGCCGCCGAGCAAGGCAAGTCCCTCGAAGCCCACTGGGCGCACCTGGTCATCCATGGTTGCCTGCACTTGCTGGGCTACGACCACATCGAAGACGATGAGGCCGAGGAAATGGAAGCACTGGAACGAACGTTGCTTGCCGAACTGGGTCATCCGGACCCATACGCCGACGACGAAGACGACACACCTCACACTGATATCTGCAAGGATCACGAGTAACCGCCATGAGCGAAGATCGATCGAGCAACGGGCAAAAGTCATGGCTGGGCAAGCTGACCCAGGCTTTTGCCCATGAGCCGAAAAACCGCCAGGAGCTCCTCGAGCTGCTGCGCGAAGCGCACCAGAACAAGCTGCTCGACAGCGAAGCCCTGACCATCGTCGAAGGCGCCATCCAGGTCGCCGACCTGCAAGTGCGCGACATCATGGTCCCGCGTTCGCAGATGATCAGCATCAAGGCATCGCAGTCGCCCCGCGAGTTCCTCCCGGCGATCATCGAAGCCGCGCACTCGCGCTACCCGGTGGTGGGTGAAAGCCACGACGATGTCCTCGGCGTCCTGCTGGCCAAGGACCTGTTGCCGCTGATCCTCAAGGAGAACGGCGACAGCTTCAATATCAAGGACCTGCTGCGCCCGGCCACCTTCGTGCCCGAGTCCAAGCGCCTCAACGTGCTGCTGCGCGAGTTCCGCGCCAACCACAACCACATGGCCATCGTCATCGACGAGTACGGCGGCGTGGCGGGCCTGGTGACCATCGAGGACGTGCTGGAGCAGATCGTCGGCGATATCGAGGATGAGCACGATGTCGAGGAAGACAGCTACATCAAGCCGCTGCCCAGCGGTGACTTCCTGATCAAGGCGCTGACGCCGATCGAGAACTTCAACGAGTTCTTCGACAGCGAGTTCTCCGACGACGAGTTCGACACCGTCGGCGGCCTGGTCATGAGCGCCTTCGGCCATCTGCCCAAGCGCAACGAAACCACGGAAATCGGGCCTTACCGCTTCCGTATCCTCAATGCCGACAGCCGCCGGATACATTTGCTGCGCCTGACCCCGGTCACCCGTTAAGGACAACCATGCGCTGGATCACTCGCCCCGGCTGGCCCGGTAACCTGCTGGCCGTGGCGGCCGGCGTCCTGACCACCCTGACCCTGGCCCCGTTCGACATCTGGCCACTGGCCCTGTTGGCGCTGGGCCTGTTCTACCTCGGCCTGCGCGAGCTGAGCCCCCGCCAGGCCCTGGGCCGCGGCTGGTGCTACGGCTTCGGCCTGTTCGCCGCCGGCACCTGGTGGATCTACGTCAGCATCCACACCTACGGCGGCGCCTCGGCCTTGCTCGCCGGCGGGCTGATGCTGGCGTTCTTCGCCGCCATCGCCTGGTTCTTCGCCCTGCCCGCCTGGGTCTGGGCACGCTGGCTGCGCCGCAACGAGGCTCCGTTGGCCGACGCCCTCGGCTTCGCCGCGCTGTGGCTGGCCCAGGAAGCCTTCCGCGGCTGGTTCCTCACCGGTTTCCCTTGGCTCTACGCCGGCTACAGCCAGCTCGACGGCCCCCTGGCCGGGCTCGCGCCGCTGGGCGGCATGTGGCTGATTTCCTTCACCCTGGCCCTGAGCGCCGCGCTCCTGTGCAACCTGCACCGCCTGCGCCAGCGCAAGTCGTTCCTCGCAGCAGGCATCGTCCTGCTGGTCGGCCCCTGGGTCGTCGGCCTGGCGCTCAAGGGCCATGCCTGGACCGTACCGTCCGGCGACCCGCTGCGGGTCGCGGCGATCCAGGGCAACATCGAGCAAAGCCTGAAGTGGGAGCCCAGCGAACTGCGCAAGCAGCTGGAGCTGTACCGCGACATGAGCTTCACCAGCAAGCCGGTGGACCTGATCGTCTGGCCGGAAACTGCGGTACCGGTGTTCAAGGACACCGTCCAGGGCTACATGGACATGATGAGCGGCTTCGCCGCTGATCGGCACGCCGCGCTGATCACCGGGGCGCCGGTGCGCCAGGTCGAACACGGGCAGCGCCGCTACTTCAACGGCATCACCGCCATCGGCGAGGGTGATGGTACCTACCTCAAGCAGAAGCTGGTGCCGTTCGGTGAATATGTCCCGCTGCAGGACCTGCTGCGGGGCTTGATCGAATTCTTCGACCTGCCGATGTCCGACTTCGCCCGCGGCCCCACCGACCAGGCCCTGCTCCAGGCCAAGGGCTACCAGCTGGCGCCGTTCATCTGCTACGAAGTGGTCTACCCGGAACTGGCCGCCAGCCTCGCGGCACGCAGCGACATCCTCCTGACCATCAGCAACGACACCTGGTTCGGCAAGTCCATCGGTCCGCTGCAACACCTGCAGATGGCGCAGATGCGTGCGCTGGAAGCCGGCCGCTGGATGATCCGCGCGACCAACAACGGCGTCACCGGGCTGATCGATCCGTTCGGCCGCGTGACCGCGCAGATCCCGCAGTTCGAGCGGGCAATCCTGTACGGCGAGGTGGTACCGATGCAGCAGCTCACGCCCTACCTGCAATGGCGGTCGTGGCCGCTGATCATTCTCTGCACCTTGCTGCTGGGCTGGGCACTGGTTACCAGCCGGATTGCCAAGGCCGTCTGAGTCTTGCCGGGCTTGAGGGCTCATCGCGGGCAAGCCGGCGATGAGGCCCTCAGCTACAGCTCAATAGAACAGCCGATAACCGACCAGGCCAACAGCTTCGTTGAACAGTTGGCCGTTCTGCCACATCGCCTTGACGTGCGGTAGCCAGCCGCCGAACGGACTACCGTGATCGATGCCCATGAAGCCCACGGGGGCCGGTACCACCTCGAAGCCGGCCTGCTGGAAACTCCAGACCGAACGCTGCATGTGCCAGGCCTGGGTCACCACGACGACCCGCCTGATCCCCTGCGGCAACAGCAGCGCCGCGCTCAGCCCGGCATTTTCCCAGGTGGTGCGGCTCTCTTCCTCAAGCCAGCGTACCGGTACGCCGAAATCCCGTTGCAGGGAGTCCGCCATCAGACGCGCCTCGCTGGGCGGCGCACCATAGTGCAGGCCACCGCTGGTCAACACTGGCAAGCCGGACGCCTTGGCCAGTTGCGCGGCGTAGCGCATGCGCTCCAGGGCCACTCCGGTGGGTTGGTCCTGCGCGTCCCAGGCCGGATCGCCGCGCTCGCGCCCGGAGCCGAGGATCACGATGGCATCGGCACGCCCGGCCAGGCTCGCCCATTCATCCATGCCCAAGGCCGGCACGGTCTCGATCCGTTGCGCCAGGTGCTGTACCACCACGGGCAGGCTCATCAGCCACAACCCGCCCAGCCCGGCGATGAAACACAAGCGTGCGGTACGTGGCCAGGACCGGCGCAGCCACCAGGCCGCGAGCAGCAGCAAAAGAAAGACGCCGGGCGGCATCAGCCATTGTTTGATGAAAAAGCGAAGGGGCATCGGACATCTCCATGAAAGCGCCCGAAGCCTTGGGTTTGTGCGAAAAGTCGCCGAGCGGCGATCAGGCAAGGCGAAAACAGGCGAGGAAGCGGAGTTTACTGGTTGTAAATGAGCATTCCGAGCCTGTTTTCAACGCAGCCTGATCGTCGCGCAGGCACTTTTCGTACAAACCCCAAGAGAAAACGGCGCCCGGCAACAATTGCCGGGCGCCGTTCAAACGTAAAGGAATCCCGCGTGGCGCACTCCATCCTGCGCCGTTGATATCCCGAACGATTATTTGAACTGCAGCGTTCTGGATTTGAGCGCTGTAGCGGAACGCGCCTTGTCCTTCAACCAGACGACCCGGCCAGGGATCGGCGCTTCTTCCGGGGGTACCACAGCGGAAACCATTTGCCCACGTGCCGGAGCTGCCTCCAGCCAGGCCCTGATGACCTCGAGTTCTGCCCGGCTCAGGCCGCGCAGCTCCAATTCAGCAGGCATTTCGTCGCGCAACCGGGCCGAAGTGCGGGCCACATCCAGGGCCAGTCCCAGGCGGTCGATCAGGCGTTGGTAAGTTTCCGGTTTCGGTGCTTGCTGTTGCGACTCTCCCATCCGTTCACCTCATTGAAGATAGAATTCATCTCCCCCACACCTGAGCTTAGCGTCAACGTTGAAACGGGCCGGATGCCGCGACCAACGGGCGCGGGCACGGGCCGCCGATGCAATCAGGGTTTCCCACGACCGTTGGGGGTCATGTATGCTACGGCGCTTACTCTTGACACCGGATTGCCGGGCGAAACGGTCTTCGACCAGCCTGGATAAGGTCTCCCATTTCTCAGCGCAAAGTAGCCATGCACGAACACTATCAGCCCCGCGAAATCGAAGCCGCCGCCCAGTCCTACTGGGATGAGCACAAGTCTTTTGAAGTCAGTGAACAGCCAGGCAAGGACACCTACTACTGCCTGTCGATGTTCCCGTACCCGAGCGGCAAGCTACACATGGGCCACGTGCGCAACTACACCATCGGCGACGTGATCGCGCGCTACCAGCGCATGCAGGGCAAGAACGTCCTGCAGCCGATGGGCTGGGACGCCTTCGGCATGCCGGCGGAAAACGCCGCGATGAAGAACAACGTCGCGCCGGCCAAGTGGACCTACGAGAACATCGCCTACATGAAAGCCCAGCTGAAAAGCCTGGGCCTGGCGATCGACTGGTCCCGCGAGGTCACCACCTGCAAGCCCGACTACTACCGCTGGGAGCAGTGGCTGTTCACCCGCCTGTTCGAAAAAGGCGTGATCTACCGCAAGAACGGCACCGTGAACTGGGACCCGGCGGACCAGACCGTACTGGCCAACGAGCAGGTCATCGACGGCCGTGGCTGGCGTTCGGGCGCGCTGATCGAAAAGCGCGAGATCCCGATGTACTACTTCAAGATCACCGACTACGCCGACGAGTTGCTGGAAAGCCTCGACGAGCTGCCGGGCTGGCCGGAACAGGTCAAGACCATGCAGCGCAACTGGATCGGCAAGTCCCGTGGCATGGAAGTGCAGTTCCCCTACGATGAAGCCAGCATCGGCCAGGCCGGTGCGCTGAAGGTCTTCACCACCCGTCCGGACACCCTGATGGGCGCGACCTACGTCGCCGTCGCCGCCGAGCACCCGCTGGCCACCCTCGCAGCGCAGGGCAACCCGGCGCTGCAGGCGTTCATCGACGAGTGCAAGAGCGGCAGCGTCGCCGAGGCCGACATCGCCACCCAGGAGAAGAAAGGCGTCGCCACTTCCCTGCTGGTCCGTCACCCGCTGACCGGCGAGAAACTGCCGGTGTGGATCGCCAACTACGTGCTGATGCACTACGGTGACGGTGCGGTCATGGCCGTTCCAGCCCACGACGAACGCGACTTCGAGTTCGCCACCAAGTACCAGCTGCCGATCAAGGCCGTGGTCCGCACCAGCGCCGGTGACGAAGTCGGCAGCGAGTGGCAGGCCGCCTACGGCGAGCATGGCCAGCTGATCAACTCCGGCGCGTTCGACGGCCTGGACTTCGCCGGCGCCTTCGACGCCATCGAAGCCGCGCTGATCAGCAAGGAACTGGGCAAGTCGCGTACCCAGTTCCGCCTGCGCGACTGGGGCATCAGCCGCCAGCGCTACTGGGGCTGCCCGATCCCGATCATCCACTGCCCGTCCTGCGGCGATGTGCCGGTGCCGGAAGACCAGTTGCCGGTCACCCTGCCGGAGAACGTGGTGCCGGACGGCGCCGGTTCGCCACTGGCGCGCATGCCCGAGTTCTACGAGTGCACCTGCCCGAAATGCGGCACTGCGGCCAAGCGCGAAACCGACACCATGGACACCTTCGTCGAGTCCTCCTGGTACTTCGCCCGCTACGCGTCGCCGAACTACGAAGGTGGCCTGGTCGATCCGAAGGCGGCCAACCACTGGCTGCCGGTCGACCAGTACATCGGCGGTATCGAACACGCCATCCTGCACCTGCTCTATGCGCGCTTCTTCCACAAGCTGATGCGTGACGAAGGCCTGGTAAGTTCCAACGAGCCGTTCAAGAACCTGCTGACCCAGGGCATGGTCGTCGCCGAGACCTACTACCGCGTCGCCAGCAACGGCGGCAAGGACTGGTTCAACCCGGCCGACGTCGAGATCGAGCGCGATGCCAAGGCCAAGATCATTGGCGCCCGCCTGAAGACCGACGGCCTGCCGGTGGAAATCGGCGGCACCGAGAAGATGTCCAAGTCGAAGAACAACGGCGTCGACCCCCAGGCCATGATCGACGCCTACGGCGCCGATACCTGCCGCCTGTTCATGATGTTCGCCTCGCCACCCGACATGAGCCTGGAGTGGTCCGATTCCGGCGTCGAGGGTGCAAGCCGCTTCCTGCGTCGCGTCTGGCGCCTGGCCCAGGCCCACGTTGGCCAGGGCCTGCCGGCCAAGGCTGACTTCTCCGCGCTGGACGACGCGCAGAAAGCCGTGCGCCGCGCCACCCACTCGGCGATCCGCCAGGCCAGCATCGATGTCGGCCAGCACCACAAGTTCAACACCGCCATCGCCCAGGTGATGACCCTGATGAACGTGCTGGAAAAAGCGTCGCAGGCTACTGAACTGGACCGCGCCCTGATCCAGGAAGGCCTGGAAGCCGCGACCCTGATCCTCGCCCCGATCACCCCGCACATCAGCCACCAGCTGTGGACCAGCCTTGGCCACGAAGGCGCGGCGATCGACGCTGGCTGGCCGGTGGTGGACGAAAGCGCCCTGGTCCAGGACAGCCTCCAGCTGGTCATCCAGGTCAACGGCAAGCTGCGCGGCCAGATCGAAATGCCAGCCAGCGCCAGCCGCGAGGAAGTCGAGGCCGGCGCCCGTTGCAACGAGAACGTGCTGCGCTTCACCGAAGGCCTGACGATCCGCAAGGTCATCGTGGTTCCCGGCAAGCTGGTCAACATCGTCGCCAACTGACAGGAGCGGGCGCCCTGCGGGGCGCCTGCACAGACAAGTCCCCCAAGGTTTCCAGGGAGCAACAAGATGATCAAACGCAATCTGCTGGTGATGGGCCTGGCCGTAATGCTCAGCGCCTGCGGCTTCCACCTGCGCGGTACCGGCACCAACGAGCTGACGATCAAGGAACTCGACGTGAGTGCGCGCAACGCCTACGGCGAGACGGTCAATCAACTGCGCGACGCGCTGAAGAACAGCGGGGTCAACGTACACGCGGGTGCACCGTACAAGCTGGTCCTGACCAACGAAGCCGAGACCCAGCGCGCAGCCAGCTATGCCGGCTCCGCCCGCTCGGTGGAATACGAGCTGCAGACCGTGCTGTCCTATGACGTACTGGGTCACAACAACGCCACCCTGCTCAGCGACAAGCTGGAAGTGCAAAAGATCTACGTACACGACGGCAACAACATCACCGGCTCCGGCCAGGAAGCCACCCAGATCCGCAAGGAAATGCGTCGCGACCTGGTGCAGAACATGCTGATGCGCCTGCAACTGCTGACACCGTCGCAACTCGACGAACTGCAGGCCAAGGCTGACGACCGCGCCAGGGCGGAAGCTGCGGCCCTGGAAGCCGCACAACGTGCCCAGGATGCCCAGCCCCAGCAATCGCCGCTGGAAATTCCGGCCCACTGAGCCTGAACGGGGCGCTTCGGCGCCCCGATTTCTTTATGAAACTTGCCCCCGCTCAACTCAACAAGCACCTGCAAGGTGTCCTGGCTCCGGTGTACGTGGTCAGTGGCGACGACCCACTCCTGTGCCAGGAAGCCGCCGACGCCATTCGCCAGGCCGCGCGCCAGCAAGGCTTCGATGAACGCCAGGTGTTCAGCGCCGACGCCAACTTCGACTGGGGCACCCTGCTCCAGGCCGGTGCCAGCCTCTCGCTGTTCGCCCAGAAGCGCGTGCTGGAACTGCGTCTGCCGTCCGGCAAGCCCGGCGACAAGGGTGCTGCGGCGCTGATCGAGTACTGCTCGCGTCCCGCCGACGACACCCTGCTGTTGATCAGCCTGCCCAAGCTTGACGGAAGTGCACAGAAGACCAAATGGGGCAAGGCGCTGGTCGAAGGCCCGCAGGTCCAGTTCATCCAGATCTGGCCGGTGGACACCCAGCAATTGCCGCAATGGATCAACCAACGCCTGGCACAGGCCGGGCTTGCCGCCCAGCGCGATGCCGTGGAACTGATCGCCGCCCGGGTCGAAGGCAACCTTCTGGCTGCCGCCCAGGAAATCGAAAAGCTCAAGCTGCTCGCCGACGGCAACACCATCACCGTCGAGACGGTGCAGTCCGCCGTGGCCGATAGTGCGCGCTTCGACGTCTTCGGTCTGGTCGACGCGGTACTCAACGGCGAAGCCGCCCATGCCCTGCGTATGCTCGAAGGGCTGCGCGGTGAAGGGGTCGAGCCCCCGGTCATTCTCTGGGCCCTGGCCCGGGAACTGCGGGTGCTGACCGGCCTGGCCCAGCAATACAGCCAGGGCGTGCCCCTGGAAAAGGCGTTCAGCCAGGCCAAGCCACCGGTCTGGGACAAACGCCGGCCCCTGATGAGCAAGGCCCTGCAACGCCATTCGGCGCAGCGCTGGGGCCAGTTGCTGCATGACGCCCAGCGCATCGACGCACAGATCAAGGGCCAGGCCCAGGGCTCGCCATGGACCAGCCTCACCCGCCTGTCACTGCTGATGGCCGGTCAACGCCTGGCGTTGCCTGCCGAATAAGGTGTGACGGACGGTCTTGCGCCGGGGGTTCGCCAGTCCTATAGTGCGCGCGAATCCACCCAGGCAGGACCTCCACCATGAGCAAGAAACCGGCAAAATCGCGACCGAACAAGGCCAAATCCATCATCGCCCAGCCCCTGTTCCGCTGTCGCCAGGAACGCCCGGGCAAGGGCAAGGGCAGCTACCGCCGCGAAGCCTTCCAATCGAGAGATTGGGAGGCTTCTTCCGTTATGGCGGCATGAAAGCAGGAAACTCGCAGGCATGGTATGGTCGTCACCTGACCTGTATTACCTGGATTCGTGCATGTCCCTTCGCCTTACCCGTCGCTGGCAACTACGCCACCTGACCGCTGCCTCCAGCCTGATCCTGCTCGTCGCCTGTGCCGAGCATCCGACCGCTGCCGATGCCCTGCCCATCGCGCCGGTACAGCCCGCTCCGGCCGTCGTCCAACCGACGCCCAACGCCGATATCGAAGTCCAGCCGCAACAGAGCTTCGCCGAATGGCAGGCCAGCTTCCGCCAGCAGGCCCTGCAAGCCGGTGTCCCGGCGAGCCTGTTCGACCGCGTGTTCGCCGGCATGACCCCGGACATGGACGTGATCAAGGCCGACCGCAGCCAGCCGGAGTTCACCCGCCCGGTCTGGGAATACCTCGATGGCGCCCTCTCCCCCGTACGCGTGCGTAATGGCAAGGCCCTGCTCGCGCAGAACGCCGAGCTGCTGGCACTCATCGAGCAACGCTATGGCGTCGAGCGCAACGTGCTGGTGTCGGTGTGGGGCATGGAAAGCAATTTCGGCCAGTTCCAGGGCAACAAGTCGGTGATCCGCTCCCTGGCCACCCTGGCCTATGAAGGCCGCCGCCCGGCGTTCGCCCAGGCGCAACTGCTGGCTGCGCTGAAGATCCTGCAGAACGGCGATATCGCCCCGGAAGCCATGCGAGGCTCCTGGGCCGGGGCCATGGGCCAGACCCAGTTCATTCCGACCACCTACGACACCCACGCCGTGGACTTCGACGGCGATGGTCGTCGCGATATCTGGAACAGTTCCGCCGACGCCCTCGCCTCCACCGCCCATTACCTGCAGAGTTCGGGTTGGCAGCGTGGCCAGCCATGGGGCTTCGAGGTCAATGTACCTGCCGGCTTCGACTACTGGATCGCCGACGGTGCGCAGCGCAAGACCGTTGCCGAGTGGCTGCGCCTTGGCGTGCAATTGCCCGCCGGCAGCCGTGTCCCGGCGGGCAGCGAACAGCTCTCCGCGGCCCTGTTGCTGCCTGCGGGCTACCGCGGCCCGGCGTTCCTGGTGCTGGACAACTTCCGCGCCATTCTCAAGTACAACAACTCGTCAGCCTATGCCCTGGCGGTCAGCCTGCTGAGCGAACGCTTCGATGGCGGAGGCTACATCCGTGGCGCCTGGCCGAAGGATGACCTGCCCTTGAGCCGCAGCGAGCGGATCGAACTGCAGGACCTGCTCAATGCCAGCGGGCATGAGGCGGGCAACGCCGACGGCATCATCGGCGCCAATACCCGCAAGGCGATCCGCAATGCCCAGCAGTCCCGAGGCTGGCCAGCGGACGGGTATCCGACGCACAAGCTGCTGGATAGCCTGAGGGCTCGCTGAGCCCCGCACGCTAAGCGCAGACAAAGAAAAGCCCCCGCACCTTCACAGGTGCGGGGGCTTTCTCATGCAGGGCGCAGATCAGAGCTTGATCTTGGCCTCATGCGCCTGCTGGTCGGCATGGTACGACGACCGTACAAGCGGGCCGGAAGCGACGTTCTTGAAGCCCATCTTGTAACCTTCCTCGGCGAACCAGGCGAAGGTGTCCGGGTGCACGAAGCGCTGTACCGGCAGGTGACTGCGCGACGGCTGCAGGTACTGGCCGAGGGTCAGCATGTCGATGTTGTGCTCGCGCATGCGGTGCATCACTTCGATCACTTCGTCATCGGTCTCGCCCAGGCCGAGCATCAGGCCGGACTTGGTCGGCACGTGCGGCACCAGTTCCTTGAACTTCTCCAGCAGGGTCAGCGACCACTGGTAGTCCGAACCCGGACGCGCGGCCTTGTACAGGCGCGGTACGGTTTCCAGGTTGTGGTTGAACACATCCGGCGGCTCCTGGGCCGTGATGGCCAGGGCCACGTCCATACGTCCGCGGTAGTCCGGGACCAGGGTTTCCAGCTGGACGCCCGGGGACAGCGCGCGGATCTCGCGGATGCAGTCGGCGAAGTGCTGGGCACCGCCGTCACGCAGGTCGTCGCGGTCCACCGAGGTGATCACCACGTACTTCAGGCGCAGGTCGGCTATGGCCACAGCCAGGTTCTTAGGCTCGTCGACGTCCAGGGGCTTCGGCCGGCCGTGGCCGACGTCGCAGAACGGGCAGCGACGGGTGCAGATGTCGCCCATGATCATGAAGGTCGCGGTACCACCGGAGAAGCACTCGCCCAGGTTCGGGCAGGACGCCTCTTCGCAGACGCTGTGCAGCTTGTGCTTGCGCAGCAGTTGCTTGATCCGGTCGACCTCCGGGGAAACCGGGATGCGCACGCGGATCCAGTCGGGTTTCTTCGGCAGTTCTTCGGTGGGGATGATCTTTACCGGGATGCGCGCGACCTTTTCGGCACCACGCAGTTTCACACCGGCTTCAACCTTCGGCCGTGGGGCCGGGGTGGCGGTGCTTTGCACCGGCTCTTGCACAATAGTCATATTCAGTCGATTCCGCCCGCAAGGGTCGTCTGCTCAGCATAATCGAGGTGCTTGACCAGCTGTCCGCGCAGCCTTGCCCTTACCTCGGGGAGTTCGATAGGCCCGGCCTGGTCGCGCAGCTGGGTCATGGCCAGCCCCGCATACCCGCAGGGGTTGATTCGGCGGAATGGCGCGAGGTCCATGTCCACATTGAGGGCAAGGCCGTGGAAGGAACAGCCGTTGCGAATCCGCAGGCCGAGGGAGGCGATCTTCGCCCCGTCGACATAGACGCCCGGTGCATCGGGCTTGGCCGCCGCGTCGACGCCATAGCTGGCGAGCAACTCGACCAGGGCACGCTCGATGCGCGTCACCAGTTCGCGCACGCCGAAACCACGGCGGCGCACATCCAGCATCAGGTAGGCGACCAGCTGGCCAGGGCCGTGGTAGGTCACCTGGCCGCCGCGATCGGTCTGCACCACCGGGATATCCCCCGGCACCAGCAGGTGCTCGGCCTTGCCGGCCTGGCCCTGGGTGAATACCGACGGATGCTCCACCAGCCAGATCTCGTCACCGTCGCCCGGCTTTCGCTGGTCGGTGAACCGGCGCATCGCTTCGAGCACCGGCTCGTAGGGCAGCAGGCCGAGATCGCGGAAGCCGAGGATCGTGGACATCAAAGCACCATGTGCACGAAACCGGTCGCGCGCAGGGCACTGTTGATATCGCGCAGCTGGTCTTCGCTGGTGGCTTCGATGTGCAGTTGCACGGTGGTGTACTTGCCGGTGCTGCTCTGGCGTTCGGCCAGGGTCTTCATGTCGACCTTGGCGTGCTTGCTCAGGATCTCGACCACGGTGTCCTTGAAGTTGACCACGGTATCGCCGATCACCTTGATGGCGTAGTCCGGGCAGGGAAATTCGATTTTTGGCGCTTTGACGTCATCGCTCATGGCGGAAACGGCCTCGTAAGCCGTGGCAGCAACAACGCCCCTGCGGATTGCAGGGGCGTGCAGGTCACGATATCAGTTGAACAAACCGTAGAAGAACAGGCGGATGCTATCCCACACCCGACGGAAGAAACCACCTTCCTCGACCGCGTCCAGCGCGATCAGGTCGGCGCTGTGAACCACGTTGTCATCCAGTTTGACTTCGACTTTACCAATCACGTCACCTTTGGCGATCGGCGCCATCAGTTGCGGGTTCATGGTCATGCTTGCCGCCAGTTTCTTCAATTGGCCTTTAGGCAAGGTCATGGTCAGGTCTTCGGCCAGCCCGGCCTTGACCTGGCTGGTGGTGCCTTTCCACACCGGGGCCTGGGCCAGCTCGGTGCCCTTCTGGTAGAAGGTCTGGGTTTCGAAGAAGCGGAAACCGTAGGTCAGCAGCTTCTGGGTCTCGGCGGCACGGGACTGCTCGCTGTTGGTACCGAAGACCACGGCGATCAGGCGCATGCCATCACGTACGGCAGACGACACCATGCAGTAGCCTGCTTCGTCGGTATGGCCGGTCTTCAGGCCATCGACGGTCTTGTCACGCCACAGCAGCAGGTTGCGGTTGGGCTGCTTGATGTTGTTCCAGAAGAACTCCTTCTGCGAGTAGATCGCATAGTGGGCCGGGTCTTCGTGGATGATCGCGCGGGCCAGCACGGCCATGTCGTGGGCCGAGGAGTAGTGCTCCGGGTTCGGCAGGCCGGTCGGGTTCATGAAGTGGCTGTTGGTCATGCCCAGGTCGCCGGCGGTCTTGTTCATCATGTCGGCGAAGGCGTCTTCGCTGCCGGCGATGTGCTCGGCCACTGCGACGCTGGCGTCGTTGCCCGACTGGATGATGATGCCGTGCAGCAGGTCGCTGACGCTGACCTGGGTGCCGACCTTGATGAACATCCGCGAACCGCCGGTACGCCAGGCGTTTTCACTGACGGTCACCGGATCGTTCTCGCCGATCTGGCCGCGACGGATTTCCAGGGTCGCGATGTAGGCGGTCATCAGCTTGGTCAGGCTCGCCGGAGGCAGACGCTGGTCGCCATTGTTCTCCACCAGGACGTTTCCGCTGGAGGCTTCCATGAGCACGTAGGACTTGGCTGCCAGTTGCGGCGGCGACGGCATCATCTGCTCCGCCGCGAAGGCGGCAGGGGCGATCAGCAGCGGAACGAGCAGGCAAAGGCGTTTGGCAAAGGTGGTGATGTTCATCCGTCTCTCGAAATGGCTAATGGGCTCATGCCCCAAAACGGGGCAAAACTATAAAGGCGTTGCGACAATACGTCGCGCCCGCGAGCAAAACCGCCATTGTACATGGCTGTTCGGCCCGGTTGCATGACAAACCGACCAGTCCCCCCGGTCAGTCTGCCGTGACTACTTTGGCCTGTCCCAGGTTGGCCAGGCGCACGCTGTCCTGCATCTGCTGGACCTCTCCCTGGCTGCGGATCGGTCCCATGCGGACCCGGTGCAGGGTCTGCTGGTTGCGCACGATGGAACTGATGAAGACCGGCGCACTGACCATGCCGCTCAGTTTGGAGCGTAGCAACTCCGCAGCGTCAGGGTTGGCGAATGCGCCGACCTGCAGGTAGGTGCCGTTGGCGGTGGCCAGTTTGTTGCTGGCCACCTGCACCGGCAGGACCGCGGCGGCGTGCTGCTGCGGTGGCGGCGTCCATTGTTCGACGGTACCGGTACTGGCCGGGATCGAGCGGGTCTGCGCCACTTGCGGCTGGTCGAGCACCAGCGGCGCCTGGCGGCCGCGCTGTGCCCACCATTGCTGCGGGTCGATGCCTTCGACGCGAACCCGCGCGGTGCCGCTCTCGGCGTAGCCGAGCTTCTTGGCCGCCGCGTAGGACAGGTCGATGATGCGATCGGAATAGAACGGGCCGCGGTCGTTGACCCGCAGGATCACGCTGCGCTGGTTGTCCAGGTTGGTCACCTTGACGTAGGCCGGCAGCGGCAGGGTCTTGTGCGCCGCGCTCATGCCGTACAGGTCATAGACCTCGCCGTTGGCGGTGTTCTGCCCGTGGAACTTGGTGCCATACCACGACGCGGTGCCCTCGGCGACATAGTTGCGCGAGTCGGGCATCGGGTAGTAGGTCTTGCCCAGCACGGTGTAGGGGTTGGCCTTGTAGGCGCCGGTGTGCACGGTCGGGGTGGCGTCGGGGATCTTCGACACGTCGACATCCCACCATGGCGCACCGTCCTTGTGGGCACGGTTGATGTCCAGGCCCGGCTTGGCGCGGACGATGTTGCCGCTGCCCTGGGAGGTCGGACGGCTCGACGAACAGCTGACCAGGAGCATGCCGATGACGGCGCAGCTCAGCAGCTTGAGGGATGAAGCGGAAAACAGTACGCGCATTACCGGGCGCCCCTTGCCTGAACCAGCAGGTCGGAAAGTTGATGTACCGCCATGGCGTACATCACGCTGCGGTTGTAGCGAGTGATCGCGTAGAAGTTCTTCAGGCCGAGCCAGTATTCGGGGCCAGTATCACCTTCGAGCCGGAAAGCGGTGACCGGCAGATCATCGCGCAGCGCATCATGACTCGACCAGCCCAGCGCCCGCAACTCCCCCACCGTCCTGACCGGCTCGATGCCCGGGCTCAGGCCCTCGTCGACCCGCTCGCCGCGGACCATGGCGCGGCTCACCACCGGCTCCCCGGCCACCCAGCCGTGGCGCTTGAAGTAGCTGGCGACGCTGCCGATGGCGTCGTCGGGGTTGTTCCAGATATTGATGTGACCGTCGCCGTCGAAGTCGACGGCGTAGGCGCGGAAGCTGCTCGGCATGAACTGCGGCAGGCCCATGGCGCCGGCGTAGGAGCCTTTCAGGGTCAGCGGGTCGACCTGCTCCTCGCGGGACAGCAGGAGGAACTCGCGCAATTCCTTGCGGAAGAACGGCGCCCGCGGCGGGTAATCGAAGGCCAGGGTCGACAGCGCGTCCATCACCCGATAATTGCCGGTGTTGCGGCCAAAGAAGGTCTCGACGCCGATGATCGACACGATCACCTGGGCCGGCACCCCGTATTCCTGCTCCGCGCGGGCCAGGGTGGCCTCGTGCTGGCGCCAGAAATCGACGCCGCGGGCGACCCGGGCGTCGGTAAGGAACATCGGACGGTATTCCTTCCACGGCTTGACCCGCTCCGCCGGACGGGAAATCGCGTCGAGAATGGCCTGCTTGCGTTGCACCTCACGGAACACGCCCATCAGCTGTTCGCCGGCGAAACCATGGTCGCGGGTCATCTCGCCGACGAATTCGGCGACCTGTGGCGATCCTTCGTAGTCGCCGGCACTGGCGTGCTGCGCGCCACCGAGCAGACCGACGAGCCCCGCCAGCGGTACACAACGGGCCATCCAGCCCCGTATTGCTTGCATCAAGTAATTCACCTTGCTCAAACCTGCGCGATCCATTTGCGGTGGGTATGGATCGACATGAGAACGCCAAACGCTGACAACAGCGTGACCAGCGAAGTTCCACCATAACTAATGAAGGGCAGCGGCACGCCCACCACGGGCAACAGCCCGCTGACCATGCCGATATTGACGAAGACGTAGACGAAGAAGGTCATGGTCAGGCTGCCGGCCAGCAGCTTGCCGAAAAGGGTCTGGGCCTGGGCGGTGATCACCAGGCCGCGGCCGATCAGCAGCAGGTAGATCAGCAGCAGGGCGCAGATACCCACCAGACCGAATTCTTCGCCGAGCACGGCGATGATGAAGTCGGTGTGGCTTTCCGGGAGGAAGTCCAGGTGCGATTGGGTGCCCAGCAGCCAGCCCTTGCCGAACACGCCGCCGGAGCCGATCGCCGCCTTCGACTGGATGATGTTCCAGCCGGTGCCCAACGGGTCGCTTTCCGGGTCGAGGAAGGTCAGTACCCGCTGCTTCTGGTAGTCGTGCATGACGAAGAACCACATCGCCACCGCCACCGGGACCGCTGCAGCGATCACGCTGAGGATCCAGCGCCAGCGCAGGCCGCCCATGAACAGGACGAAGGCACCGGAGGCGAGGATCAGCAGCGCGGTGCCCAGGTCCGGCTGGCGGACGATGAGGATGAACGGCATGCCGATCAGGATCAGGCTGATCATCACGTGCTTGAGATGCGGCGGCAGGGTGCGCTTGGACAGGTACCAGGCGATGGTCGCCGGCATGATGATCTTGAGGAATTCCGAGGGCTGGAAGCGGATCACCCCGGGAATGTTGATCCAGCGCGTCGCGCCCATGGCGTTGTGGCCCATGATGTCCACCACCACCAGCAGCATCACCCCGACCACGTAGGCCAGCGGCACCCAACGCGCCATGAAGCGCGGTTCCAGCTGGGCGATGACGAACATCGAGACAAGGCCGATGCCGAACGACGAGGCCTGCTTGAGCAGCAGGTCCCAGTTCTTGCCACTGGCCGAATAGAGAACGAACAGGCTGCCGGCCGCCAGGGTCAGCAGGAGGATCAGCAGGGGGCCGTCGATATGGATGCGCTGCAGGAAGCTGGCGCGGCGGCGCATCACGTCCTCGCTGGACAGCATGCGGTCGAAATTACTCTTCACTGGACCGATTCCTGGGCAACGGTGTCAACGGGGGCAGGGTTTTCGGACTTGAGGTGACCATTTTCGTCGAGCAGCCAGGCGTCCATCACCTGGCGCAGCACCGGCGCGGCGACCCCGGAGCCGGACTCGCCGTTCTCCACCATCACCGAAATCACGATGCGTGGGTCTTCGGCCGGGGCGAAGCCGACGAACAGGGCGTGGTCGCGGTGGCGCTCCTGGACCTTGTTGCGGTCGTACTTCTCCCCCTGCTTGATCGCCACGACCTGGGCCGTGCCGCTCTTGCCGGCGATGCGGTACTGGGCGCCGATGGCAGCCTTGCGCGCGGTGCCGCGGGCACCCTGCATCACCTGCTCCATGCCGTGGGTGACCTTGGCCCAGTCGGACTTGTCGCGCAAGACGATGTCTTCCATCGGGTTCGGGTCAACCGGTGGCTGGCCCTCGATGGTCTTGGCCAGGTGCGGACGGTTCCACTTGCCCTTGGCGGCGATCAGCGCGGTGGCCTGGGCCAGTTGCAGCGGCGTGGCCTGCATGTAGCCCTGGCCGATCCCGAGGATCAGGGTCTCGCCCGGGAACCAGGCCTGGCGCCGGGTGGCACGCTTCCACTCGCGGGACGGCATCAGGCCGGGCGATTCCTCGAACATGTCGAGGGCAACCTTCTGCCCGATGCCGAAGCGATTCATGTAGCTGGACAGGCGGTCGATGCCCATCTTGTGCGCGAGGTCGTAGAAGTAGGTGTCGTTGGACCGCATGATCGCCGTGTCGAGGTCGACCCAGCCGTCACCGGTGCGGTTCCAGTTGCGGTACTTGTGGTCGTAGTTGGGCAGCTGGTAGTAGCCCGGGTCGAACACCCGCGTCGAGGCGTTCACCACCTGGGAATCCAGACCAGCGATGGCCACCGCCGGCTTGATGGTCGAACCCGGCGGATACAGGCCGCGCAGGACGCGGTTGAACAGCGGGCGGTCGATGGAATCACGCAGCTCGGCATAGGCCTTGAAGCTGATGCCGGTGACGAACAGGTTGGGGTCGAAACTCGGCTGGCTGACCATCGCCAGGACTTCGCCGGTGCGCGGGTCGAGGGCGACGATGGCGCCACGACGCCCGCCCAGAGCCTGCTCGGCGGCTTCCTGCAGCTTGATGTCGAGGCTCAGGACGATGTCCTTGCCGGGAATCGGATCAGTGCGTTTCAGTACCCGCAGCACGCGGCCGCGGGCGTTGGTCTCGACTTCCTCGTAGCCCACCTGGCCGTGCAGCTCGGGCTCGTAGAAGCGCTCGATGCCGGTCTTGCCGATATGGTGGGTGCCGCTGTAGTTGACCGGATCGAGGGTCTTCAGCTCTTTCTCGTTGATCCGTCCGACATAGCCGACCGAATGAGCGAAATGAGGCCCCTGTGGATAATGCCGCACCAACTGCGCCACCACCTCCACCCCGGGCAGGCGGAACTGGTTCACCGCGATCCGGGCGATCTGTTCTTCGGTCAGCTCGAACAGGATCGGCACCGGCTCGAACGGCCGGCGCCCCTGCTTCATGCGTTTCTCGAACAGCGCGCGGTCATCCGGGGTCAGCTCCAGCACCTCGACGATCACGTCGAGCACCTGCTGCCAGTCGCCGGAGCGCTCGCGGGTCATGCTCAGGCTGAAGCTGGGCCGGTTGTCGGCGATGATCACGCCGTTGCGGTCGAAGATCAGGCCACGGGTCGGCGGAATCGGCTGCACGTGCACCCGGTTGTTCTCCGACAGCGTGGAGTGATAGTCGTACTGGATCACCTGCAGGTAGTACAGGCGGGCGATCAGCACGCAGATCAGCAGGAGGATCGCCACTGCACCGACCACGACGCGGCTACGCACCAGGCGGGCGTCTTTCTCGTGGTCCTTGAGGCGGATCGGCTGCGACATTGAAAGGGCTTACAGGCTTATTTGTGGTAAGGGTGCCCGGACAACACGGTCCAGGCGCGATAAATCTGTTCGCCGATCAGTATCCGTACCAGGGGGTGCGGCAGGGTCAGCGGCGACAGCGACCAGCGCTGCTCGCTGCGCGCGCACACCTCTGGCGCCAGCCCTTCCGGGCCGCCGACCATGAGGTTGACGGTGCGCGAATCCAGTCGCCAGCGGTCCAGTTCGACCGCCAGTTGCTCGGTGCTCCAGGGCTTGCCATGGACCTCCAGGGTAACGATCCGTTCCCCTGGCTGGACCTTCGCCAGCATGGCCTCGCCCTCCTGGCGGATCAGGCGGGCGACATCGGCGTTCTTGCCCCGGGTGTTGAGCGGGATTTCCACCAGTTCCAGGGACAGCTCCGCAGGAAGGCGCTTGGCATATTCATGCCAGCCTTCCTCGACCCACTTGGGCATGCGCGAGCCGACCGCGATCAGACGCAGACGCACGACGCTACCCTCAGTCCATGTCCTTGTTGAGCTTGGCAAAATGCTCGTGGGTGTTTTCCGGGCTGTGGTGCTTGCCATCGGCGGCACGGCTCTGCTCGGCACCCAGCCACAGGCGCTCCAGGTCGTAGAACTGGCGGGCAGCGGCGGTCATCATGTGCACGATGACATCGTTCAGGTCGAGCAGGACCCAGTCGCTGTCGCCCTTGCCTTCCTCGCCCAGTGGCATCACGCCCTTCTGCTTGACGAGCTCGCGGACCTTCTCGGCCATCGCGTTGATCTGCCGGTTGGAAGTACCGGTGGCGATGATCATGTAGTCGGTCAGGCTGTGCTTGTCGCGCACGTCGATGACCTGGATGTCCTGGGCCTTGACTTCTTCCAGGGCCGACTTGGCCAGCTGGACCAGCTCTTCGCCGGTGATGTTTTGCTTGGTCATAAGAAACTCGTTTCAACTCATTGAAAGCGGCGCCCGTGGGCACCTGCCGTTCTACGCACGATAGAGACCGTGCGTCTCGATATAGGCCAGTACTGCGTCCGGCACCAGGAACCGCACCGACTTGCCGCTGGCCAGCAGCTGCCGGATCTGCGTGGCGGACACCGAAAGCGGCGTCTGCCACACGAACGAAATGTTCCCCGCCGGGCCGGACATGGCGGTGGGATCGCTCTCCGAGCGCGCAGCCAGCAGGTTGCGCAGCTCGTCTGGGGGTTCGACATCGGCATCCGGGCGTTGCAGCACCAGGATGTGACAGTGTTTCAGCAACTCTTCCCAGCGATGCCAGCCGGGCAACCCGCAGAAGGCATCCCAGCCCATCAGCAGGAACAACTGGTCGCTGGCGCCCAGTTCGGCGCGCAGCGACTCCAGGGTGTCGATGGTGTACGACGGCTTGTCGCGGGCCAGCTCGCGGTCATCCACGCTTAGCCGTTCGACGCCATCCACCGCGCAGCGGACCATGGCCAGGCGATCCATTGCCGCCACCTGCGGGGTATCGCGGTGTGGCGGGCGGGCGTTGGGCAGCAGGCGCAGCTCGTCGAGCCCCATGAATTCGGACACCTCCAGCGCACTGCGCAGGTGGCCGATGTGCACGGGGTCGAACGTGCCGCCAAGAATGCCGATCCGCCGGATCGCCGGGGCCTTGCTCAACTCAGCAGGACTCCTGTCCACGCAGCTGGCCGTCGCCGACGACCACGTACTTCTCGCAGGTCAGGCCTTCCAGCCCAACCGGGCCGCGGGCATGCAGCTTGTCGGTGGAAATGCCGATCTCCGCGCCCAGACCATACTCGAAGCCATCGGCGAAGCAGGTCGGGGTGTTGATCATCACCGACGCCGAGTCCACTTCGGCGACGAAGCGCCGGGCCAGGCCCTGGTGCTCGGTGACGATGGAATCGGTGTGGTGCGAACCGTAGTGGTTGATGTGCTCGATCGCCGCGTCGACGCCGTCGACGATGCGGATCGAGAGAATCGCCGCTAGATACTCGGTGTGCCAGTCGTCCTCGGTCGCCGGGGCGGCCTCGATGACCAGGCGGGTACGCTCGCAGCCACGCAGTTCGACGCCTTTTTCCCGGAATTGGCGGGCCATTTCCGGAAGGAACTCGGCGGCGACGCTGGAATCCACCAGCAGGGTCTCCATGGCGCCGCAGATGCCGTAGCGGTAGGTCTTGGCGTTGAAGGCGATACGGCGGGCCTTGTCCAGCTCGGCGTGTTCGCCGACGTAGACGTGGCAGATGCCATCGAGGTGCTTGATCACCGGAACCCGCGCGTCGCGGCTGATGCGCTCGATCAGGCCCTTGCCGCCGCGCGGCACGATGACGTCGACGAACTCCGGCATGCTGATCAGCGCGCCCACGGCCTCGCGATCGGTGACTTCCACGACCTGCACCACCGCAGCCGGCAAACCGGCTGCCGCCAGGCCACGCTGGATGCAGGTGGCGATGGCGCGGTTGGAATGGATCGCCTCGGAACCACCGCGCAGGATGGTGGCGTTGCCCGACTTCAGGCACAGGCTGGCTGCATCGATGGTCACGTTCGGCCGCGACTCGTAGATGATCCCGATCACGCCCAGTGGCACGCGCATCTTGCCGACCTGGATGCCCGATGGCCGATAGCTCATGTCGCGGATCGCGCCCACCGGGTCCGGGAGACTGGCGACCTGGCGCAGGCCGACGATCATGCCGTCGATGCGGGCCGGGGTCAGGGCCAGGCGATCGAGCATGGCCGGTTCCAGGCCGTTGGCCCGGCCGGCGGCCAGGTCCAGCTCGTTGGCGGCGGACAGTTCGGCGCGGGCAGCGTCCAGGGCGTCGGCGGCGGCGTGCAGCGCGCGGTTCTTCTGCGCGGTGCTGGCACGGCCAATGACGCGGGACGCCTCGCGGGCGGCGCGACCCAGGCGGGTCATGTAGTCAAGAACGGACTCAGTCATGGGGCTCAGTGTCTTGGCGGAGGGGAAAATCGGATGAGTATAACTGTCATGGGGTTGTACGCCCAGCGGTGACAGTCGGGCGGTAAGCAGCAGCGACACCGTTCAGCTTTGGTAAAGGAAGAAATTGCTATCATCCGGGCTTCATTTCCCCATTCCAGAACCCCGATGCCGCAACCCGCCCCCTGCCCTGCCCGGGCCTTGCCCCACGCCTTCTTCGACCGCGACGCCCAGGTCCTGGCCAGGGACCTGCTGGGCAAGATCATCCGCCATCGCCACGGCCCCTACTGGCTGTCCGCGCGGATCATCGAGACCGAGGCCTACTACCTCGACGAGAAAGGCAGCCATGCCTCCCTTGGTTACACCGAGAAACGAAAAGCCTTGTTCCTCGATGGCGGGCATATCTACATGTATTACGCCCGTGGTGGCGATTCGCTGAACTTCAGCGCCCAAGGGCCGGGCAACGCCGTGCTGATCAAGTCCGGGTACCCCTGGGTGGATGCCGTCTCGAACAGCAATAGCCTGGCACAAATGCAGCTGAACAACCCCGACGCCAGCGGCCAGCCCCGCCCGCCGGAGCGCCTGTGCGCCGGACAGACCCTGCTGTGCAAGGCCCTGGGCCTGAAAGTGCCGGACTGGGACGCAAGACGCTTCGATGCGGAGCAACTGTTCGTCGAGGACTGCGGAATCATGGTGCAACACATTATCCAGACCAGCCGGCTGGGCATTCCCAAGGGCCGCGACGAACATCTGCCGCTGCGCTTCGTAGACGCCGAATACGCCCGCCACTGCACGCGGAACCCGCTGCGCCGTGGCCAGGTCGAAGGGCGCGACTTCACTGTTCTGACACAAGGAAACTGACACCATGGGCCCATGGCTCGACAGCCTGACCGGCTGGCTGACCGCAAACCCGCAATGGCTGGGGTTGGCGATCTTTCTGGTGGCCTGCGTGGAATGCCTGGCCATCGCCGGGATCATCGTCCCCGGCACCGTGCTCCTGTTCGCCGTCGCCGTGCTGGCTGGCAGCGGCGCGCTGTCGCTGCACGAAACCCTGCTGCTGGGCTTTCTTGGCGGGATTCTCGGCGATGCGATTTCCTACACCTTGGGCCGTCGTTTCCACCAGAACATCCGGCGCCTGCCGCTGCTGCGCCATCACCCGGAGTGGATCGGCAGCGCGGAAACCTACTTCCAGCGCTACGGCATCGCCAGCCTGCTGGTCGGCCGCTTCATCGGCCCGCTGCGGCCAATGCTGCCGATGGTCGCCGGCATGTTCGACATGCCGCTGCCGCGCTTCATCGCTGTCAGCCTGATCGCCGGTGCCGGCTGGTCGGTGGCCTACCTGCTGCCCGGCTGGGCCACCGGCGCGGCCATGCGCCTGCCGCTGCCGGAAGGCTTCTGGCCGCAGGCCGGGACAGTCGCAGCGTGCCTGGCGGTGCTGGTGGGCCTGAGCATCAGCTGTGCCCTGCGCAACCAGCACCGCGGCACCCGCCTGATCGGCGCGGTGAGCCTGGTCATGCTGGCAGCAATCTTCATCGGCTGGCCCTACCTCAGCCAGTTCGACCAGGGCCTGATGACCCTGATCCAGGAACACCGCAGCACCTGGCTGGACGGCACCATGGTGCTGATCACCCGCATGGGTGATTTCCGTACCCAGTTCATCGCGGCAGCCGTGCTGGTGCTCCTGCTGCTGCTTGCACGACAGTGGCGCCCGGCGTTTTTCGCCGCCGCCACCCTGGGCGGCACCGCGCTGGGCAATGCAACGCTGAAGGCATTCTTCGCCCGCGCTCGCCCGGAAGTACTGACCGATCCCCTGACCACCTACAGCATGCCCAGCGGCCACAGCTCGGCGTCGTTCGCCTTCTTCCTGACCCTGGCGGTACTGGCCGGTCGTGGCCAGCCCCCGCGCATGCGCCTGACCTGGATTCTGCTCGGCTGCCTGCCGGCCCTGGCGATCGCGACCTCGCGGGTCTACCTCGGCGCGCACTGGCCGACCGACATCCTCGCCGGCGGCCTGCTGGCCTGCTGCGTCTGCGCGGTGAGCCTGAGCGTGATCCAGTACCGCGAGCCCCTGACCGCCATGCCGCTGCGGGTCTGGTGGCTGGTCCTGCCGGCCTGCGTCGGCGTGCTGGGCTTCTTCGCCCTGCACGCGCTGCCCCACGCCCTGCTGCGTTATCAGTACTGAGGTTCAGGCGAAGAGTTCGCCCTGGATACGGTCGAGCAGCGCCTGGATTGCCACCAGGCGCTGGGTGGGAGAATCGATGGCCAGCAGCTTGAGTTTGTCCTGGTCATCGAACGGCAGCAGGTAGGCCAGCTGGTTGGCCAGGGACTGCTTGCCAGTCACCCGGCTGGCCATGTCCAGGCCGGACACCATCGGGTGCTCGGCCAGGGCCAGCAACAGCGCCAGCAGGTCGTCGTCCTCTTCGTCGAGGGGCTGGTCGGCCTGCTCGTCGAGCCAGCGCACGTCGGCCACCAGCAGGTTGTCCTTGCGCACCTCGAATTCGTCGACCATGAAGCGCCGCTCACCCTTCACGCGAATCCCCAGCAGGCCGTTGTCCTGCTGCTGGAAATCCTCGATCAGCGCCTGGCAGCCGATGCCGGCGAAGGACTCGGGAGCCTTGCCGACCTGCTCGCCCTCGATGATGCAGACCACGCCAAAGCCGCCGCCCTGCTTCATGCAGCGGCCGATCATGTCCAGGTAACGCGCCTCGAAGATCTGCAAATCCAGGTTGCAGCCGGGAAACAGCACGGTGTTCAGGGTGAACAGGGGCAAACTCATTGCAGCTCCTCAGGCAACCAGGCTGACCGCCAGCGGCAGGAACACCGCCGTCGCCACACCCATCAGGCTCATGGCCAGGGCCGCGAAAGCCCCGCACTCTTCACTTTCCTGCAAGGCCACCGATGTTCCCACCGCGTGGGCGGTCAGGCCCAGCGCCATCCCGCGTGCCTCGGGGCTGCGCACGCCGAGGCGGGTGAGCAGCGCCGGGCCGAAGATCGCGCCGATCACCCCGGTGATCAGCACGAACACCGCGGCCAGGGCCGCCACGCCGCCGATCTGCTCGGCCACCAGCATGGCGATCGGCGAGGTCACCGACTTCGGCGCCAGGGTCATCAGGATCATGTGCTCGGCACCGAACCACCAACCCAGCAGCAGGCAGATGCCGGTGGCGAACACGCCTCCGATTACCAGCGTAGTAAATGTCGGCCAGAACAGTTGGCGGATGCGCCGCAGGTTGAGATAGAGCGGCACGGCCAGGGCCACGGTGGCCGGGCCGAGGAGGATGTTCATGATCTCCGTGCTCTTGCGGTACTCGGCGTAGGTCAGCCCGCAGCCGAGCAGGATGCCGACCACCACGAGCATCGACACCAGCACCGGCTGGAGGAAGATCCAGCGGGTCTTTTCGTAGGCGGCGATGACGATCTGGTACGCCGCCAGGGTAATGCCGATGCCGAACAGCGGATGGTGGATCACCGCCTGGGTCGCGCCATGCCAGTCGAGCATCATGGCTGCTCCTTGTGGTGCTTGCCGCGGTTGATCATCTTCTGCATCAGCACGCCGCAGAAAGCCATGGCCAAAACCAGCGACAGCACCAGGGCGCCGACGATGGCCCAGAAGTCGGCGACGATATCGGCGGCATAGACCATCACCCCGACCGCAGGCGGCACCAGCAGCAACGGCAGGTAGCGCAGCAGGCTGGCCGACGCCTCGCTCAACGGCGCACCCACCTCGCCCCTCAGCATGAGGAACACCAGCAACAACACCAGGCCGATGATCGGGCCGGGCAGAATGGGCACCGCCAGGTGATTGATCGCCGTTCCGAGCAACTGGAACAGCACGAGCCACGTCAAACCGCGCAACAACATCGCAAACCTCCCCTCGAACCTGGCGGCCATTATAAGCACGCTATCGAGTGCCCTATACCCCGACATTCGCCCAGACCATGGGGGCTTGACCGAGCCATCAGCGCGTGCTGATCTTAAGCATTCGTATCTTCGTTGGTCACAAAAAACTCAAAGACAGTCAGGAGAGTCGCGATGCCCTATGTACCCGTTGCAGAGCTGCCGCAGTACGTTGGAAAGGAACTTGGACGTTCCGAATGGCTGAAGATCGATCAAGAACGCATCAACCTGTTCGCCGAGGCCACCGGCGACTTCCAGTTCATCCACGTGGACCCGGCAAAGGCGGCAAAAACGCCATTTGGCAGCACCATCGCCCACGGTTTCCTCACCCTTTCCCTGATTCCCAAACTAATGGAGGACATCCTGGTCCTGCCCCAGGGGTTGAAGATGGTGGTCAACTACGGCCTGGACAGCGTGCGCTTCATCCAGCCGGTAAAGGTCGACTCACGGGTGCGCCTGGCGGTCAGCCTGACCGAGGTCACCGAGAAGAAACCCGGCCAGTGGCTGCTCAAGGCCACCGCCACCCTGGAAATCGAGGGTGAGGACAAGCCGGCGTACATCGCCGAACCCCTGTCCCTGGCCTTCGTCTGATCCCCGCTTGACCGAAACGGCCTACGGGCCGTTTCACCCTCACCTAGGTTGTACGGCATACTCGGGGCTTCAACCGTCCGGACCCCGCCATGCGCCCACTCGCTCCATTTGCCCTGGTTCTCCTGCTCGCCGCCTGTGGTGACGGAGAATCGCTTTCGCCCCCCGATGCCCGCCTGCCCGATGGCGGCCGCTACCGGGGCGAGGTGGTGGATGGACTGCTGCAGGGCGAGGGACGCATCGACTACCCCAACGGCAGCTGGTATGCCGGCCATTTCAAGGACGGCCAGTGGGATGGCCAGGGCGAATGGCACGGCAGCAACGGCGAGGTCTACAGCGGCCAGTTCCAGCAGGGCCTGTTCCACGGCCAGGGCAAGCTGACCACCGCCAACAGCAGCTACAGCGGCGGTTTCAAGTTGGGCCGGCGCGACGGCGAAGGCATCCTGCGCGACGGCGGCGGCCACTACCGCGGCCAGTTCAAGGACGACCAGTACAGCGGCGCCGGGCAACTGGTGCTGGCCGATGGCAGCCAATACCAGGGCCAGTTTGCCAAGGGCAAGCCAAATGGCGAAGGCGTGCGCAGCGATACCAGCGGCAACCAGTTCAGCGGCAAGTTCGTCGACGGCGAACTGAACGGCACCGGCACCTTCAGCAGCGCCGAGGGCGACCAGTACATCGGCGAGTTCAAGGCCAATCACCTGGAAGGTCGCGGTCGCTATGAAAACGCCGACGGCGACGTCTGGATCGGCGAATTCAAGGACGGCTCGCTGACCGGCCCGGGAGAGTTGTTCGCCGTGGATGGCAGCCACTACAAGGGCGGCTTCCGCGAATGGCGCTTCGCCGGCAAGGGCCGCCTGCAACTGGCGGACGGCAGCGTCTACACCGGCGGCTTCGACAACGACGCCTACCAGGGCAGCGGACGCCTGGTGCTGGCCGATGGCAAGGTCGAGGCCGGGCGCTGGATCAACGGCCTGCGAGTACGTGACGACCAGGGCCACCTGCTCCCGGACCCGCTGGAAGAAGCGCTGCTCAACCAGGGCGCGCTGCTGGAACGGGAACTGGCCAAGGTCCCCGCCTCCAGTCCCGAGATCGAGCTGTACAGCCTGGCCCTGGCCGGCGACGGCAACCAGAGCGTGTTCCTGCGCGAAGCCGACTATGTCAGCGCGATGCTCAAGACCCGCTTCGGCGCCATTGGCCAGGTCACCCTGGTCAACCACCGCGACCACCTCGCCGACCGCACCATGGCCACCCGCGAGAACCTCGCCCGCGCTGCCCGGCGCCTGGCCGAGCGCAGCGGCCCGGAAGACCTGGTGTTCATCTACCTGACCAGCCACGGCAGCCACGAACACGAACTGGTGCTGGACCAGCCGCGCCTGCAACTGGCCGACCTGCCCGCCGACGAACTGGCTGCCGCCCTCGCCCCGCTCAAGGAGCGCGACAAGGTAATCGTCATCTCGGCCTGCTATTCCGGTGGCTACATCGACGCGCTCAAGGACGAACGCACCCTGGTCATGACCGCTTCGCGGGCCGACCGTGTGTCCTTCGGCTGTTCCGAGGAAGCCGACTTCACCTATTTCGGCGATGCCCTGTTCGCCCAGGCACTGAACCAGACCGACGACCTGCAACAAGCGTTCGAACTCGCCCGCGCCCATGTGGCCCAACGGGAACAGGCCGAGGACTTCGAGGCCTCCGAACCGCAGATCTGGGCACCGAAGGGCGTGCTGGCGCATTGGCAGAAACTGCGCCAGCAACAGGCCAGGAAAGCCCTGCACAGCACCGCTGCGCTTGAGGAAAAAAGCGCCACCAGCCACTAAGCTGATGTGTATCAAGGGAGAAACAATATGTACTTGACGCCGCAGCACATTCTGCTTGCCGGAGCTACCGGCCTCACTGGCGAACACCTGCTCGACCGCCTGCTCAGCGAGCCGACCATCAGCCGTGTGCTCGCCCCTACCCGCCGGCCATTGGCGGAGCATCCGCACCTGGAAAACCCGGTGGGCGATCCGGCGGTATTTCTCCCGCAACTGAGCGGACGGGTGGATATCGCGTTCTGCTGCCTGGGCACCACGATCAAGCAGGCGGGCTCGGAAAATGCGTTCCGCGCCGTGGACCTGGACATGGTCGTGGCGTTCAGCAAGCGCGCCCGGGAGATGGGCGCGCGGCACCTGCTGGTGGTCAGTGCAATCGGTGCCGATCCCAAGTCTTCGGTGTTCTACAACCGGGTCAAAGGCGAGATGGAAGAGGCGCTCAAGGCCCAGGACTGGCCACAACTGACCATCGCCCGGCCATCGCTGTTGCTGGGCGAGCGCGCCGAACCGCGCCTGGCGGAGAAGGTGGCGGGTAGCCTGTCGAAGCTGATACCGGGCAAGTACCACGGCATCGAGGCCTGCCAACTGGCCAGGGCGCTGTGGCGGCTGGCGCTGGAGGAGCAGGACGGGATCCGGATCGTCGAGTCCGATGAACTCAGGAAACTGGGGAAATGAGTGGGAGCGGGTTTACCCGCGATGACGTCGGTGGGCTCACTACCGCAATCGCGGCGGTCCGGCGTCCCGGTGAACCCGCTCCCACAGGTTTAGTGCAGGCCTAAAGACCGCCGGAGGCCTGGAAGCCCACCCCGAGCACGGTCAGCACCGACAACGGCAACAACACCGTATCCAGCACCGCACTCCCCGGCAGGTCCAGCGCCGGATAAGCCGGTGCCTGCGCGCCGAAGCGATCCTCCGCACAGCACCCACCTTGCAATGCATACAAGTCCAGGCGCGTCCCGGAGTACACCACCGGCGCCCCCGGCTTGGCCGCATCCAGCGTCCGCACCGTCGCGCAGCCGGTGGTGCACAGCACCACCAGCAAGCCGAACAACAACGCCCGCTTCACTCTTCGCCCCCGAGGTGATGCTCGCCCCAGCGCGGCAGCATGTCCTGGGGAATGTTCAGCAGGTTGAGAATCCGCGCGACCACGAAGTCCACCAGGTCGTCGATGGTCTGCGGCTGGTGATAGAAACCCGGCGCCGCCGGCAGGATCACCGCGCCCATCTGCGACAGCTTGAGCATGTTCTCCAGGTGGATGGTGGAGAACGGCGCCTCCCGCGGCACCAGGATCAATTGCCGACGCTCCTTGAGGGTCACGTCCGCCGCCCGCTCGATCAGGTTGTTGCAGGCCCCGGTGGCGATGGCCGAAAGGGTTCCCGTGGAACAGGGCACCACCACCATCGCCGCCGGCGCGCCGGAGCCCGAGGCCACCGGCGACATCCAGTCTTCCTTGCCATACACCCGGATCTGCCCGGCGCTGGCGCCGGTGTACTCGGTGAGGAACGCCTGCATCGCCTGGGGCTTGGCCGGCAGCACCACGTCGGTCTCGGTGGACATCACCAGTTGCGCCGCCTTGGAGATCAGGAAGTGCACCTCGCGATCTTCCCGCACCAGGCAGTCCAGCAGGCGCAGGCCGTACTGCGCCCCCGACGCGCCGGTCATGGCCAGGGTGATGCGCTCCGGGCCAGTCATCCGCGCAGCGCCTCGGCCAGCTTGCCGTGCAGGCCGCCGAAGCCGCCGTTGCTCATGATCACCACCTGGGTGCCGGGACGCGCCTGGCCCTTGACCCGCTCGATGATGGCTTCAAGGCTGTCCGCCACTACCGCCGGGACAGTGCACTCGGCAGCCGTCGTGGCCAGGTCCCAGCCAAGGTTCGGCGGCGCGTACCAGATCACCTGGTCGGCGTCCTTGACGCTTTCCGGCAGGCCATCGCGGTGGGCACCGAGCTTCATGGAGTTGGAGCGCGGCTCGATCACCGCGATCACCGGCGCCTCGCCGACACGCTTGCGCAGGCCGTCGAGGGTGGTGGCGATGGCCGTCGGGTGGTGGGCAAAGTCGTCGTAGATGGTCACGCCATCCACTTCGGCAACCTTTTCCATGCGCCGCTTGACGCTCTTGAACGCGCTCAGCGCGGCGATGCCCAGCTCCGGCACGACGCCGACATGCCTTGCCGCCGCCAGGGTGGCAAGGGCGTTGGCAACGTTGTGCTGGCCGGTCAGTTCCCACTCGACCGTGCCCTGCACGTCGCCGTCGAAGCTGACTTCGAAGCGCGAACCGTCTTCACTGAGCAGGCGCACCTGCCATTGGCCACCGGCGCCGGTGGTCTGCACCGGGGTCCAGCAGCCCATCTCGATCACGCGCTGGATCGCAGGTTCCGTGGTCGGGTGAATGACCAGGCCTTCGCTCGGGATGGTTCGCACCAGGTGATGGAACTGCCGCTCGATCGCTGCCAGGTCCGGGAAGATGTCCGCGTGATCGAACTCCAGGTTGTTGAGGATCGCGGTACGTGGACGGTAGTGGACGAATTTCGAGCGTTTGTCGAAGAAGGCGCTGTCGTATTCGTCGGCCTCGACCACGAAGAACGGCGTGGCGCCGAGACGCGCCGACACCGAGAAGTTCTGCGGCACGCCGCCGATCAGGAAGCCCGGGCTCATGCCCGCATGTTCGAGGACCCAGGCCAGCATGCTGCTGGTGGTGGTCTTGCCATGGGTGCCGGCCACCGCCAGCACCCAGCGCCCCTGCAGCACATGGTCGGCCAGCCATTGCGGGCCGGAGACGTAGGGCAGGCCCTTGTTCAACACATGTTCCACCGCCGGGTTGCCCCGCGACAGCGCGTTGCCGATCACCACCAGGTCGGGGGCCGGGTCCAGTTGCGCCGGGTCATAGCCCTGGGTCAGCTCGATGCCCTGGGCTTCGAGCTGGGTACTCATGGGCGGGTAGACGTTGGCGTCGGAGCCGGTGACATGGTGGCCGAGCTCCTTGGCCAGCACCGCCAGCGAGCCCATGAAAGTGCCACAGATACCAAGAATATGAATGTGCATGGTCAACCTCGGGAAACGTGCAGGCAGGGTAGCCCAGGGAGGGAAAAATCTCACCCTGCGTTTCGCTCAGGCTCCCCGGGAAAGACCGTGCTTGCGCAGCTTCCGATACAAGGTGTTACGACTCACCCCCAGTTGCGCCGCCACCGCCGTCATGTGCCAGCGCTTCTGTTCCAGCGCGGCCAGCAGCGCCTGGCGTTCAGCGTCGTGCAACGGATGCTGCGGGCTGTCCACAGCCACCAGTGGCTCGGCCGTTACAGGCGGTGCATTGCGGATCAATGCCGGCAGATCGCCCACACCGATGCACCCGTCCTCGCACAGCGCCACCAGGGTGCGCAGCACATTGCGCAGCTGGCGCACATTGCCCGGCCAGTTGAAGTCCAGCAGCCGCCGGCGTGCCGCCGAGTCCAGTTGCACCGCATGCCGGCCGGCTTCATCGGCGAGGATGAAGTCGAGCAACTGGCCCTTGTCGCTGCGCTCGCGCAGGGCCGGCAAGGCGACTTCCAGGCCGTTGAGGCGGTAATAGAGGTCTTCGCGGAAGCTGCCATCCGCGACCCGCTCCAGCAGGTTGCGGTGGGTGGCGCTGATGATGCGCACGTCGACGTCCTGCGGCTCGCCACCGATCGGCACCACCCGGCGCTCCTCCAGCACCCGCAGCAGGCGAGTCTGCAGGGCCAGCGGCATGTCACCGATTTCGTCCAGCAGCAAGGTGCCGCCATCGGCCTGCTGCAGCTTGCCGCGCATGCCTTCCTTGCGCGCGCCGGTGAAACTGCCGCCGCGATAACCGAACAGCTCGCTTTCGATCAGGCTTTCCGGGATCGACGCACAATTGAGGGCGACGAACGGTTTGCTGGCGCGTTGGCTGGCCTGGTGCACGGCCTTGGCGAAGGCTTCCTTGCCGGAGCCGGTCTCGCCGTTGAGCAGCAACGGCACGTCGCGCTCGAACACGCGCAGGGCGCGACGGAAGTCGTTTTGCAGCGCGGGGTCGAGCAGGCAGATTTCCGCGGCTTTCGTCGGTACCGGCGGCGTGACCACCGGGGCGATGGACGGCGCCAGTGCCTTGACCTGGCCGCGCAGGCTGGCGAACAGCAGGCGACCGTCACGGGTGCGCAGTGGCCAGCTGGTACTGGCCAGCGCAGTGGCGCGCCCCAGCAAGTCATCGAGGCGGCAATCGAAGAACGTCTCCACCGGCTGCCCGAGCAAGCCGCCACGAGCGTTGCCGAGCAGGTTCAGCGCGCTCTGGTTGACAGCGCACACGCGCCCTTCGCCATCGAAGGCCAGCAGCCCCTCGCTGAACAGACCGACGGACTCGGCCTGCAGATGGAAGCGCAGCAACCAGTGATGCTCGAAGCAACGGAGGAAATAGCAGCTCTCGATCATCTTCGCCGAGAGGTTGACCAAAGCCATAGTGTGGAACTGGCTCTGCCGCGACACGTCGGCCCGCGCCGAGGACACGTCGAGCACCGCCAGCAGCTCGCCATGGGGATCGAACACCGGACTCGCCGAGCAGGTCAGGCCGGTGTGGCGCCCGCGGAAATGTTCTTCCTGGTGAATGGTCACGGCCTGGCGCTCCACCAGGCAGGTGCCGATGCCGTTGGTGCCCTCCCGCGCCTCGCTCCAGTCGGCGCCCAGCCACAGTCCGGCACGCTCGAAGATGCGCCGTTCGGTAGGCGCGGTGACACAGTTGAGGATCACCCCGCGGGCATCGGTCAGCAGCACCGCATGACCAGCGCCGGAGAGTTGCTGGTGCAGGCTGTTCATCTCGCCATCGGCGATCTGCAGGACCTGCCGCAGGCGCTCGCGGCTTTCCAGCACGCGGTCGTGTTCGAGCACGGTGGGCGCCATGGCCAGGCCGGGGTCGAGGTGGTAGTCCTCCAGGCAGCGCAGCCAGGACCGGGCGATCGACGGATCGCTGCCGGGGCCCTGCAATCCACCCTTGCCCTGGGTGACCGTCAGCACTTGCCGGGCATGCCGGCTCAGATGATTACCCTGCACTTTTTATTGTTCTCCGCGGGTCAGAGAAAACCAGCATCCTCCAGGCGCTGGCGCTTTGCAATGGCGGCTTGACCGCCGGGTCACCGCCTGTACCGCAAGCGGTACAAAGTGTCACCCCACCTGTACCGAAGCTGTCACAAGCTGCGCCGAAAAAGTCCCTGGAACTGCCCCAGATCATTGATCCAGCGCCCTCGCCGGGCACTGGCCCGACCTTTGCTCTACGCTTGGAATCCTCCCCAACAAAACTCATAAGCCAGGAGAGACACCATGCGTTACGCACATCCGGGTACCGAAGGCGCAAAGGTTTCGTTCAAGAGTCGCTACGGTAACTACATCAATGGCGAGTTCGTCCCGCCGGTGAAAGGCGAGTACTTCACCAACACCTCGCCGGTCAACGGCCAGCCCATCGCCGAATTCCCCCGTTCCACTGCCGAAGACATCGACAAGGCCCTCGACGCCGCCCACGCTGCCGCAGACGCCTGGGGCCGCACCTCGGTGCAGGACCGTTCCAACGTACTGCTGAAGATCGCCGACCGCATCGAGCAGAACCTGGAAGTACTGGCCATCACCGAGACCTGGGACAACGGCAAGGCCATCCGCGAAACCCTCAACGCCGACATCCCGCTGGCGGTGGATCACTTCCGCTACTTCGCCGGCTGCATCCGCGCCCAGGAAGGCGGCGCCGCCGAGATCAACGAAGGCACCGTGGCCTACCACATCCACGAGCCGCTGGGCGTGGTCGGGCAGATCATCCCGTGGAACTTCCCGATCCTCATGGCCGCCTGGAAACTCGCCCCGGCCCTGGCCGCCGGCAACTGCGTGGTCCTCAAGCCCGCCGAGCAGACCCCGCTGGGCATCACCGTGCTGGTGGAACTGATCGGCGACCTGCTGCCGCCGGGCGTGCTGAACATCGTCCAGGGCTACGGCCGCGAAGCCGGTGAAGCGCTGGCCACCAGCAAGCGCATCGCCAAGATCGCCTTCACCGGCTCGACGCCGGTGGGCTCGCACATCATGAAGGCGGCTGCCGAGAACATCATTCCGTCCACCGTGGAGCTGGGCGGCAAGTCGCCGAACATCTACTTCGAAGACATCATGAAGGCCGAGCCGTCCTTCATCGAGAAAGCCGCCGAAGGCCTGGTGCTGGCCTTCTTCAACCAGGGCGAGGTGTGCACCTGCCCGTCCCGCGCCCTGGTGCAGGAATCCATCTACGACGAGTTCATGAACGTGGTGATGGAGAAGGTGAAGAAGATCAAGCGCGGCGACCCGCTGGACACCGACACCATGGTCGGCGCCCAGGCTTCGCAGCAGCAGTTCGACAAGATCCTGTCCTACCTGGAGATCGCCGAGAAGGAAGGCGCCCAGTTGCTCACTGGCGGCCAGGTCGAGAAGCTCGAAGGCAGCCTGTCCACCGGCTATTACATCCAGCCGACCCTGCTCAAGGGCAACAACCGCATGCGCGTGTTCCAGGAAGAAATCTTCGGCCCGGTGGTCAGCGTCACCACCTTCAAGGACGAAGCCGAAGCCCTGGCCATCGCCAACGACACCGAGTTCGGCCTCGGTGCCGGCGTGTGGACCCGCGACATCAACCGCGCCTATCGCATGGGCCGCGGGATCAAGGCCGGCCGCGTTTGGACCAACTGCTACCACCTGTACCCGGCGCATGCCGCGTTCGGCGGCTACAAGAAGTCCGGCGTTGGCCGTGAAACCCACAAGATGATGCTCGACCACTACCAACAGACCAAGAACCTGCTGGTGAGCTACGACATCAATCCTTTGGGCTTCTTCTAAAGCACACCCGGCCCCTTGTAGGAGCGGGTTCACCCGCGATGACGTTGGTAAATTCACCAAAGCAATCGCGGGTAAACCCGCTCCTACAGGGTTCGGCACCAGCCCTGAAAAAACCGGAGCTAACCGCTCTGGCCCGCTTCCTGCAGCGCATTCACCACTCGAAAAAAGACAACAGGTGACTTCCCATGCCTAGCGATCATTCCGCCGGTTCCCCGGCAGGCTCTTCCGTAGATTTCGAAAAAGTCGGTTCCGACTACTTCCAGCAACGCGAACTGAAAAAGGGCGCCGCCGGCTGGGTCCTGCTGGTGGGCCTGGGGGTCGCCTACGTGATTTCCGGCGACTACGCCGGCTGGAACTTCGGCCTGGCCCAGGGCGGCTGGGGCGGCATGTTCCTCGCCACCCTGCTGATGGCCACCATGTACCTGTGCATGTGTTTCTCCCTGGCCGAGCTGTCCTCGATGATCCCCACCGCCGGCGGCGGCTACGGCTTCGCCCGCAGCGCGTTCGGGCCTTGGGGCGGCTTCCTCACGGGCACCGCGATCCTCATCGAATACGCCATCGCCCCGGCGGCCATCGCCGTGTTCATCGGCGCCTATTGCCAGTCACTGTTCGGCATCGGCGGCTGGATGATCTACCTGGCCTTCTACATCATCTTCATCGGTATCCATATCTTCGGCGTCGGTGAAGCGCTCAAGCTGATGTTCATCATCACCGCGGTGGCGGCCATCGCCCTGGCGGTGTTCCTTTTGGCGATGGTGCCCCATTTCGATGCGAAGAACCTGTTCGACATCGCTCCCACCGAAGCCGTCGGCGCCAGCAGTTTCCTGCCCTTCGGCTATGTCGGCGTGTGGGCGGCGATTCCCTACGCGATCTGGTTCTTCCTCGCCGTCGAAGGCGTGCCCCTGGCCGCCGAGGAAACCAAGAACCCCAAGCGTGACCTGCCCCGCGGCCTGATCGGCGCCATGCTGGTGCTGCTCGCCTTCGCCCTGCTGATCCTGGTGGTCGGCCCTGGCGGTGCGGGCGCCGAAGCGCTGAAAAGCTCGGGCAACCCCCTGGTGGAAGCCCTGGCCAAGGCCTACGGCGGCTCGACCTGGATGGGCAGCTTCGTCAACCTGGTCGGCCTGGCCGGACTGATCGCCAGCTTCTTCTCGATCATCTACGCCTATTCCCGGCAGATCTTCGCCTTGTCCCGTGCCGGCTACCTGCCGCGCGCGCTGTCGCAGACCAACAAGAGCAAGGCACCGGTACTGGCCCTGATCATCCCCGGGATCATCGGTTTCGCCCTGTCGCTGACCGGCCAGGGCGACCTGCTGATCCTCGTCGCGGTGTTCGGCGCTACGCTGTCCTATGTACTGATGATGGCCGCGCACATCACCCTGCGCATCCGCCGCCCGAAAATGGAGCGTCCGTACCGCACCCCCGGCGGCATCCTCACCTCCGGCGTGGCCTTGGTGCTGGCCTGCCTGGCGGTGGTCGCCGGCTTCCTGGTAGACCCGCGGGTGGTCATCGGCGCCGCCATCATCTACGGCGTGCTGATCGCCTACTTCGCCCTGTACAGCCGCCATCACCTGGTGGCCGGCACGCCGGAGGAAGAGTTCGCCGCGATCCAGAAGGCCGAGGAGGCCCTGCACTGACCGTCACACCGCGCCGCCGGACGACCCGGCGGCGCCCTGGAGATTGCGTATGGCAAGTTTCGTACACACGGCGGGTCACCAGACCTACCGTTTCGACAGCCTCAAAGAGGTCATGGCCAAGGCCAGCCCGGCCCGCTCCGGCGACTTCCTCGCCGGGGTCGCGGCCAGCAACGACGGCGAACGGGTCGCCGCGCAGATGGCCCTGGCCGACATCCCCCTCAGTCATTTCCTCAACGAAGCGCTGATTCCCTACGAAGACGACGAAGTCACCCGGCTGATCATCGACACCCACGACAAGCAGGCCTTCGCCCCGGTCAGCCACCTGACCGTCGGCGGCCTGCGCGACTGGCTGCTCGGCGACCAGGCCGACGAAGCCAGCCTGCGCGCCCTGGCCCCGGGGCTGACCCCGGAAATGGCCGCAGCCGTGTCGAAGATCATGCGCGTGCAGGACCTGGTCCTGGTGGCGCAGAAGATCCGCGTGGTCACCCGTTTTCGCGGCACCATGGGCCTGCGCGGGCGCCTGTCGACCCGCCTGCAGCCCAACCACCCCACCGACGAGCCGGCGGGGATCGCCGCGAGCATCCTCGACGGCCTGCTCTACGGCAACGGCGACGCCATGATCGGCATCAACCCGGCCACCGACAGCATCGCCTCGATCTGCGCCCTGCTGGAGATGCTCGACGCCATCATCCAGCGCTACGACATTCCCACCCAGGCCTGCGTGCTGACCCACGTGACCACCTCGATCGAAGCGATCAACCGCGGCGTGCCGCTGGACCTGGTGTTCCAGTCCATCGCCGGCACCGAGGCGGCCAATGCCAGCTTCGGCATCAACCTCAACGTCCTCCAGGAAGGCTACGAGGCCGGGCTGAGCCTCAAGCGCGGCACCCTCGGGCAAAACCTGATGTACTTCGAGACCGGCCAGGGCAGCGCGCTGTCGGCCAACGCCAACTTCGGCGTCGACCAGCAGACCTGCGAAACCCGCGCCTACGCCGTGGCCCGGCACTTCAAGCCTTTCCTGGTCAACACCGTGGTCGGCTTCATCGGCCCCGAGTACCTGTACAACGGCAAGCAGATCATCCGCGCCGGGCTGGAAGACCACTTCTGCGGCAAGCTGCTCGGCGTGCCCATGGGCTGCGACATCTGCTACACCAACCACGCCGAGGCCGACCAGGACGACATGGACACCCTGCTGACCCTGCTCGGCGTGGCCGGGATCAACTTCATCATGGGCATCCCCGGCTCCGACGACATCATGCTCAATTACCAGACCACCTCCTTCCACGACGCCCTCTACGCCCGCCAGACCCTGGGCCTGAAGCCGGCGCCGGAGTTCGAGGCCTGGCTGGCGCGCACCGGCATCTTCACCCAGGCCGATGGCCGCGTGCGTTTCGGCGACAACCTGCCGTCGGCCTTCCGCCAGGCCCTGGCCCAACTGGGATAAGCGAGCGATCTCATGGACAAGCAACCGACGCCCACCGACAACCCCTGGCTGGAACTGCGCCGCCTGACCCCGGCGCGGATCGCCCTGGGTCGCGCCGGCACCAGCCTGCCGACCCAGCCGCAACTGGACTTCCAGTTCGCCCACGCCCAGGCCCGCGACGCGGTGCACCTGCCCTTCGACCACGCCGGCCTGCGCGAGCAGTTGCAGGAACGCGGGCGCGACAGCCTGCTGCTGCACAGCGCCGCCCAGGACCGCCATCACTACCTGCAGCGTCCGGACCTGGGCCGGCGCCTGCATGAAGACTCCGCCGAGGTCCTGCGCGAGCACGCCCGGCAGAATCCGGGCGGGGTCGACCTGGCGATCGTGGTCGCCGACGGTCTCTCGGCCCTGGCGGTGCACCGGCATACCCTGCCGTTGCTCACCCGCCTGGAAGAACAGATTGCCGGCGATGGCTGGTCCACCGCGCCGGTGATGCTGGTGGAACAGGGCCGGGTCGCGGTAGCTGACGAGATCGGCGAATTGCTGGGTGCACGAATGACCGTGATCCTGATCGGCGAACGCCCCGGTCTCAGCTCGCCGGACAGCCTTGGCCTGTATTTCACCTACAGCCCGAAAGTCGGCCTGACCGACGCCTATCGCAACTGCATTTCCAACGTCCGCCTCGAAGGCCTGAGCTACGGCATGGCCGCGCACCGTCTGGTCTACCTGATGCGCGAAGCCTGTCGCAGACAGCTTTCCGGAGTCAATCTGAAGGATGAAGCGCAGGTACAAACCCTGGAATCGGAAACGAACACGCAACAAAACGGAAACTTCCTACTTGGAAAGTCCTGAGTGACGGCTACTTTTGCGTCGATTGCGCTTTTTTTCCGCTTTAGGCAGCATCTGGGGCGACGGCTGCCCGAGATTCGCCGCCATTCCCTACGAAACACGAGGCCTGCTTATGCGAATCATCCAAGCAACCCTTGAGCACCTGGACCTGCTCGCCCCGCTGTTCGTCAAGTACCGCGAGTTCTATGGCGAGCTGCCGTACCCGGATACGTCCCGCGCTTTCCTGCAAAAGCGCCTGGAACGTGGTGAATCGATCATCTACCTGGCCCTGCCGGACGATGACGACAGCAAGCTGCTGGGGTTCTGCCAACTGTACCCGAGCTTTTCCTCGCTTTCGCTGAAGCGCGTGTGGATCCTCAACGACATCTACGTCGCCGAAGACTCCCGGCGCATGCTGGTGGCCGACCACCTGATGCGCGAAGCCAAGCGCATGGCCAAGGACACCAATGCCGTGCGCATGCGGGTGTCGACCAGCAGCGACAATGAAGTGGCGATGCGCACGTACGAGTCGATCGGGTTCCGCGAGGACACAGAGTTCAAGAACTACGTGCTGCCGATCAACTAAACCCGCTCCCACAAAGTCCGCGCTCTCCCTGCCTTGCCGCACATTCAGCTACAAACTGCGTAAGCAGAATCCCTTCACAGACGTATAATGCGTCCTCTCACCCTGTGTGAATTCTTACCTCACTTGTAGGTAGCGCCCTCATCTCGCACTGCCAGCCATCGCAAGCCCGTGAATCCGGGTCCTGAACAAGGTGCTGTACATGGATTTCAACCCGCTGGACCTCATTCTGCATCTCGACACCTACCTCGACTTGCTGGTCAACAACTACGGTCCCTGGATCTACGCGATCCTGTTCATGGTGATCTTCTGCGAAACCGGCCTGGTGGTGATGCCCTTCCTGCCCGGCGACTCCCTGCTGTTCATCGCCGGCGCCGTGGCCGCAGGCGGCGGCATGGACCCGGTGCTGCTCGGCGGCCTGCTGATGCTTGCGGCGATCATGGGTGACAGCACCAACTACGTGATCGGACGAACGGCAGGAGAACGGCTGTTCAGCAACCCCAACTCGAAGATCTTCCGCCGCGACTACCTGCAGCAGACCCACGATTTCTACGAGCGCCACGGCGGCAAGACCGTGACCCTGGCGCGCTTCCTGCCAATCCTGCGCACCTTTGCGCCGTTCGTCGCCGGCATCGCCAAGATGTCCTATCCACGCTTCTTCGGCTTCAGCGTGGCGGGCACCATCCTCTGGGTGGGCGGCCTGGTGACCCTCGGCTACTTCTTCGGCAACGTACCGTTCATCAAGCAGAACCTGTCGCTGATGATCGTCGCCATCATCTTCCTGTCGCTGGTGCCGGTGATCATCGGTGTCGTCCGCGGCCGCCTGGGCCGTGGCGAGGCCAAGGCACACTGACCGACGGACATGTGGAGCTTCAGCGCCTGGCGCCGGCGCCGTACCCTCGCCCGGCATCCCGTCGACCCTGAACTATGGCGGCAGGTGCGCGAGCGCCTGCCGATCCTCGACGGCCTCAGCGAAGCGGACGACCAGTGGCTGCGCGAAGCCTGCGTGCTGTTCCTCGCCGACAAGCACCTGACCTGCCTGCCCGGCGTCGAGCTGGATGACGGCGAACGCCTGTTCCTCGCCGCCCAGGCCCAACTGCCACTGCTGCACCTGGGGCCGCTGAACTGGTACCAGGGCTTTCATGAGCTGATCCTCTACCCCGACGACTTCCTCAGCCCGCAGCGCCATCGCGACAGCAGCGGCATCGAGCACGAGTGGGACGCCGAGCACAGCGGCGAGGCCTGGCAGCAGGGCCCGGTGATCATGGCCTGGCCAGGGGTGCAGGGTAGCGGCGGCTGGGAAGGCTACAACCTGGTGATCCACGAACTGGCGCACAAGCTGGACATGCTCAACGGCGACGCCAACGGCCTGCCCCCACTGCACGCCGACATGCGCGTCGGCGACTGGGCCGAGGCCATGCAGCAGGCCTACGACGACCTCAATCGCCAGCTGGACCGCCACCCCGACGCCGAGACCGCCATCGACCCCTACGCGGCGGAAAACCCGGCGGAATTCTTCGCTGTCACCAGCGAATACTTCTTCACCGCCCCCGACCTGCTGATGCAGGCGTACCCCGCGGTCTACGGGCAGTTGCGCAGTTTCTACCGCCAGGATCCGCTGGCCCGCCTGGAGGAACTCCAGGCCAGCCACCCGCTCTACAAAGAAGCCGCGGAGTGAATCGGTCAAGCATCGGGGCAAGCGTGGCAAGCCTTTGCGAATGTGCCTATAATCGCGGCCAATTTTTGGTCAAACACGGGGGCAACGCCCAATGAGCTACAGCAAGATCCCGGCGGGCAAAGACCTGCCGAACGACATCTACGTCGCCATCGAGATCCCGGCCAACCACGCGCCGATCAAGTACGAGATCGACAAGGACAGCGACTGCCTGTTCGTCGACCGCTTCATGGCCACCCCGATGTTCTACCCGGCCAACTACGGCTTCATCCCGAACACCCTGGCCGACGACGGTGATCCGCTGGACGTGCTGGTCGTGACCCCGTATCCGGTGGCGCCAGGCTCCGTGATCCGCGCCCGTCCGGTCGGCGTGCTGAACATGACCGACGACGGCGGCGGCGACGCCAAGGTCATCGCCGTACCGCACGACAAGCTGTCGCAGCTGTACGTCGACGTGAAGGAATACACCGACCTGCCAGCCCTGCTGCTGGAGCAGATCAAGCACTTCTTCGAGAACTACAAGGATCTCGAGAAAGGCAAGTGGGTGAAGATCGATGGCTGGGGCAACGCTGACGCGGCCCGCGCCGAGATCACCAAGGCGGCCGCTGCCTACAAGGGCTAAGCCTCACCTGCTACGAAGAAACCCCGCATTCGCGGGGTTTTTTTATGGGGCGACCACGCAGATCCACCCAAACACGTGGAAACCAGAAAAAATTGGGAATCTTCCTACAATAATGTCGGCAACTGCTGTAATCACCCCCTAACAACATCCGGAAACACCTCAACTCAATGTTTATAGGAAGCCTTGCCCCGGGCTTCTAGAATCGATTGCCATGAATACCTCCGGTGATCGACTCAAAGCCCTGCTGAGCGAGTGCAACCTGAGCGCCTCGGACTTCGCGGCGCAACGCAAGGTGACTCCCCAGCATGTGAACAACTGGTTCCATCGCGGCGTGCCCCAGGCCCGGCTCGATGAAATCGCCGAGCTGTTGTGCGTGCGTAGCAAATGGCTGCGTACCGGCGAAGGCCCCAAGCACAGCACGCCGCTGCCGCGCCTCAAGCGAGGCGACCACAACGCCTCGATGCGCGAGCCGCCTGACCACAGTGCCCTCAGCAGCCACGGCGATGGCGACGTGCAACTGGCTTTCCACACCTGGCGCGGACGTCAGCTGGTCGCCCTCGACAACCGCTACCTGCGCCTGCCACGCCTGGCGCTCGACCGTCTCGGCGTCGACCCCGGCCAGGCAGTCGCCCTGAGCATGCCCGACTACAACATGACCCCGCTGATCCCCTATGGCGCGCCGCTGGCTATCGACCGCAGCCTGACCCGGGTGGTCGACGGCGAGCTCTACGCCGTGCTGCACAACGGCCACTTGCGCATCAACAGCCTGAGCAAGCGCAGCAACGGCGTGCTGCGCCTGTACAGCCATGACAGCGAGGGGTTTCCCTGCGAGAACTACAGCACCAGCCAGTCCCGCGGGCAGCAGCTTGAAGTGCTCGGATGGGTGTTCTGGTGGGCGCAATTCCGTGGCGAACGGCCGGACTGAAGCGGCGCCGTGCATTTTTTGCTGGGCATTGCGAGTCATTCCCAGTATGCTACGCGCCACCTCAGCCCCGGACTGCCGCTTGCACGTCCCGGGCCGGGCGAGGCCTCACACAGCCCTCGCTCATACGGCACACCCGTGTGCCGTCCAACGATTTGAAGGCGGTTGCGGCTCGCCAAAAGCCAGCCAAGACTGTCCCCGAGAAGCCGGCCACAAGCCGGCTTTTTAATGCCTGCAAGGTCCGTAATACAGGACCCTCCTCAAAAATATAAATTTATTCCCCCACTTATCCCCCCACTTTCTCGTCACGTGACCCTCTCACTATCTGTAGGGGAAAGGTGAACGCGAGCATCCGTGTACTGCTGCAAAACGAATCAGGCGGACAACCAGCCTGACCCAGATACCGTGCGAGCTGCTTTAGAGCACCACCAAGTCTTACGGTGCGATGGAGAGATCCTGACCATTGCTGAAGTTAGCCATTTTGCTGCTTTGGGCTGTGATTCAACCCCTCTTGCTGCCCTCATCCACGACTGGCAAAAGAGGCAAAAAGGGGCAGAAAAAGCAATGTTTCCCACAAGCCGAACTGACTGATTCGTGCCCTCAGCTAGCGAGATGGACCACCCGACGGCTGCACATTCAGCCATCAGGCTCCACCATGGCTACAACTCGAAAGCCTGAAAGCGATGTATTGCTACAGCCGCTACAACTGCTACAACTGCTACAACTTCAAGTGGCGCACCTCAGACTTGCGAAGGGTTTTAGAAATGCTGATGGGCAACGCGTAGCAACATGTCGCAGCAACGTTGCAACCTTTCAGACTCACCGCTGCGGGGGTTGTCGCGGGTTTAGCAGTTGTCGCAGCAGAGCTTAAGCGCTACAGGGAGCGCCAGATCGGAGCGGCAGACGGCTTCTGATTTTTCGAGATAGCGTTCTACCGAAAGCTGGCGGTGCGCCAAAGTTTTTGAGCTGGATGGCTAATTGACATTAAGCTCTCGCAACGCAAGCATGATAGGTGCATGAGCATCGGATGCTACGTGAAGGGGACCAGGCCATTCCATGGCTTTGAGGAATACGCAATGCAGGAAGCAACGCACAAAGCCCTTGAGCTTGCCTACCAGGCGATCCTTAGTGATGAAGCCATTGCGCGCCTTGAGCAGGTTAAGACCGACCGGGAGGGCGTATTTCTATCTTCCGCGTCTGCAAACCCGGTCAATCTTATGATCGTTGGCAGAGAGACGACAAGCTGGTTCGGCGGATCTAGAAAGACTCACATCACGCCAGGGGAAGAATATCTAACTGCCTCCGCGAAAGGGCACTGGCAATCAGCAGGTCAGCTCGCCGGTAGCTCTAAATTTCGGCAACTCTACAGAAAGGCAGAGAAAGATATGGAGCCGATTGGTTGCTCCGTTTCTTGGCATAGCCCTTTTGCCATCAGCTACACGAAGAACTATCCCGTGCGCTACGGAGAGTTTGAAAACATCGCTAAACTTTCGAGAAAGTTACTTTCTGCACAAATTGAAATACTAAAACCGAAAGCGACTTTGCTTGCACTCGAACCAAATCATGACATATATACCGAAAATTTTTTTCAAGGGCGATTAACGAAAATCAAGGCTTATGAAAGGCGAAAACTGTGGGGATTCGGAATAGATGGAGCACCCTGTTTCCGCACTATCCACCCGCGCCATGCCCAAGGTGAGTTGTCACCAATCAATTCACTCGAACTGCCACTTGAAAATACAACCTCGACCAAGAATAAAGATAAAACTTAACCACAACTAAAATGGAGCAATGTATGAATGCAATCCAGCCAGTGAATTTAGATTCATTTAGCTTCGAAGGAATTATCATCGAACGGGTGATCATTCACAAAATATTCGCTCGCAGCGGGAGTGAGATGGTTGAGCCTAAAAGAAGTAAAAAATTCGTAATATTTCCTCAAGAAGCACTTGATACATTGCAGCTACGTATTTATAAGGCTCTCGGCAACAGATCTCATGGTATTGAAATGAGTATTGCTCAGTCAGAGCCCGGCAGCTTTTTCCAAAAATCCGCAAGCATGCTTTCTTGCTCCGATGATGACTTTATCAGCCTTAGCCGTGACCTCGCAGTGGAGCTTGCCAAAGCACAGATGACCACAAACGCGCCAGGAGGCATGCTTGCAATTATCAAAGGCCGAGTAGGCCCACAGAGCACACTATTCTTAGCCGCAATCAAAGCCGATATACAAGACGGTTTCAAAGCGGACGAGGATGATGAAAACGTCACAGCGGAGTATATTTCCTCACTATTATTAACCGAGGCCCAAAAGCTCTACAAGATTGGATTTCTAACGCCCGTCAGCAGCAAGCCAGCCGTCAGAGGTGTTTTTGACCCGGCTGATTACCGCGCTTTTTTATTTGATCATTTGATGACAGCAACTGAAACCCGAAGTGCTGCCGCCTATTTTTACAACGTTTTCTTGGGCATGAGCATTCAGTCTTCATCCAAAAAGCTAACACAAGACTTCTTCGAGCATAGTAAAACCTTCATAGATACTGCACTAATAAGCTCCGACGAAAAACTTGAGCTGCATGAAGCGCTTCGTGCCGAGCTTCGCAGTCAGACGGCCACGCTAAGCGCGGCTGACTTCAGTTCGAAACATATACCCAAAGCGTTGCAGGACAACTACATAGCATTTCTAGATACAAAAGGCTTCCCCAAGAACGCGATCGCCAAGGATACCGCTTACATCTCTACAAAGCTAAAACGCAGACGCAAATATGTCTTTGACAATGGCGTTTGGATTAGCACTCCACCGGAGGCAGGAGAAGACTCAATTAAAATTGAGTCTGATGAATTAATAGGCACAACAACTGTAACTATTTACAGCCAAATAGCGATGCAAAAATAATGGACCAGGTTAGCTTTTTGGAAATGTTAGGCAGGAAAGATCCTGAGCTACGCAGGTGGGGCTTATATATTTCCGAGACGCTATCTGATGCGCTGAAACAAAAGGGCTATCCTGACTGTTTCATCAAGATACCCGTTGTGCCGAGAGTGAAGACTCTAGACTCTGCTCGCGGAAAACTTGTCCGAAAAGGTTATACAGACCCACTGCGACAAATGACCGATTTGGTTGGAGTTCGCTTCGTTGTATTGCTTACTGAAGAGATCGAGATCCTTAGCAAACTCGTCGAGTCCTGCACCGCCTGGCAGGCCAGCGTAGCAAGGGACCATCTAGAGGAACGCTCGACAAACACGAAAGTTTTTGACTATCAGTCCAAGCACTATGAAATCAGACCAACCGCAGAGACGATGGCGCTTCTAGCCTTGGATCATAGTTTTTGCTGCGAGCTTCAGATCAGAACGCTGCTTCAGCATGCCTATGCTGAAATGGTGCATGACAATCTCTATAAGCCAACCGGTTCAGTTCCACCTATGGCTGAGCGCCATGTGGCACGGAGTATGGCGCTCATCGAGACCACCGACGAGATTTTTAGCACCACAATGGAACTGTTGGCGAAGGCTAACGAACCTCGTGAGAGTTTCAAGCGCCAGCTTAAAATAGAATATGAGCGCAGTCTTGATATTGCACCACATAGTTCGAACACAAAGATAGAAAACTTGATACTCGACTCTTTCCAAGAGCTCGTAAACGATGAAAGCCTCCAGGCCATTACTGAGCTATTGCGCTTAAAGCCATATATAAAAAACAAGATCAAAGTTCGCCTAGACCAACCACTTCTATTTAGAGAGCGAATTATATTTTTTATATATCAACTTGTCTCAACGATTCCTTATGAGGAACTATGTGAACGCTGGCCACTGGCCGGCGATTGGCGGTCACTAGAACTGGTAAAAGCCGACTTGAATGCATAACGAAAACCTATAAGCCCGACATAAAGCCAGCAACAGCGCTGAACATAGAAATTCCTTATAAATCACACGTGTACTTATACAGCCGAATATTGGAAATACTAATACACCCAAATAAATCAACCGTGTATGAGAGTCATATGTTAACCATCAGTGAAAATGCATTCCGCGACTATTTGTTTGAACACCACAAAGAAGACTTATCCAGTATCGTGACTGGCAGGCGTGAACCGGTGGAATGGACGGACGACTCTTTCCCCACCATTCGATTTCTGCTACAGCAGCGCACAGAACGCAGGATTAATAAGATTCTTGACAATCTTGACGCGCTCGTTCTGACCTCAAAGGAGTTGCGGCTTGATCGAAATGGAGTCAATCCAACACGAATCGATTTGCTCGGATATTCAGAGTTGACTGGTTTGAGCGTCATTGAATTGAAAAAATCGGGTCAGACAGAGCGTCAAGCCTTCACCGAGTTATTAGCATATTCCAACTACTTCTGCTCACTTTTCCCTGGCCTGAAAGAGTCAGCTGTGACATCAGTTCTTGTAGCCCCAATGGAAAGCCGAACCATAAAAGATGCGTTTGTTCAGGAACTTGTCTTCAACGAGAAAAGCATTATCTCGCTAATCCCTCGCGAAGATGCAGGAACATTCACGTTAGAGGTCTACTACCCCAGCGAGGAATATTACCGGACTTTCGAGCGGAATATCTTGAACGATAGGTCCATGATCTGCGTCGCCCTTTCGTTCCCGATGATTAAAGGTTGGATTGATCCTGATGAAGGGATGGACGGAAGCTCTCCACCAGATTATAGCCTCGATGCTCTTAATGTCATCAGTAACTCAATCGCCCAAAGTCTGGAGGCCGAAGGTTTTCATGCTCTCGTTTACGCAAGCCAGAAATGGGGAGAAATTTCAGCTCTTTTTCCCTATCCAAATACGATCGTAGTTGCAGCGATGAATCCCTTTTGCTCCTACCGCACCTCGGTCCACGAAGGTGTCGTCCATGGCTATTCAGATAAGGGCCGGCTCGAACAGGTTCAGGCGATTTACGATCAGCTCACTGACGATGGAAAAAACTATTGGATTGATACCATAGAAAGCAATTTTCACGACAAGCTGATCCGCGTTTCTCGCAAGCAGTTCGAGTTTTGTTTTTTGAATAAGACAGGCACGGTTCGGCCAGAAATTTCGCTGCCTGACTGGTATGGCTTGAAGACTAGCTTTGTTGATGCCGTCGCCACGCATAACCTCAACCTGCATCGGACTGGTCTGCTTCGAGAGATATACCTCGAATACATCAAGCACATCTATGACAAAAAGTTTGATCAGATTTTCTACAGTGATGATCTTCCAAAGTTTGCGTACAAAACGCTGACTCCGTTCTTGGCAAGCTGGGAAATTTTCAGAGGACTGGGCTACGAAGAAGGCGAGGATATGGATGTCGATCATGTTGACGAAGACAACGAATAACAGGGGCGGAGCAACTTGAAGATTTGCGGGGTAAACCGTGAGGTTGCGAATGACCGTAACTTCAAAGGTGAGCTCTTGGTTCGTCAGCTGACACTGCAAGACTTTTTAAAAACTATCACCACAGGGCTCTTCATTGTGGCCCTGTGGCGTTGACATGAGGATAGGGTCTTCAGGTCTCCCCCTGTGACTGCCCTAGGAGCTTCAGGAACTCTATAGCGAGTTTGCGATTTTTTGGATTGAGCGCCTGAAAGTTCCGGCGCACCAAGATCACTTCATTGCTCTGATCAGGTGCAGCCTGTTCGCGACCGTCTGACTCAGATTCCGCGACAGCGTACAGATCAGACATTTTCGCGCCTAGCGCCTGACTGAGCTTGTGCAGAAGCTCCAAAGACGGCAACTGCTGCGACCTTTCGATCTTCGACAGATTACCTGCGTAAGTCCCCGCATCTAGAGCAACCGCCTCCAGAGTGAGCCCCTTTTCCAGTCGAACCTTGCGTATAGCAGCGCCGATATTCATCGCACGATTCTGTGGATGGCTTTCCATGAGGGCAAAGTTAAGGAGGAAAAATTTTCGCAAGTATTTTTTCCATGTGAGAACATTTGCTTAGAGATGGATTGCTCCCTGAGCAATTCCACCACCCCAAATGGTCTCTAAGGACGGAAAGCGAGTGGACTCCCAGCAGGTAAATGGTCAGCAGGCAGGATCTGGACCGCATGCAGAGCTTGGTTTTGGGATCAGACGGTCGCGCTTGGGCTGGCTCAGCGTTCGGTTCGACGGCGGCCCGTCCTACCCAGAGATGGTCGCGACGCTCAAAGATATGGTTGATCGATATGGGCACTGCGTTAAACGCGGGGAGAGTCTCTCTGGATCCGAATGGCTTAGCCGTATCGAAAAAGGCGGCATGCGAATCAGCGAATGTCAAAGACAGGCAATCCAAACCCTTATGGAGAGCGGTTGAGGTACCGGAAGTGACTAGCGAGGCAGAAAGGGCAGAACACCGAACGACTCCCCAGGCGATGAACAGGTATACGGGGCCATCAATACGCTCGACTTGTGATATGTGCAGCCATCCAACGATGGGTTCAAGAGTCAGGCCTGACCGGCTTAGATAATCCAGTATGATCACTATCCGAGAAAGGGAAATTGCCATGCACTTGGACGAATGCGTTCGACGTGACCAGTCGCACGCATGGCTGAAGGGAGAAAGCAGTCATCCACACCCGGCAGCTTACGACCCAGGCTGTGTGAAAACGCACGTGATTGTCTAACCTTCTGATCGTCGAGATCGTGGCGGGGACGATCATGAAGCGATTCATTAAAGGTGAATCTCGGACGCAAGTCACGTTGCTGCCGGAGTGCCTGGACGATTACATCACCGAAGAAAATCCAGTTCGGGTGGTCGACGTTTTCGTCGATGAACTCGACCTCGGAGCACTCGGCTTCGAGGGTGTCGATCCGGCTGCAACGGGTCGTCCGGCCTACCATCCAGCAGTCCTGCTGAAAATCTACATCTATGGCTACCTCAACCGGATTCAGTCCAGCCGCCGGCTTGAGCGCGAGGCAGAGCGCAATGTCGAGTTGATGTGGCTAACGGGCCGGTTGGCTCCCGACTTCAAAACGATTGCCGACTTTCGCCGGGACAACGGCAAAGCCATTCGCAGCGTGTGCCGGCAATTCGTAGTGCTGTGCCGCAACCTCAATCTTTTCTCCCAGTCGATCATTGCCATCGACGGCAGCAAATTCAAAGCCGTAAATAACCGCGACCGCAACTTTACCCAGGGCAAGATCAAGGCGCGCATGCAGCAGATCGAGCAGAGCATTGACCGCTATCTTGCGGCGATGGATTCGGCGGATCGGGCAGCGCCCGAGGTCGCCGAGGCCAAGGCTGAACGGCTGAGCGAAAAAATAGAAAAGCTGAAACAGCAGATGACGAGGCTCAAGGACATTGAAGCGCAGCTTCATGCCAGCCCAGATCAGCAAATCTCTCTTACCGATCCTGATGCACGCTCAATGGCCACGAGTGGCCGAGGTACTGGCACGGTTGGCTACAACGTACAAACAGCAGTCGATGACAAACACCATCTGATCATTGCTCATGAAGTCACCAATGTTGGTAATGACCGAACACAGTTGAGCAATATGGCGAACCAGGCACGCGAAGAGATCGGCGCTGAGTCGCTGACAGTGGTCGCCGACCGAGGCTATTACAAAGGTCCGGAGATCCTTGCTTGCGAGCAGGTCGGGATCACCACTTTTGTCCCGAAACCACTGACATCAAGCAGCAAAGCGGAAGGCCGATTCGGCAAGCAGGACTTCATCTACATCGCTGCATCGGATGAATACCGATGCCCTGCGGATCAACTACTGACTCGCAGGCATTCTTCGGTGGAAGACGGCATGTTGCTGCACTCCTACTGGTTCTCTGGCTGCCAAAGTTGCTCCTTGCAGAAGCAGTGTACGACGGGTAAGGAACGCCGGTTGAAGCGCTGGGAGCATGAAACGGTAGTCGAAGCGGTGCAGATCCGATTGGAGCATGACCCCGGAAAGATGAAGGTTCGCCGGCAGACGGTGGAGCATCCCTTCGGAACGCTCAAATACTGGATGGGAAGCACCCACTTCCTGACCAAAACCCTGCCGAGGGTAAGCACCGAGATGAGCCTTCACGTACTTGCTTACAATCTCAAACGAATGATGAGCATCTTTGGCATCGCTGGGCTGATTGAAGCGATCAGGACATGAGTCCAAGCGTTTATGCGTCCGTATACGGCTATCTGGGCCGCTGCCGCGGCCCAGATAGCACAGGCAGCGCCTGGCGCCCGACTGAGTTAGACCTGCACTTACATCTGCTGAATTTACAGGCTGACCCAGCTTCTTTCGCTACTCGACGTACTTATTTGCGTTTTCACACGGCCTGGACCCATAGCAGCCTCTCGAGGGCATCTAGAAAACGGGGGTTAACCGCGTGTTCGGTCTACTCCCCAAAATGGCGCTCATCCACGATCGCCATGACACGCGCTTCGAATACCTCTAGCAACGTGTTGAGGGTGACACCTTCTTTCACGGGCTGAATCAGAATGAATCCAAAATCTTTGCTTTGAATGACGACACGCTGTTCGGCTCTCCAGGGACTGCCCACGGATGGCCAGTTGAGCTTGAAGGTCGCGTCGTAGCCGCGATATCGCATTTCACGGGTGTAGAAACACTTTGAGCTCGGCATAAGACTGCTCATGCGCGATCATCGCGATCGCAGCAAACTGAAGCATTAGATGGGGCTTCCGCCTTTGACTCGCCTAGGATCAAAGGATTCTTGCCGCGTATGAAGGGCTAGATGCAGAGGCGTGAGGCTGGGCTGCCCGCACTCTTATGGATGGCTCGACGGTGTCGAGTACACATAGGGGAGATTTCTTCCCCGGCAAATTTCGACGCTCTCTGTTGCTGGGATAGCCGCGTGGATGCAACGGTTCAACAAATAATTTTCGTGTGATCAACGAGAGCAGACGTGTGTTGAATGGCTCCGCCGCCCCATTGCCACATTCATACAGTACACTATTGTGTGGGTGCTGACTGCTTGTTGCAGTGAGGCAGGTTAAAAAGACTACGCTGGTCGGGCCGCCATGCGGGAGTTCTTGCGCCTATGCAAAAAACAACCTTGCCCCGTGCCCAACAGCTTGCGGAGCGTGCCTTCGCCAATCTCGAGCGCTTTCTGCACATTGAAGCCATCAGTGGCGTAGTCCTTTTGATCGCCGCTATCGCAGCTCTTATCTGGGCCAATTCCTCGGCCGCCGCGACCTATGAAGCTTTGTGGCACACGCCCATTACGATTGGCGTCGGTTCGCTGCTATTCACTCAGTCGCTGCACTTCTGGATAAACGATGGGCTGATGACGATCTTCTTCCTCGTGGTCGGTATGGAAATCCGCCGTGAAATCCATGAAGGCGCCCTTGCCAGCTTTCGCCAGGCCACCCTCCCAATGGCAGCGGCAATCGGTGGAGTGGCGGTACCTGCAATGGTTTACCTCGGTTTCGGCCATGCACCGGCTGAGCAACAAGGCTGGGCGGTGCCGACGGCCACCGATATCGCATTCGCCGTAGGGGTACTGGCGCTGCTTGGTAAATCCATTCCGTCGAACGTACGTGTGTTCCTGCTCGCCTTGGCAATCATTGACGATATTATCGCCGTCCTCATCATCGCCATTTTCTATTCAGGAGGCCTGGACTACAGCGGTTTCGGCATCGCTGCGATTGGTTTGATGATGGTATTGGGTCTACAGCGGATAGGGGTAGGTTCGGCCTATGTTTATGTAATCCCTGGTGCGATTACATGGGTCGGCATATTGATGACTGGCGCACATCCGACTCTGGCCGGAGTGGTATTGGGACTGATGACGCCGGTCACTGCCATGCCTATGCGAGAACGACCACTCGATGCGGTCACACGCTTCACCCAGGAGTTGCTCGGGCGCGCGAGGTCTCCCGAGCAGGATGCCAGTGAGCTGATCAGCCCTCTAAAGAACTTGCGAGTGGCCCAGCGAGAGCTGGTACCGCCAGTAGTTCGTGTGCAGAGTGGCCTGCATCCTTGGGTGGCCTATGGAATCATGCCAGTGTTTGCTCTGGCCAATGCCGGAGTCAGCCTGGCGGGTGTAGACCTAAGTACACAGGCGCCACAGTGGGTAATGACCGCTGTCGTAATCGCATTGGTGCTTGGTAAGCCGCTGGGAATCGTCAGTGTCAGTTGGCTGATGGTGCGCATCGGTCTTTGCACACTGCCGACTGGAGTCAACTGGAACAGCATTACATTGATAGGTCTGCTCGCGGGCATCGGCTTCACCATGTCCATCTTCATTGCCAACTTGGCATTCTCCGATCCGGCCTCCTTAGGCGCAGCCAAGCTCGGCGTGTTGTCTGCCTCGATAATCGCTGCTGCGTTGGGCCTAGCTTGGGGCGCTTGGCGGGTTCGCAGGGGCTGACAACAAATCGAGGCGAGCACGCCAAGGCTTACGTGCCCCTCATCTAGTCTCGCAATGATTTGGTGCGCGTATAGCGCGGGTGAGTGCTCTCAATCGGGGTCAGTGTCGAGTCGAGGCGCTCGCGCTAAGCGCACATGCCTGATACTCAAAGTGCGCTTGGAAATAGCTTGCCAACAACAAGGAAAAAGATGGCCATGAGACCGTCATTGAGCCAGAAGTAAAGCGATAGCGACTCAACGCCGATAGATGTCGGGGCGTGTCACAGGGCTGATGGAACATCTTGAGCCCGATTTGGGCGTGGCCATACGCAGTGGCTGCCCTAACAAAACCGATGACACGCCTTACCTATGACATTCAGTACAGCTGAACGCTGCTTTCAATTGCTGCCCCGAGCGAAGGGCAGCTACGGGTCGTTAGCGGCCCTTCAAAACGGGGATCTAACGGAGTGATCTCCTATGCGTTCTATACTCCTGTGATCAAAACGGGAGGGCGACATGGACGACTTACGGAAAAAGATGGAGGCGGGTGAGCCACTGATGCAGCAGGCCATCGAGGCATTACGAAGGTACCACGAAGCCAAAGCTGCGGGGCGCCCAATCCATGAGACCGAGCACCTAAGAGTACTGGCCGACTCGTTGCTCCAGGCCGTTTCGGAGTACCAACTTCAAGCGCTTGGAGGCCCAATGAGGCCTTTTCATTAAGGTTAATGTCTACAGCTTGTTTCGTCCCCTGTCGAGCCAACGCGAACATCGGTGACCGGCTGCTTCCGAGCCTGCCCTTATTAACAAACCGCGATCGTCACCAAGGTAATAGCTCCAAGTCTCATACGACAGGTCAACGCGAGCCAGGCCATTCAGCTCTTGGCGCCTTCATCACACGATTGGGTAGCAATGATTTACCATTTTCGTAGACCATTTACGATCCTGTACTAACGCAAATCACCCTCACTATTAGGAAAATCACGATGTCACGTCTGGCTGAGTTTCGGAAACTTGAACAGCAGCTTGCAGCGCAACTAGCAGAGCTTGAGGTCCTTAAAGGCAGCTCAGAGCTGAAGAAAGAAATTGAGTTCGAAGAGAAACTGCGTGCATTACTCGTAGATTACGGCTTCAGCCTCCGCGACGTGGTCAACTTGCTTGATCCTGCTGCGGCTAATCGCACAGCTTCACCGACAGTAATGCCTTCAAACACCGCTCGCAAACCTCGCGCCCTCAAAATCTACAAGAACCCACACAACGGTGAGATCATTGAGACCAAGGGTGGTAACCATAGCCGCTTGAAGGCTTGGAAATCCGAATATGGGGCAGAGATAGTCGAGTCCTGGCTGTCTAACTGACTGACCACTTCAGACGATCTGTAGAACGAAAAATGCCCAGATATGTGATCTTGGGCATTTTCACCACAATCGATTTTAGCTGGAAAAGCATGCAGCTACTACGGGCAGCGTTAAGAGATGCCCCTGACCTCTTCAAACCCTCTACCCACTGTCCGTGAGACATCCGCTACGGCTCGGGAAACATTAGCTATTGTGAGTTTTGCGCATGTTGAAATGGAACGACGGGGTATCCCCGCTCAATCGTTAACCAGACCAACCTGCTGGTCTTGAATGCGGCTACCGCAGTGTCGCGCTGCGGCCGCCGGTATTGGCGCTTGCTACTTGCACCGGTTAACGGCTTGTTTCATATCATTTACCGCGCCTTTGGCTTCCTTGGTAGTGTAGGTACCAACGCCGACAGTCTAGTATCGGTTGACTATCTGCTGGTGACTAAGCCGCTTCGATTTTAACCCCTTGTAAATGTCCACTTTTGGCTGACACTGCTCTTCGTGAAGGGATGCTCCGCGTCGTTATCTGCCAATAGTGGATGCTGCTTTCGCCCCTCAGCCATGCCTGCAACTGGTCAGTTCGGATGCAATTGACTGGTTACGTCGAGTGCGAACGTGTGTCACAGGGGACAATTACTTACGAGACTTCAAAGTCAGGTTCTGCGACATTTGCGATAACTGCTACAGACCGAAATTCCTGGCGTGCAACGGCGCGACAGTCTTGCGACAAGTTGCGACAAATTCCTGAGGACGGAGGGTTTGTCGCAGACCGGTCTCAACGGCTCACCCTCAACTTTGCTGGCCTGTAGCAGTTGTCGCGGTCGGATTGACTCTGAAACGCTTGCTGCCCTCCATCAACAGTTGGTGATGCTTCACCAAGACCGCTAACAGTGCGTCACGTTGCTTTGCGCTTTTGCGTGCTACGGGCGGTCCCTTCTGCTGTAGCGTTCGGGCGTCGAAAGCGTGCCAGTCGTTTTCGATCAACCATTCCAGTAACCGTTGCGCCTTGAGCAACTGAGGATCGGCGCTCACTGGATTGGTCAGTCGAAACGCTTCACCTAAATACCAGTTCACCAGCGTAACCGCCCGCTCGATGATCTGCTGGCTCAAGGTTTCAGACTTCTCCACGATGGCGAGCACACCAGCGATTCTTAAGATGTTCTCTCCGCCTTTGGCTGCGGTCGGCTTGATCTCTTGAAGGCTGCCGTCGCGTCCAAGGCTCATCTCGATGGCGTCGTGCGCCTTGATCCATACCGCTTTGCCGTCGGAGTCCATCACCAGCGCATTCGGCTCCAAATCACCCCGTTCATTCTTAGGTGGTGCCAAGGTAAGAAGTTGCTTCATGCGCATCCAATAACCCGTTAGCCGCAGGTCACAGCTGGGGTTTGTGGGCTTGTAGAAGCGAGTACCGGCCAAAGATTGCGGCCAGGCAATCAGGAAGCGAGCAAGGAAGCCTTGCCCTTGCATTAGCGGATTGCTCAGCACTTCACTAGCGACAATGGGCTGAATCATCAGGTGGGCACTTAATCGGCAGCCGCTACGTGACGCGCTCTCACCCTCGGCGGCTCGGGTGCGGATGATAGGTGCCCCATCCCAAAGTTTCGAAAGGCCGGCGACACTCTTGAGCATGTTCTCAGGCCTACTCGCATGCCCACCAAAGAATTGCCCACCTTCATCGCTGAACAGTCCTTGCGACGGATGCCCGCGCAGCAGCGACTTTTGCAGTCCTTCTAACGTTGGCTCTTCGACCAAAATGAAAGGAACAGGCGGAGCTGTGGGCTCTTTCAGCTTCCCTAGCTCATCGGCAACGGCTTCAGAGTCTGCTTTCGCGCCCTCCAAGATCGCACTGCGGGCACATTGGTAGGCGTCACGACGGTTCCGATATTGCTTTTGCTCGGTGTCGTAAACATCCAGCAGTGTACTTTGCCTTTCATGGTGGGCACGCAAAGCCAGACGGTCAGCGGCGGACTTGCGGTCGCCTGACTCCGCCACGGTTAGCCCGAAGAGTGATAGCGGGATCAGTTGACCGTCTCGCAGCGCATTGCCGTGTGGCTGTGCCGCCATCGCGGCGGCAGCCAGGACCGACTGCGCAGCAAGTGCACCAGGCACCTGACATGCCTCAACAATCGCAGCGGCGGCGCCTCCCAGCAGTTCACCCAATGCTTCCAAAGGGTAAGGTGCTGAGGCTTCCATATCAGGCAGCAGCGGCAGCGGCTCTGGATAGTCAGGATCGGGAATTAAGGTACCTGCGGTCATTGGTTCGCCTCCCGCCATTGATGCAGGTCGTTGAAATCAGACAGGCTCAGGGGCTCAGCTCCGCACCAAGGGGGGAACACCACACCGCAACCCAGTTCAGCGGCAGCGCGGTTAGCGGCAGTGCGCCCAGGGTTGTTTTCGGTCTGACGATCGTCGTCGCCAGCCACGATCAGAGGGGTTTCCGGGTAGGCGCGGCGCAGACGTTGAGCAGCAGGTAGCAGATTGCCGGCATTCATAGCACAAGCCACGGCAGCCCCGTTTTGCTCATGGATAGTCGCGCCGGTTGCCCACCCTTCGCAGACGTACAAAGGAGCGCCAGGCTCCAGCCGGCCAATCGGACTATAAGCGCCAAAGACCTGCCCGCCGTACATGAAGCGCTTGCTGCCATCCGGGCGGATGCGTTGCAGGTTCACCAGTGCACGCCCGACACATAACGGTATCAGCAACGCATCGCCAGTCTGACGCAGATAGTGCGATTTACAGCCCTTAGCGACCAAGTACTCGTGATACGGATCTGCCCGCACGGCATAGCGCCACAACCGACAGGATCGAACAGCGGTGACCTGCTGGCGCTGACGCTGCTCGACTTGACGTTGGTGGCGAGCCTGCTCAATCCGTCGGATGATAATGTCAGCCTCGACCGGATTGGCAGGCTTGCGGATGCTCCAATTGCTGGAACATCCGGTCCTCCAACTGCCGAACGCGCCAGACGCGATGCCATCCGGGAATAGGACGTACCAACCGTTGAGAGTTCCGGGGTTGTCATCTGGCACCCGGAAACGGTGAATCGATCCGTCACATTCAGGCAACCAGTCCAGCGACCCAAACCTGGCTTGCATAGCATCACGAAAAGCCAATTCGAGCTTCTCCTGGCAAAGCGGTTGGCTTTTTTCCATTTAGGCCAGCTCGCCAAGCTGCTCGGCAATCCACGCCTCGATTTCGAGCGAGTCCCAACCGACTGCATGGGCACCCGCGATACGGCGGGACTTCGGGAAACGGCCTTCTTTCATTAGATCGTAAATAGTGGTGCGCCCCAGCCCGGTTCGGACTTTCACTGTGGGAAGGCGATAAATACAGCGGGTGGATTGAATAGTTGCGGTCATCGTCGTTACCTCTAGGCTTACCCCGTTGCGGGGCGGACGATGTGCAAGGTATGCGTCAGGCGGGATCGAAAATAGCCGGATGGGGTTCAGAAAACGCGCCCCCCTGAAAGCGGCAGGGGGTGGGTTAGTTCAGCACGCGCCAGAACAAAACCCTCTGCTGGCGCGGCTTTTTTGGGGGGGATACCTTCAAAGGGTCTTGCTGGCACCTCCTTCCAGATTCCAGTTCGCGACCTTAGCAACCTCCTCTACACCGGTCGAATTAGGCGTTCCGTCATCTTTAGTTAGACCACAGGCGGCGGCGTTTTCATTGAGCCACTTAATCAAGGCCTTCTTCGGCGTCTTTCCACGTAATAGTTCCGGATTGCTTGTAACGGCTTCCCATGCTCGGATGGCTGCGGCCAGCTTGGGCGCGTAATTTGGGTGTGACTTCTCCAAATAGCCTGGCTGATGCTCATCTGTATCTGGGAAAAAGAACCCTGTTGCCACTCCTCGGCTTACTAACCATTCTTTCAAATCCTTAGTGGCGACAGTCGTATGTTGCCAATCAGGACGTGGACGGTAAGCAGAGCCCTCAGCAGATAGATTCCCGACGTCATTGACTGTTATCCCGCTCACAGAGGACGGCCCAAGGGATGCATCGCCAGCGTCGAATGGCGTATCACAAAAACTGTGCTCCTGTGTGGATATTCGAAGAGCCGCTTTAAGTGTTCCTCCCAGGACTGCATTTTTTATGGCACTGAAAACTGCCTGAAACGCCCTGTCCGAGGATCGATCATTGAAATCAGGGCCTGTAACCGGAAGGTGTGTATGCTCTCCATTTCTAAACAGCCTTGATGGTCGCTCCCCGATAGTGAGCACCGCAGCGTCTTGTACGCTCAAATGATCAGACAGCCTCCAGTAATCCAACTCACCCACTACATACCCTCCCATTCCCACTTGCTTAAATAGGGCTGCCAGCCGAACGCTGGGTAGTCCGCTTTTCGCCCCGGCTAGGCTGACAGGTGCTCAGTCAGGCGCGTTTAAATTCACCTTGAATGACGTTCGTCGTTGGTGAACTCGTAATGAAGCTCGCCCAATCGACCATTAAGGCACGACGCTTATCGATAAAGTCCGACCGAGAGTAAGCGGCCTCGGTCTGGTCGCGCTCATCATGGGCCAGCGCCAGTTCACAAACTTCACGTGGATAATGGGTGCGCTCGTTCGCCCAGTCGCGGAAACTCGAACGAAATCCATGTCTAGTCACATCGTCATGCCCCAGGCCATGCAAGAGGTTGCGAACGGCGTTGGCGTGCATAACACCGCTCTTGCCTTGGCCAGGGAATAGATATGGGCTGCCATCGATACGGGGAAATTCTTGTAGCATCTCAACCACTTCGGGTGCCAATGGAACATCAAAGGCTTGGCGCATCTTCATTCGCTCGGCAGGTAGCGACCATACACCCGCCGCCAGATCGAATTCCGACCACTCAGCAAAGCGCACCATATGCGAACGGGCGCCAGTCAGTATCAGCAGACGGGCGGCCACTGCGGAACGCACGTCGCTCTGTGTCAGTTTGACCATAAGCGCAGGCACGTCTTGCCACTTCATCGCGGAGAAGTGCTCACGCTTGCGGGCTTTTTTTTTCTCCGCTTTACTCAGCAGGTTCTCCAGATGGCCGCGCCAGCGAGCCGGATTGTCACCATCACGCAGTCGGCGAGCCTTTGCCGCATCTAACACCTGCTCAATCTGTCCGCGTACTTCGTCGGCGGTGCGGGTCTTCTCCAACCAGATAGGGCGCAATACACGCAGAACGTGTTCCGTTTCAATCTCATTTGTCGCCAGTCTGCCAACAACAGGGAAGGCGTATAGCTCCAGCTTTCGCAGCCAGCCGGCTCGCCACTTATCAGACCAGTCCGAACCATGCACTTCCATGTGTTCAATCGCCAGCTTCTCGAAAGTAACTTTACGCGCCTCTGTGATACGTTGCGCTTCCCGCTGCCGCTCCCGCTCAGCATCGCGGGTTGCCATCGGATCAGCACCAGCAGCCAACACCTTGCGTTGTTCCCCAGCGACAAGACGGGCGGCCTTCAAGCCTACTTTGGGGTAGCCGCCTAACCCCATCTCCCGGCGCCGGCCCGCAATTTGGTAACGCAGCACCCATGATTTACGTCCGGTGATTTGCACGATCAGACGCAAGCCGTCGCCGTCCTCATAAGACCCCGGCTCCGTCACGTTCTCGACTTGCTTGGGATTCAGTTTGCCCATGCCTTGCTCCGCAGTGAGTGTGTGGAGAATCCTATCCCCCATTTATTCCCCCACTTTTTTCCGGTAACGGGCAACCTGGGGCGAACATTTGCGGACGGATATTATCCTCAAAGCCCCGTATCTACTAGCCATTGCGGATAGGCACGAAAATCTGCGAACTGATAAAGCGCCGGCCACAAGCCGGCTTTTTAATGTCCGCGATTTATCGACCTTCAAGCATCCGCCAGTCAGGCAAACGCCAGCTTCTCCACCCGTTGCAGATCGACGTGCTGCCGGGCAATCCAGAGGTCGTAAGCATCCTGCATGGCCAGCCAGCTTTCCGCCGAGCGCCCCAGCGCTACCGACAGGCGCAATGCCATTTCCGGCGTCACACGACTCGTGCCCTTCAAGACACGGCTGAGCGTCGAGGGCGCTACACCCAGCTTTTCAGCCAGTTCACGACCACTGATACCGTTCGGCTGCAGATAGATGTCGGTGATGAACTCACCGGGATGTGGGGGTTGTGCATGTTCATTAGTGATAATCCTCATAGTCCGGGACGTAAGCGTTTCCATCGATAAACTCGAACGTCATCCGCCAATTGCCGTTCACCATAATCTTCACGCCGCAACCCGCCTCACCCCCGTCAACGCCAGAAACGAATTCAACTGCCCCTGCGGCGCCCGGTACACACCCAGTGCATTCAGGTACTTGACGCTGATCGCCGCCAGCTCCCAGGCCATGGGCTCATCATCGATGGCGAAGGCGCTTTCCGCGACGAACAGGTCAATCCCGGTCAGGTCACCCAGCGCCCTGAGCAGCCGCGACTTCTCCCGCAGCAACGGACGCAACGCATCGTTGCTCCAGGCCCACTTCCAGGTGCTCGAATTACCCGCGTAGCTGCCGATGCAGATGACATCTGCCTCGACGACCTTGCGGTCTTCGCCGTCGAACATCTCCAGCAAGCCGACATCCTGGTCGAAGCACCATCGGACGAAACGACCAAGCCCGTGCTCGGACTCCAGCCTTTGCTGCTTTTCTTTCAACTCGTCCACGGCATTGCGCAAGAAGCGGTCGAAGCGGTCGTCGTTCATAGGTCGTCCGTAAACACTCGCAAAGGCATGTGCCTGGGCGATAAAGACTAGCTGCAATTCGCCCTGCGCTGCTCATGCAGCTCACGCCGACGTCGCTCCAGGTTCACCTGCCGCTTCGCCAGTACCGCCGCCAGTTCGTCCAGACGCCGCTCGCCCTCGCTGATCGCGGCCTCCTTCGAGGCGAACAGTTCGCTGAGTGGATAACTGTGGCCGGTCGCGGTGCGGTCGTAGGCACTGCCGTAGATGCCACTCGCCACCAGCTCGACCCTCAGGATCTGGAAATTCCGGGTCAGGCGCCAGGCGACATAGGGGTAGGTGCGTTGCGTCATCAGGGGATTTTCCACGGCTCGGTTCGACTCCGGCAGCAGGCTACGCCCTTCGCTATATAGTTTTCAATACAGCGAACTGCACCGTTGTTTTACCGTTCATCTGTATTCGCCGGCCACAGCGCTATATCTTCGGCTACATAACGACAACAGGACGTACTCCATGCTGCTGCGCCAACTGACCTATCTGGTGACCCTCGCCCAGGAGCGGCATTTCGGCCGTGCCGCGGAAAAGTGCAATGTCTCGCAACCCGCGCTGTCCGAGGCGATCCGTGCGCTGGAGCAGGACCTCGGTATCGCCGTGGTCCAGCGCAGCCGGCGTTTCGAGGGCTTCACCGCCGATGGCGAGAAGGTGCTGGCCTGGGCCCGGCGGATCCTTGCCGACTGTGGGGCAATGCGCCAGGAAGCCCGCCAGCGCGAAGAAGGACCGAGCGGCACGCTGCGCTTGGGGGCGATTCCCACCGCGCTATCGATCGTGCCGCTGATGACCGATCCGTGCCTCGCCGGTCACCCGCGGATGAACCACGAGATCTACACCCTCGCCACTTCGCAGATCCTCCGGGGCATCGCCGACTTCGAGCTGGACCTGGGACTGACCTACCTCTGCGACGGCCGCCTGAAATCCTTCGCCACCTACCCACTGTTCCACGAGCGCTACGTGCTGATCACCCGTGACGACAGCGCCCTGCGCGGCCAGACGGCGATTGGCTGGGACGCGGTGGCGCGCCTGCCGCTGTGCCTGCTGACACGCAACATGCAATGTCGCCAGGGCATCGACGAGGCCTTCGCCAAGGCCGGAGTGCAGGCCATGCCGCGGGTTGAGACCGACTCGATGATGGTCCTCTACGGCCATGTGCGCTGCTCCGGGCTGTACAGCGTGGTGCCCCACAGCGCCCTGGCCCTTGCGGAAATGCGCGACGAGATCTGCGTCCTGCCCATCGTCCCGGAGCTGCAACGGGAGATCGGCCTGGTCCTGCTGCGCCGCGATCCGCAGCCACTGCTGCTGGAATCGGCGCTCGCGCTGTTCACCTCACTGGACCTGCAACGCCGGGTCGACGCCTTCCTGCACGGCTGATCGGTTTGCCCGATCACGCCATCGGAACAAGCGATTGGCACCGCTGCCGCCCTCTCGCCGAGGATGCCTGTCGAGCGCTACCGACGGCGCTCGGGCGCCACGCCGCAACGGCGCGCGCTCCTTACAAGCATCAGGAGGCTTCAATGGCGAAGATTGTTTGCGTGCTCTACGACGACCCGGTCACCGGCCAGCCCCAGCGCTATGCCCGCGACGACCTGCCCCACCTGGAGAGCTATCCGGATGGCCAGTCCCTGCCCACGCCCAAGGCCATCGACTTCCAGCCCGGCACCCTGCTCGGCAGCGTCTCCGGGGAGCTGGGCCTGCGCAAATACCTTGAAGCCAATGGCCACGAACTGGTGGTCACCTCCAGCAAGGACGGCGCCGACAGCGTCCTCGACCGCGAGCTGCACGATGCCGAGATCGTCATCTCGCAGCCGTTCTGGCCGGCCTACATGACCGCCGAGCGGATGGACAAGGCGCCGAAGCTGAAGATGATCGTCACCGCCGGCATCGGCTCGGACCACACCGACCTGCAGGCGGCGATGGAGCGCAACATCACCGTCGCGGAAGTCACCTACTGCAACAGCAACAGCGTGGCCGAGCACGTGGTGATGACCACCCTGGCCCTGGTGCGCAACTACCTGCCCTCCCACCAGTGGGTGCTCAAGGGCGGCTGGAACATCGCCGACTGCGTGGCGCGCTCCTACGATGTCGAAGGCATGCACGTCGGTACCGTCGCCGCCGGACGCATCGGCCTGCGCGTGCTGCGCCTGCTCAAGCCGTTCGACATGCACCTGCACTACATGGACCGTCACCGCCTGCCGGAAGCGGTGGAGAAGGAACTCAACCTGACCTATCACGAAACCCTGGAAAGCCTGGCCAAGGTCTGCGACGTAGTCACCCTGAACTGCCCGCTGCACCCGGAAACCGAGCACATGATCAACCAGGACTCGCTCAAGCACTTCAAGCGTGGCGCGTACCTGATCAACACCGCACGGGGCAAGCTGTGCGACCGCGACGCGATCGCAGCGGCCCTGGAAAGCGGACAACTGGCAGGCTACGGCGGCGACGTGTGGTTCCCGCAACCGGCGCCGGCGGACCACCCATGGCGCGGCATGCCGCACCACGGCATGACCCCGCATATCTCCGGCACCAGCCTCTCGGCCCAGGCACGCTATGCCGCCGGCACCCGGGAGATCCTCGAGTGCTACTTCGAGAACCGGCCGATCCGCAACGAGTACCTGATCGTCCAGGGCGGCAAGCTGGCCGGGGTGGGGGCGCACTCCTACAGCGCCGGCAACGCGACCAAGGGTTCGGAAGAAGCCGAACGCTTCAAGCGGTAGGCCGGCATGAGCCAGTCTCCCTTGGGTACCTCGCTGAACACTGCGGTGCCTGCCAGAGTCCGTATCGGCCAGCTGTTGCTGGCCGGTCTGGGGGCCTTCCTGGCCCTCGGCCTGGTCGGCACCCTGGCCGAGCGCAGTGGCCAGCCCTGGCTGATCGGCTCCTTCGGGGCCAGTTGCGTGTTGCTGTTCGGCTTTCCCAAGGCGCCGTTCTCGCGGCCGCGCAATGTGATCGGCGGGCACCTGCTGAGCTCCTGCATCGGCCTCGCCTGCCTGCATCTGCTGGGGCCGGGAGTGCTGCCGATGAGCCTGGCCTGTGCCCTGGCGCTGGTGGCGATGGGTGCCAGCGATACCACCCACCCGCCGGCCGGGGGCAATCCGATCATCGTCTTCATGACCCTGGCGGACTGGAGCTTCGCGCTGGTACCGACGCTGGCGGGAGTGCTGTTGCTGACCGCTTTCGCCTGGTTGTACGGGAGAGCCCTGCAGGCCCTCAGAACTTCTGGGTGAGCGTCGCGACCACGCTGCGTTCCTCGCCGAGGTAGCAGGCGGTCGCCGAGTAGCAGGAAGCGACGTAGTACTCGTCGGTCAGGTTGTTGGCGTTGACCCGCAGCGAAGTGCCGTGCAGGCCGAGGTTGCCGAAGTCGTAGCTGACGGAGGCATCGAACAGAGTGTACGACGGTACCTTGAAGTCATTCAGGTCGCTGCCGTAGCTCTCGCCCACGTAACGCGCGCCGGCGCCGACGGTGAGACCGGCCAGCAGGCCGTCCTTGAAGGCGTAGTCGGCCCACAGGCTGGCCATCTGCCCAGGCGTCTGGTACGGCGTGTTGCCCTTGGCATCGATCACGTTGGTGTAGCTGTTGTCGGCAAAGATGTAGTAGGACTTGCTGTACTCCACGTCGTTGTAGGTATAGCTGCCCAGCAGTTGCAGGTTGTCGCTGAGCTGCACCCGCGCCTCGAACTCGACGCCGCGCGAATCGATGCCGCCGACACCCTTGTACTCGTAGCTGTCGGTGAAGCTGTTCTCCTTGGCGAACAGGTTTTCCATCTCGATGCTGAAGAACGACAGGGTGTACAGGTCCTCGGTGCCCGGAGGCTGGAACTTCAGGCCGACTTCCCATTGCTCGCCGGTGGTCGGTTCGAGAATCTGCGCGCCGTCGGAGTAGTTCGAGGTCGGGTTGAACGAGGTCGAGTAGCTGACGTAGGGCGACAGGCCGTTGTCGAAGGCGTAGAGCAGGCCGAGATGGCCGCTGAGCTTGTTGCCGACGTTGGCGTCCTTGGTGCCCTGGCGGTAGTCGTCGATGGACACGTCGTACCAGTCCTGACGCAGGCCGGCGCTGAGGTTCCAGCCGCCGAGCTGGACCAGGTCCTGCAGGTACAGGCCCGCCTGCTTCTGCCGGCGCAGGGCATCGCTGACGGTGGTCAGCCCGGACAGGTCGTTGGCCGGGTAGCTCGGGGCGAACACGTCCAGCGGGGTGATCGAGGTGTAGTCGCGGTCGTAGCGCACCTTGTTCTTCGAATACTGGTAGTCCAGGCCGGCGACCACGGTGTGCTGCGCCGCCCCGGTGGAAAAGTCGGCCTGCAGCATGTTGTCGACGATCCAGCCATGTAGGTGCTCTTCCCCGCCGCTGAAACCACGGGCCAGCTGGTTGCTGCTGTCGCTCAGGTAGCCGTTGCCCCAGACCTGGCTGTTCTCGGTGGTGGCATCCAGGTAGCGGAAGTTCTGCCGGGCACTCCACACGTCATTGAAGCGATGCTCGAACTCGTAGCCGACCATCTGCTGGGTCCGCTTGAATTCTTCCAGGTCCGGATCGCCTTCGAAGAAGCTGGCGGAAATGCGCTGGCCGTTGCGCGTGTGCAAGGTGCCGGAGGCCGGCACGCTGCCGTGGTAGCCGCCATTGGGCTCGTGCTGCAGATAGGCGTAGAGATTGAGCAGGGTGTCGTCGTCGAGGCTGAGCGTCAGGCTCGGCATCAGGCTGTAGCGGGTCTCCTCGACGTGATCGACCTGCACGTTGCTGTCCTTGGCCAGCCCGACCACCCGGTAGGCGACCTTGTCGCTCAACGGACCGGTGAAGTCGAAGGCCGTCTGCTTGTAGTCATGGCTGCCGACGGACAGGTCGATGCGCCCGGCCTGCTGGAACTCGGGCCGCTTGGTGGTCAACGCCGCCAGCCCGCCCGGATTGCTGCGCCCGTACAGGACCGAGGACGGCCCCTTGAGCACATCGATGCGCTCCAGGAAGTAAGGGTCGATCTGCAGGCTGGTGAAGGAGCCCGGATCGCCCATGGACTTCAGGCCGTCGATGATGATGTTGTCCACCGAACCGTCGTTGATCCCGCGCATGGCCAGGTAGTCGTAGCGATGGGTGCTGCCATAGGGGTTGGTCAGCACCCCGGCGGTGTAGCGCATCGACTCCGCGACGGTGCGCGAGCCCTGCTCCTCGATCTGCGTGGCGGTGACCACGGACACGCTTTGCGAGGTTTTCGCCAGTTCCTTGCTGGTCTTGGTCGCCACGCTGCTATGGGTGGCGTGATAGCCGTCCATGCTGCCCAGGGCGTTGCCCAGCGCGAAGCCCTCGATCGTGGTCGCAGGCAACGCCAGGCTGCTGTCCTGGCTCAACTCGACCAGCGAATAACCACCCCGGGCATCACCCACCACCTGCAGGCCAGTGCCTTGCAACAGGGCCTGCAGGCCGTCGTCGACGCCGTAACGCCCCTGCAGACCGCCGGTCTGCCTGCCTGCGGTGAGTTGTCCGTCCACCGCCAGCAAGACCTGGGCCTCGCTGGCGAACTGGCTCAGCGCCGTGGACAACGATCCCGCCGGGATGGCGTAGCTGCGCAGGGACTGCTCGGCCTCGGCGGCGTGGGCGATGCCCATCAGGGCCGGTTGCAGGGCGGCCAGCGGCAGGGCCAGGACAGCGGCGCGCAGGGCGCGACGCAATGGGTGGTGGACAAATGTGGAGGCAGACATGAAATTCCCCGGAATCTGGTTGGCAAGCGAAGCGGGCCGAATCGCCCTTCTGCCCTTCAAGCCAAGCGAGATTGAAAAAGGGGAACCGCACCGGCAGATTTTTTTGCGCAGGATCAGGCCGGCACAGCGCTGCGGGGTTCGATGCTGATCCACCACGGCAGGCGTCGCACCACCCGCACCGGCAGGCTGGCCTCCAGCGCGGCGAAGATGCGTTCGCGATCGGCCAGCGGGAAGGCGCCCACCAGGCGCAGTCCCGCCACCTGCGGATCGCAACCCAGATGGCCGCGCTGGTAACGCGCCAGCTCCGCGACGAACTCGCCAAGGGGCATGTCGTCGGCCTGCAGCACGCCATGGGTCCAGGCCTGCCCGGCCGAGCGCAACGCCGTCGGCGGCTCGATCCGGGTGCGGTCGAAGGCGGTCTGCTGCCCCGCCACCAGACGCTGCTGGCGCATGCCCAGCACTTCCAGCGAACCGCTGTAGGCAGACACCCGGAACCCCTCATCCAGCTGGCGCACGCTGAAGCGTCCCTCGGCCACCCGCAGGCGAGCGCCGTCGGTATCCAGCCACAGCGGACCACTGTCGGCCGCCAGTTCCACCAGCACCTCGCCGCGGTACAGCACCATGTGTCGGCGGCCACGGGTGAAATCCACGTCCAGCGCGCTGTCGGTGTTCAGCCACAGGCGGCTGCCATCGTCGAGCCGGCGCTGCGTGACCTCGCCCACCGCCGTGCGCTGGTTGGCCTGCCAGCGCTGCCACGGCAATTCGCGTCCGCCCAGGCCGAGCACGCCGATACCACCGACGATCGCCAGGCCCTTGAGCACCTGGCGTCGGCCCGGCCCGCGCGCCTGCAACGCCGTGCTCGCGGCCCGGCGCAGGGGCAGGTGCTCGAACTGGGCGCTGATACCCTCGACCCGCGACCAGGCCTGGCGGTGCTGCGGGTGCGCGTCCAGCCACTGCTGCCAGGCCAGCCGCTCCGCGTCGCCGTGCTGGCCGCGCAATACCGCGAACCACTCGGCAGCCTGCTGCAGCACCAGGAAGTCGGGAGCGCTCACCCCTCAGTCCCCGGCCAGCAGCAGGCAATGCAGCATGGCCTGGGCCATGTACTTCTTCACCATGCGTTCGGACACCCCGAGCTTCACCGCGATCTGCCCGTAGGTCAGGCCATCGAGCTGGGCCATGAGGAAGGCCGCACGCACCTTGGCCGGCAGGCTGCGCAGCATCGCGTCGATCTGCAGCAGGGTGGCCATGATCAGTTCCCGCTCCTCCGGCGACGGTGCGTATTGCTCCGGTTGCAGCGCCAGGGACTCCAGGTAGGCACGCTCGATGGCCTGTCGGCGCCAGTGATTGACCAACAGGGAGTGGGCGATGGTGGACAGGTAGGCACGCGGATTGCGCAGCGGCGACAGGTCGCGCTCCTTGCTCAGCAGGCGCAGGAAGGTGTCTTGCATCAGATCAGCGGCGTTCTGGCTGCAGCCGGTGCGCTGGCGCAACCAGCCGTGCAGCCAGCCGTGATGGCTCAGGTAGAGCTGCTGCAAGGCTTGCTGACGGGAAAGCGTGCTGGCGGCCATGAAGAACGTCCACAGGTCGGGAGTCGAGAAGCGCGAATGGTAATGCCTCTCATATGCGTCCGCCAGAGAATTCTCCGCCTTGCAGCAGTCCACCGGGCTGCCCCTCTCCTTCAGCATGGGTATCCACACATCTTCCGATCTACCCATGCGGCGCGGTCCAGGTAGGAGCTGCGTTAGCTGCGAAGTAGCGCGCAGCGGTCCCGGAACCATCCCGCACGGCCTCTGACCAAGCTGCATCCTGGATTCACAGTGCCCGATCTGCCGCGTTTCTCCAGGCTCGCTGGAGAGACAGGATTTGGGAGCGCTGCGCGCCCCTTCGCAGCTAACGCAGCTCCTACCCGCGTCGACCATCGTTCGAGATGTGTAGATCCCCACACGCCTTCAGGCAAACCACTCCCGCCGCGACTCGAAGGCACTGCACAACACCTCCAGTACCTCCTGCACCCCTGCCCCCTGCCGACGGCGGTCGCTCACGCTGAGGAACATGTTGCGCCGCATCGGCGCCTCGAACAGATCGCCCAGGCCCACCAGCGTACGGTCCAGGCGACTGGCGTAGTGCGGCAGCAAACCGACACAGGCACCCCAGCGCAAGGTCTGCAACAGCAACTCGTGACTGCGCACCACCACTACCCCGCTCTCCCGCGCCGCCACGTAGTTGTTCCACGGCATCAGGCTCTGGCTGTGCAGGTAGGCCCGCGACTGCACCAGCTGGAAATCGCTCAGTTCCAGGCTGCTCGCCGGCCGTGACTGCTTGCGCGAATAGCGCTTGCTGACATGCGCCTGGTAATGCACCCCGGCCAGCCATTGCGTGCGCATGTCCGGCGGTTCCTGCGGCCGGTCGTCGTCACTCAGCCAGACGGCGATGTCGGCCTGCTGCAAGGCCTCCATCGAAGCACCACGCAGCTCGACGATCTCCAGGTTCAACCGGGCACTGCGGCGCAGGTGATTGAGCAACTCGCGCAGGAAGATGTCGTGCAGCAGCTCCTCCATCAGCACCAGGCGGATCGGTTGCCAGCCCATGGCACTGGCCGGTCGCGGGCACTCACGCCCCTTGACGCCCTGCAACGCCTGCCACTCGCGCCCCTTGGGCGTCAGCTCCACCGCGCTGTTCTGGTAGCACAGCAACGGCTGGCCGACCTGCGCCTCCAGTTGCGACAGCACCCGACGCAGGCGCGTCGGCTTGATATCGAGGCTGCGCGCGGCCTGCACGAAACTGCCGCAACGCCCGATCACCCGCAGGTACAACAGCGCTTCCTCCGCAGTGTTGCCCAGCCCTTCCCTTGGCTCCATGCTCGCTCCTTGCCGTCTTTCAGGGCTTTTCCCCAAGTACCTTGCCGACCGCGGCACCGTCGATGCTCAGGGTCTGGTCATTCACCAGCCCCGCCAGGTAGGCCTGGGCGATCTGTTCCTGGCGCTGCTGGCGCAGCGCGGCGACCAGTTGCCCGCGAACCTCGTCCAGGGTCGCCACCCGCGCCTCCTCGCGTCCCAGCAACTTGAGGATGTGGAAACCCTCGGCCGTGCGCAGCGGCTCGCTGATGGCGCCGTCCTTCATCTGTTGCAGGGCTGGCCGCACCGCCGGCATCAGTTGGTTCAACGGCAGCAGGCCGATCTCGCCGCCACGCTGGGCACTGACCGGATCATCGGAGTTGCTGCGGGCCAGCTCGGCGAAGTCGGCATCCGCGCCCTGCGCCTTGCGGTGAAGCGCCTGCACCCGCTTTACCGCGGCGTCGTCACCAGACTTGGCAGCGATGAAGATCTGGCTGACCCGGTAGCGCACCGGCAACACCAGGCTGGCGCGCTGGGCCTCGTAGGCCGCCTGCACCTCGGCCACGGACGGATAGCCGTCCGGCACCTTGCTGACCGATTCCATGTAGCTGCGCAGGATGATCTGCCGGCTGGCCGCATCGATGGCCTCGCGCACCTCCGGACGTTGCTCCCATTGCTGGGCACCCGCCTGCTCCAGCAGGGCCTTTTCGGTGAGCCGTGCGCGCATCCAGTCGTCCAGGGCGCCACGGTTCTCCTGCAATTGCTGGCGCACCTGCGGCTGCACCTGCGCCAGCAGGGCTTTCAGTTCCTCGGCATCGACCTTCTGCGCCCCGAGGCTGGCCAGCGGCGCGGCGCTGCTGGCCGGCCGGGTAGCGGCCTCCACCGGCGGCGGGATATCCGCGCCGCAGCCCGCCAGGCTCAATACGGCGACAAGCAGCGCGCCGGTCCGTTGCCAATCCCCACGCTTCGCCATCGCCTCAGGCCTCCTGCGCCACGTCGCGGCGCTCGGCAGCCTGGCGGCTGTAGTCGCGCAGATAGGCGACGAACTCCTGCAACAGGCGGTCCCACAGCTCGCAGCTGTGGCGCAGGAACTGCCGGGTCACGCCGCCGGTCACCGCGCAGTCCATCTCCAGCAGCAGGAACTCGCCCTGCTGCCACAGCCGGCAGAAGCGCCGGCTGGCGTTCCATTGTTCGGCCAGGCCGGCAGGCAGGTCGCCCTGCAGGCGCAGGGCGCAGCTGAAGCTGTAGTCGAAATAGTGTCCCGGCGTGCCGGTCGGGTTGCCCAGGCGCAGCGCATAGCCGATGCCCTGGCTGGCGCTGAGCAGTTGCACGGCGCCGTTCTGCTCGCTGCGCTCGACCCGGTAACCGGCCTCCTGCAGCACCTCGATCAGTTGCTCGGGGGTGACCTGTTCGATCAGTGCGGTCTCGCTCATGGGTACTGCTCCTTCAAGGCTGGACCTGGGTCACGGCGGGCTGGCCGTCGACCTGGGTCTTGTAGAGATCGTCGCCGTAGCGCTGCGCCAGTTCCTCGAACTTCACCCGGGCCTCGGAGGCGAACGGCTGGCGGATGCGCAGCGTCTCGGCAACGCCGATGTTCTCGTAGGCGGCGAGGATGTCCTTGGCCAGCCCGTACATTTCCTGGTTCTTGCTCGTGCAACCGGCGAGTTCCTGCTCGCGCTGCTGCAGGCTGGCCTGGACCTTCTGCCGCTCGGCATCACGCCCGCGGCTGAGGGTCAGCAGTTCGTCGTAGGCCTGGCGGAACTTACCGACCTGGGCCTGGCTCGCCGCCACCTGCTGGCTGGCCTGCTCGCGCAGGCCGGACTGGCTGCCGGCGAGCTGCTCGGCGCGCTGGCGGGCCTGGTCGCGCTCGGCGGTCAGTTGCTTGACCTGCGCCTGCGCCGCGTCGCGCTGGCTGACCAGCGCCGACTGCTCGGCACGCACCCGCGTCTGCTCGCTCTGCACCGCCTGCAATTGCTGGGTGGTACTGCGCAACTGGGCGCGCAGGCGTTCCTCCATGCTTTCGCCATGGGCGGCCTGGGTCGCCAGGCCAAGGCCCAGCAAGGTGACGACCAGGGTCAAGCGGTTGATGGGCATCTGCATGTCTGCCTCCCGCGCTTAGAAGCGCGTGTTGATCTCTAGCTGGAGTACATCGATGGCGAATGGCGCGCCATAGACCTCGTCGGTGCTCATCCAGCGCGCGGTGCCGTAGACGTTGTCGGCCAGGCCATAGTTGGCACCGATCACGTAGCCCTTGGCGTTGGTGCCCCCGAGGTGGAAGCTGGAGTCGTTGAAGCCGTCAGGCAGGGCGTCGGGCTGGATGTACTTGTAGCCGGCGAACACCTGCCAGTCGCCGCCGCGGCGCATCTCGAAGGCATTGCCGAGGGTGAACTGGATCATCCCGGCGTTGCCGCCGCTCTCGACCTTGCCGTCGAGATCGATATTGTTGGCGAACTGCCCGGCCGCACGCTTGCGCATGTCGCCTTCGGAATAGGCCAGGTTGCGGATGTAGTTGCCCTGCAGGCGCAGCTTGAAGTCTTCCGGCAGCTCGGCGTCCCACACCAGGTTCAGGTCGAGGACGTCGAACTCCGAGGCCAGGCCGACGTATTGCGGCTGCGGGGTGTTGGCCGGGTCGGCCGGATTGAGGGTGATGTCGCGCAGCAGGAACAGGGTGTTGCCCTTCTGCATGAAGGTCGGCCGCGAACCGTCGCTGTCGCACGCCGGCTGGCCGGACCAGGGTTCGCACGGGCTGGAACGGGTGCCGGCGATATCGTCGAAGCGGTAGTAGGCCAGGGCGCCGGTCAGGCTGTTGTGCCGGTTGATCTTCCACGCCGCGCCGACCTGGGCGCCGTACAGCCATTTGTTGTCGCTGCCTTCCTTGTCGAAGCCGTTGGAGGTGGCCGTGTCGGAGCTGTACTCCACCGGGAACGCGCCCAGGGTCCCGAACAGGTCGACATCACCACCCAGCGGCTGGCGGAAGTTGCCGGCGATGCCGTCGAAGGCCAGGTCGCGGGAGAACAGGGTGTCGGTGGACAGGAACGGGTTGGCGATCCGGCCGCCCGTGACGTTGAAGCGTTCAGACGGCTTCCAGGTGATGTAGCCCTGGTCGAGCCAGATGTCCTTCTTGCTGAAGCCGCCACCCAGGGTCTGGGTGGTCGACACTGGACCGTTGTCGGTACCCGTGGCCAGGCGGATGCCGGCGCTCCATTGTTCTGCCAACTGCGCCTTGAGCCCGAAGCGCGCGCGCAGGCGCAGCGAGTTCTCGCGGTCTTCACGGGCGTTGAGCAGCGGTGGCAGGGTGTTGTTGGTGTTCGGGTTGACGTCGTACGGGCCGTCGCGGTTCAGCTTGGCGAAATCGGTGATCTGGTTGCTGTTCCTGTCGTTGTAGAAGCGCGACTCGTCACGCAGGCGAATGTCGCCATCGAAGCTGATGCGCGACACCCAGTCCGGGAAGGTGTTGGGCTGGGCCCAGTTCTCGGTGCGGGCCTGGCTCATCACCTCGGCCTTGACCTCGTCGCGGATCTGGTCGCGCACCGTCTGCGGGATGTACGGCACGCGCACCTCCCCTGGCACCGCAGCAACGGCCGCCGGCGTCTGGCGTGTGGCAGCGCGGGCCTGCTGCGCCTCGCTCTCGGCCTGGCGTACCAGGGCGTCGGCCTGGTCCTTCTTCAGCACGCCCTGCTGCACCAGCAGGCGGATCAGGTTGATGGTCGCGTTGTCCGAGGGCGCGACGGTATCGGCCGACGCCTGCCCGGCAAGGGCGGCGATCACCACGCCGACGCCCGCCACCAGGCGGTTGAGTTTCCCATTCATTGCGTACAGCTCCTAAAAGGTCCTGGTCAGGAATTCGTATTGGCGTTGTGTCCGGCGGCCATCAGCCCGGCCGCCGGCCTTGCAGCGAAACGTGTACCGGCAGGGTCAGCGAAGCCGGCGGGCGTTCGTCCAGGCGTCCGGCCTGGCGCACCGCGTCGAGCACCTTGGCGTCCAGCTCGGCATCGCCGCTGGAGCGGCGCAGCTCGACCCGGGTGATGTCCCCCGCCGGACCGATCCAGATGTCGGCCTGCAGCTGGAACGCCAGGTTGCGCAGCTCGCTGTTGTCCTTGAGCAGGCGCTGGAAGGCGTAGGCCAGGTACTGGCTGTAGCTGGCATTGCCGACCCGGCCACCACCTGACCCGGCCATGCCGCCACCCTTGCCGGCGCCGATATTGAAAGCGTCGTTGCCGGACTGGGCGTCACCATCCATCTGGATCGGTTCGGCCAGGTCGTCCGCCGGCGAAGGCGGCGCTTCGTCCTGCGGCTTCACCTCTTCAGGCTCCGGCGTGGGCTCCTGCTCCAGCGGTTTCTCCGGCGGCTGTTCGGGCTCCGGCGGCTTCTCCTGGACCGGTGGCGGCGGCGGTGGCGGCGGCAGCGGGATGATCGCCGGCACCTTGGGCGCTTCGCGGCGCACGCCGCTCATGTCCTGCGACCACTGCCACAGCAGCCAGGCCAGGCCGCCCAGCAGCACGGCCGCGAGCGCCCACGCCAGGTAGCGGCGCAGCGGCGACGACGCCCCGTCGAGGGACTGCGCCGGAGCATCCGGCGCAGGAAAACGAGAAGGTCTGGATGACATGTTCAACCTTCCGTCAGCTTGGCTTGCCGGTGACCAGGCCGACCTGCGACAGCTCCAGCCGGCGCAGCAGGTCGAGGACCTCCACCACCTTCTGGTACTGCACGGCAGCGTCGCCACGGACCACGATCGGCACGTCGGGGTTGAGCGCCTTCTCGCTGCGCAGGCGGTCTTCCAGTTCGCCCAGGGTCACCGGGTAGGCGTCGAGGAACACCTGGCCGGCGTCGTTGACCGAGATCGCCTTGGTCTTGAGCTGCGACAGCGACACGCTGGCGCTGGCCTTGGGCAGCTCGATGCGGATGCCGGCGACCTGCGCGGTGGCGGTGAGGATGAACATCACCAGGACCACCATGAGCACGTCGACCAGCGGCGTGATGTTGATGCTGTCGACGGCGGCTTCTTCTTCGTCGTCGTAGCTGTTGTTCAACGATGCCATGACCTGCTCCTCACACCAGCGCCGGCTGGTCGTTGCGCCGGGCCTGGGCAGGCTCGCTGCGGGCGCCCTCGCCGTAGACCTCGGCCAGGCGTGTGATGAACTCGTCGACGAACACGCGCATGTCGGCGCCGACCTCGCGGTTGCGCGTGACCAGTCGGTTGTAGCCGAACAGCGCTGGGATGGCGACGAACAGGCCCATGGCGGTGGCCAGCAGTGCGGCGGCCATGCCCGGGGCGATGGCGTTGATGTTCACGTCGCCGGCCATGGCCGTGCCGAGGAACACCACCATGATCCCCATCACGGTCCCCAGCAGGCCGATGTACGGGCCGCCGGCAATGGCGTTGGACAGGGTCGAGAGGCGCGACGAGAGCATCTGGTTCTCGCGGGTGCGCACGGCATCCATCGAGGCGCGGATGGCTTCGATGGTGGCGCCGGAAATGTTCACAAGGTCGGCGCCCTGGGCGCGACGGGTACGCATTTCCTGCACCGCCACCTGGTACAGGCGCCACAGCGAGGAATGCTGCAGGCGACCCGGCAGGGCCGGATCGTCGGCCAGTTGCTCCAGGCGCGTGCCGACGGTGGCGAAGTGATCGCGGAAGGTCGCGTTGGCACGGCTGACCCGGCCCACGCTCTTGTTCTTGCGGATCATGATCACCCACGACTGGATCATCATCAGCACCAGCACGGCGATGATCACCCAGGCATCGATCGGCACCGCACCGAGCAGGAAGCCCAGGCTGCCGAAGCCGAAGCCGGACTGTTTTTCGTCGACGCCGTAGACCACCAGACGAGACTCGGCGCCCTGGGCCACGGCATCGGCCTGGAGCAGCGGCAGCGGACGGGCCACGCGGGAAATGCGCAGTTCGTCGAGGGCACCGTGGAACGGCACCAGGCTGCTGCCCTGCGGCGCTTCCGGCAGGTCGGCGGCGATCGCCAGGGCGCCGGAGAAGGCCGGCACAGCCACTTCCAGGCGGGTGTTTTCACGACCGTTGACCAGCACCACCAGTTGACCGTTCTGCGCTACCAGCGCCAGGTGCTGCCATTGCCCGCCGGCCAGGGCCGTACCGGCATTGCTGCGTTGACCGTCGACCTCGATGAACGGCGCGCCCTGGTTCAGGCCCAGGAGAAGCGAGTGGCCTTCGACACGACGGGCCAGCAACACCTGCTCACCGTCCAGGCTGTCCGGACGCAGCCAGGCGCTGACGCTGAACGGCGCACCGGCAGCCCAGGCCAGCGACGGGCTGGCCGGCAGCAGCAGCGGCTGGCCGCTGAACTGGGCGGAACGACCGATCACGCCTTCGACGCCGGCACCGGCCGGGGTCTGGCCGTTGTTCGAATAGGCCGTGGCATCCCGTGGCGGCGTGCCTTCGGCACCACCGAAGTGATAGACCAGGCTGTAGTCGGCATCGAACACCTGCTGGCCATTGCTGGTCGAGGGCGCCTTGGCATTGCCGTAGTACATCCAGATGTCCTGGCGCTGGCCGCCTTCCACGCTCGGCACGTCAACCCAGATCAGCGCCATGCCCAGCAGCGGGTCGAAGCTTTCGATCTGATGGTGCAGCACGGTCTTGTCATCGGCGGCGACGAAGCGGATGTCCGAGCCGTCCTCGCTGACGCCGTCGAAGGTGAAGTTGCCGGTGTGCAGGCGCACCAGCAGCGGCAGGCGACCGACCCGTTCGGTCATGGCCGCGCCCTGCGGCGTGGTGTCGAGGGACACCTGCTTGCGGTACAGCCAGTCCTCCTGCCACCAGGCACTGGCGGTGCCCGGGGCCAGCAGGCCCAGGCAGATCATGGAAAGAAACAGTATGCGCAACATGGGGGTAGCTCTCCGGGTTCGGTCCAGCGATCAGAAGTTCGCCTGCACGCTGAAGTGCACGCGCGAGTCGTGTTTTTCGGTATTCGGGCCATCACGCAGCGGCAGCGCCCAGTCGACGCTGCCGGACAGCCATTCGCCCAGGCGCATGCGCGTGCCGATACCGACGCTGGCGAGGGTGAAGTCCTCTTGTTGTTCCTCCTGGGCGTCCTGCACACGCAGGTGGGCGCCGTCGGCGAACAGGTAGAAACGCCATTCCTCCAGGTACTGGCTGGCACCCTTGCCCAGCCAGCCGGACAGCGACGGGGTGCGCGCTTCCAGGGACAGCGCCGCGCCGTCGTCACCCGTGGCTTCCGCCGCCAGGTAGCCGCGCACGCTGGTGGCGCCGCCGGCGGAGAACTGCTCGTTGGAGACCAGCGGCCCGGAGGCCAGCTGGAAGGCCGCCTTGGCCCCGGCCTGCCAGTCGCCGCCGAAGGTCTGGGTGTGGTTCAGGTCGCCCTTGAGCACACCGAAGCTGGAGTCGGACAGGTAGCGCTTGTAGGCGAAGTCTTCGTCGTCGCTGCCGTAGCCGAGGAAGCTGCGGGTGCCGGCCACCAGGCTCAGGCCGAGACTGGTCTGGGCGCGCTCGGTGAAATGGAAGCCGGTGTAGGAGAAGGTCAGCGGCGCGTACTTGAGCGGCACGCGGTCTTCGCTGCCGCCGAGGACCACGCGTTCCTCGAAGTCCTTGAAGTCGACGCCCAGGCTCAGGGCGTGGGACCAGCTCGCGCTCGGCGGCAGGCTGTAGGTCAGCGCCACGCCGTAGGAATGCCCGCGACCGACGACGTTGGTGCCGCCCACGGTGGCCACGTCGCTGTCGGACTTGTAGCCACTGGCCTGGACGCTCCAGCGCTCGCTCAGCGGTACGGTGTAGGCGCCGGACCAGACTTCCGCGTCATCGCGGTTCTGCGGCGCCGTGAACCAGGTCAGCGACAGCTGGTGGCCGGCCTGCCAGAGGTTGTCGTGACCGATCGAAACCACCGAGCGCAGTTCCTTGGTATCGGCACTGTGGTCGTTGTTCAGGCCGAGGTTGACGTGCCAGGGCTTCTTGTCCTCGACCTTGAGGTCGACGTCCATGGTTCCGGGGCGCTGGCCCTCGCGTACCAGCGGCACCACCTGGCGACCGGGGGTGCGGTTGAGGTCGGCGAGCTGGCTTTGCACCTTGTCGAAGTCCGGCACGGCACCTTCGACCAGGGCCGGCACTTCCTCGCGCACCTCAAGCGGCGAGTAGTGTTTGGCACCCACCACGCGCACCCGGCCGACCTTGGTTTCGCTGACCTGCAGGTAGACCACGCCGTCGGCCACCTGCTGCTCCGGCAGCTCGACGTAAACCGACTGGTAGCCGCTGGACTGGTAGGCGGTCTGCAGGGCATCGCGGGCGCCTTCGATGTCCTGCATCGTGCGTTGCGGCCCGAGGAAGGGGTACACCGCTTCCTCGATGGCCCGGGCGTCCAGCACGCTGTTGCCGCGCACCACGTACTCGGCGATGTCGACCTTGCGCTGAGCGGCGGTGCCGGCCTCGGCGGGCGTCTCCTCGGCGTTCGCGGCGGCCATCCCCACGGCCAGCGCCAGCGCCCCCAGCGCGGCCAGGCAGCGCGGTCGTCGGCGGTGACCCACCGGCATTTCGTTCAGTACTCCCACTGCATCCCCCCAGGTCAATCCAGGGCCCGCCCAGCCTTTCGCAGGCGTGAGTCGGGCCTGCCGGTCCGTGGCACGGACCGGCGCGTTATCGGTATCGAAAAGGTTCTAGCGCTTACTTGTTCAGCGGCAGTTCATGACGAGCCTGCCAGGCGTGGAGCTGGGCGAAGTTCATCGAGAACTCGGGCATCTGCAGCAGCTCGGCGAGGATCACCTCGCCGACGATGCGGCCCAGCACGTGCACTGCGGCGGTGTCCTCGACGAAGCGCTGGCTGTCGCCGACGAAAGTGGAGAAATCCCAGACCCGCTGGCCCATCTCCAGGCCGACGAACCAGCGGTACAGCAGGTTGTAGCTGAGCTGTTCGTGCAGGTGCTGTTCGCTCGGCACCGAGTACAGCAGGCGCAGGAGCAGGGCCTTGACCAGCACCGAAGGATCGACCCGCAGGTTGCAGCGGCGGGCGACCTGGTCGAGGGTTTCCTGTTCGGCATCCAGGAGGTTTTCGATCTGCGGGCGCAGCAGTGCCAGCGAGTGACCGGGCGGGATGCAGCTGGAGACTTCGCGCAGTGCGCCCTGCCAGTCCTCCTGGGAAACGATCCAGACCCATGGTGCGCCGTAGCGGTACACCGAGACGGGGCGCTTGCGCGCAGCCTCGACGATCTTCGACAGACGCTGATCCAGTTCCTGCATGCCGACCTTGGAATACCTTTCCATCATTCTCACCGCTCTTCGAATTCGTCCCTTGTCGGGGCTCCGGTGCCGCAATCCCTTTTGCCCGGGGCCGTGCCCCATCCCGCGATTCACCCTTGTATGACGGTCAGGCATCGACAGCACCGAACTTTGGTCATGAAAACTTCATGAAGGAATTTGCGCGGGGCTGGGTGGAGGGTTGGCAGGTGTCTGCCCTGAGCTGGATACCGGAGTCGAGAGAGCGACGCGGACCCTGTGGGAGCTGGCTTGTCGGAACGCCGAACCGCAGCGATGACGTCGGTGAATTCACTAACGTAATCGCTGGCAAGCCAGCTCCCACAGGGTCCGCGTCGCTCTCTCGACCTCTGTTCTCTACTTCGCCGAGATGTGTAGATCCCCGTGCAGCAATGGGGCTTCCAGGCTCAAAGCACCAGGTTGCTCCGCTCCCCCTCGGTCAACCGGGCCCGCGCCTGCTCATCCAGCGCCCCGGTGCCCAGCACTTGCACCGAGCTCTGCCGGTCATCCAGCGGCGCGCGACCGGCCCCCGCCTCGCCACCCGGCAAACGCTCGTCGCCAAAGCCCAGCACTCGCACCGAGAAGATCGACGGCGCACGCTGGCGCGCCGCGTCCTGCTGCTGGCGACCGACCTGCTCGGCAGCCTGGGTCGCCGAGTTGGCGGCGGCACTGGCCGAGGCCATGGCATTGGTGTTGACCACCGCCGCCACCGGCAGGCCGGTGGACTTGCCCTGGGTCTGGATGTTGGCCGCGTTGACCACCTGCAAGGCGGCGATGTTGACGTTGCCCGACACACGGATCCCCGCCTCGCCGGCATCGATGGTGCCCTGTGGGGCAATCAGGTCGATGTCGCCCGGCGGCACCTCGGCGATCGGGTTGAGGGTGGCGATACCGGCACCGGTGGCCGGCACCTGCGGCGACAGGGTGACGTTGCCCCAAGTGTCGTAGACCCGCTTGGGCGGGGTGTACACCAGGGTGGTCTTGGTACCTCGGCCAGCGTTGATGTCGCCCTCCGCCGACCAGGCCTGGATCGACCCGCCGAAGGTGGTCATGATCCGGCTCTGGCCGAGCAGGATGCTGCCCTGGGAATAGGACTGGATATTGCCCGCGCCCAGGGTCACCACGCCCGCCGTGGAGGGCGGTGCCGCGCCCTCGACGCCGAACACCTGCTGCCCGCCCGGGCTGAGCAGCTGGATATCGCCACCGAAGTTGGTGTGGATGCCGGCCCCGCCGAACAGGACGATGTCACCCTCGTAGCTGATCGGGTTGCCGGCCACATCGCGGCTGGGGAACAGCGCGGCGATGGCATTGCGCCCGCGCAGGTAGCTGCCGGTGCGCGGCCCCGAGGCATCGGTGTACTCGCGACCGGCGGCCTTGAGTTCCTCGAAGTAGACCTGGCGGGCAAAGATCCGCTGCTGCTCGGCCGGCAATGCGGCGAACCAGGTCCGTGCCGCCTCGCTGTCGCCGCTGAAGCCGAAGCGCTCGCCGAGCCAGGCCACCAGGTCCTCGTCGTACAGGCGCACCACCTTGCCCGGCTGATCGGCCAGCGGTGTGCCGCTCGCGGCCAGGTTGAGCGGGTCCAGGTAGCGGGCGAGGAAGGCGTTGTAGTCGGCACCGGCAGCACCGGCCTGCAGCACCACGCTGGCCCCCGGACGGCTGTCGCCCGGCAGGATCGCACCGAGGCTGTTGATCACCGCACGGTCTTCCATCAGCACGTTGCGCCCGGCGCTGATTTCCAGGGTGCCGGGGCCGGCGACGTTGAAGCTGCTGTAGAGGATGTCGCGGCCGGCCTGGACCAGGGAGATGTCGTTGGCGTTGTAGTGGATGAAGAGGTTGCCGGTGGATTGGCTGGTGCGGGCCTGAGGCGTGTTACCCACCGCCTGCGGGAGATTCCGGACGGTTCCCAGTTGCGAACCGGAAGCGACGATATCGCGGCCGGCAATCATCCGCACGGCACCGGTGCCTTCGTACCAGGTCTGTCCGGCAAGGCTGCCGGCAGATGCAGCACTCGCCGAGAACTGAACCAGCTCGCCACTGGAGAGCCCCACGATATCGCCACTCAACGCGTAGAACCGCGAAGGCTGCAGTTCGCCCGGCAGAATTCCGGCAGTGTCGGCACCGAAGTAGAACAGCGGGTTGGCGTTGAGCGTAATACCACGTCCGCCGACGTTGCCGTTGCTGATCACCGGCGCGATGGTATTCAGCCCATAGCCGGCAAAGGCCGGTTTCAAGATCGAGGCCAGGCTTTGCGAATCGGTGCCCGAGCGCTGGATCGAATAGCCGCCTGCAAAGATCGAGTCCCCTGCAAGCAATTGCAGATCACCGTTGGCCGACGGTGCCAGTAACAACGAATAGGGGCTCAGTGCAGACAGCTGATTCGGATTGCCAGTGGCCGAGACACCGAGATACAGGCTGCCCTGTGCAGCGACGGCACGCAGGATGGAGGGGTAGATAAAGCGCCCGTCGGTGGTCGAGCTGTTGCTGTTTTCCAGCGGGTTGACCTTCGAACCGCTGACGAAATCGCTGACCTGCGTGCTGGGCGTCAGGTTGCCCCCCGCCGAGAACAGATCGATTGCCGTGTTGTTGGTCCACAGGCTGAACCAACTGCTACCACCACCGGCGTACTGGCGACCATCGGCCGCAGTGAATGGCGTGGTATTGGGCACGGTGATCCGCCCCGGATCCCCTGCGCCCCCCACCACCAGATCGCCCCGGGTAGCGAGGCGCATGCCGGCATCGCCGGGCACCAGGACAAGACCACCCGTCGCAGCCCCCAGGCTGGAACGATAGAGGTCGTAGGGGCGCGTTTCGGCAGGATCCTGTTGAGGCGCCGTCAAACCGTAGCGCAGGTCGATGCCGCCAATGCTGCCGGCCAGCACGGACGTACTGCCCCTGATATTGGCCAGGACACCCTGCAGATCCAGGCGACTGCTACCTGTAGTGGAAAGGGTGCGGGCGGCAAGGTCGGGGTTTACCACACCGCCAATGCGGATATCCATATCGCCGCCACCGGTCAGGCGCAACTCGCCATCGGCACCCACGCGGCCACTACCCCCGACAGTCACTACCAGCCCCTGGCTGCGCAGGTTGGAATCCTGCACACCGACATGGTCACCACCACGCGCCCACTGGTTGCCCGCCTGGCCGCCAACACGCAGGTTGACATCACCACCGCCGAGCGTGCCGTATCCGCTGAAACCGACCAGGTACGGCGTCCCCCCGGCCGAGTCGGCCACATAGGTACCGAAGTTGATCCACCAGGCCGTCGGCTGGTCATCCTCGGTCACTCCACCGTTGCCCTGGCGCCACAGCCAGTTGCCGACCTGGGCGCTGCCGTACTGGGCATTACCGGTCGTGGCGCTGGAATCAACCCATTGATCGCCGGTGAGATCGCCTGCCACGCGTATATCGAGATTACCCCCATGCTCTGGGAACCAGGCCCGGTATTGGGCCTGGGTCAGGCTTTCGTAGGAGCTGCCACCAGTGCCCAGAAGCGAACCGTTGCGCAGCCCGCGCGCCTGCTGGTAGGCCGCCGTGACATCCTGCGCCTGTGTACCGGCGGTGTAGACGCCATAGGGCGAGTTCTGCAACAGCGAGCCACCGGCCGCTACGTCAAGGTCGCCGGTACCGGTACGCAGGACACTGTAGAGCTGACGCTGGACTGTGGCCGTACTGGTGGTGATGTGCTCGACGCACATGGTCGGGTCATAGTCGCAGACCCACATGTCGGCCTCGGCGATCGGCGAGCCGACCGGATAGCCATCCAGGTTGTCCGGCCCCCAGGTCCACTGCGGTTGGTCCATGCACATGATCGCATCGTAGTCACAGAGCCAGCTGTTGGAGTCGTCGACCAGCGTCCATGGGACCTCACCCATGCCCTCCGCTTCTTCGGTGAGTATCCTGCCAGCAGCACCGGCAACGATATTCGCCGCATAGTGGGTATCGGCCAGACGCAAGGTGCCCTTGCCATCGACCCGTGTCAGGCGGCTGTCCGCTGCCTCCAGGTCGGCGCCAGCCACCAGGCGCAGGGACCAGGACTGGCTGCCGGCGGGGAGCATGCTGGCGAGTGCCCAGTTGCGACCCTCCCCGGCGCGCAAGCTGACGAAGGACGTACCCTCGGGCAGCTTCACATTGGTTTCCGAAGGAATCAGTGCGCCGCGCTTCAGTACCAGGTCGCCATTGAGTACCAGGGTGTTCGGCTGGGAAGCGTCATTTCGGGCGATGCTCGGCAACGGCACACCCGCCGGCCAGCGCAAGTTGCCGACACTGGCACTGCTCGACAGCAGCGTACCGGCACCCAGGCGGGTGCCCGACGGCAGGGTCACGGACTGTTCCAGCAGACTGCCGGCGGCATACAGCAAGGCTCCCCCGGCATCGCGGATATCTGCACCGAGCACACTGCCGGCCGCCAGGGTATAGGGCGCGGTCAACCTGGCTTCGGTCGCCAGGCGGGTACCGGCGGCCAGGGTAGCGCCCTTGATCGGCAGCTCATAGTTCAGGGTGACGCCACCCTGGAACACCGTGCCATCAGCCAGGGTCACGCCCGGCCCCGGCACCACCAGATCCGCAGCGAAGGGCTGCACCCCGGGAACCAGCAACCAGCCATCATCATCCGGCGTGGTCGACGGCGGTGCGAAGCCGTCGTTGATGCTGCCGTACAGGGTCAGGTCGCCACCCGCGCGCAGCACCAGGCCGCCCACCTCGCCAGAGCCGTAGGCCGAGGTACGTGGCGTATTCGGATTGAGGCTGGCATAGCGATAGCCGGACAGGTCGATATCGCCTTGCACCACCAGGTCGCCGTCAGCGCTGGCGCTGGCGATCTCGACGCCGGGACGCAGGTGCAGCACGTCGGCATAACGCTCGTTGTTCAGCCCGCCGAGCTTGCCTTGCAACAATGCGGTGTTGGCAAGCGCAGCATTGATGAACAGCGTGCTCTGAGCGTGCTTGCCGTCCAAATAGGCCTGATCGATGACTTGATAGGGCTTGCCGCTGGTGGCCGGGTCGCTGCCCAGCGGCGCGTCGGTATAGCGCTGCATGCCATACACGGCGATGGACGCCGCGCCCTGGATGTCGTAGTTGCCGCTGGCATCGATGGCGATATCGCCCGCCGTCGCGCCCCCCAGGCGTGGTGCCTTGAGTTCGAGGGTGCCGAGGGCAGCGAGGTCATCGCGGCCGCTCGCCGTGCCATGGCGCAGGTCAATACGTGCGCCGTCCGCCAGCACCAGCGTGCCATTGCCGCTGGACAGCTCGACGATGGCCCGGTTGGGGCTGTCGATGATCTGCCCGTAGCTGTCCACCCGCAGCAGGCTGCCATGGGCATCGAGCACGGACTGGCTGCCCAGGGTCAGGCCATCGCGGGCGGCCAGGCGGATGCTGCCGACCTGCTCGCCGCTGGCGTCGACCAGCCCGCTGACGGTGAGCGCGCCGCCGTCGAGCGACAGCTCGATGCTGCTGGCCTTGAGGCCATCGCCGATAGTCAGGTCGCCTTCCTTGAGCTGGAAGCGGCGTGCGCCGAATACCTGGCCGTCGTTCAGGCGCTGGTTGAGCGCGGCGAAGTCGTCACTCAGTTCGCCATCGCCAAGGTGGCGGGCGCGGACTTCGACTTCGGCGCCGGCATAGGGGACCAGGCTCCCGGAAGCCTGGTAGACGCCGCTGCTGGAACCGAGGATGGAGCCTTGCAGGCCCACCGTCCCGGCGCTTTCACCCAGGGCAATCGCGCTGAGGCTGCCGCCCTGGTTGTTGCGTGCGGAAAGGTCAATGGTCGAACCGGCCACCTGGTGGATATCGCCGTTGTCGCTGCGCAGCAGCAGGTCGCCGCCCCAGCTGTATTTCTCGACATCGTTGAAAGTCGCGGTACGCCCGGCCAGGTCGATGTACGAGGCCGCGCCCAGGCGCAGGTCGCCGCTGGCGGTCAGGCTGAGCTTGCCGCTGGGCAGCTCGACCCGGGTATCGACCAGCAGGTTGGACGCGCTCATCGACCATTCGGCGCCGAGGGCCTCGGTGCCCTTGCCGGCCGCAGCCGGCGCGCCACCGACCGGCGCTTCCAGGCGCAGGTCGCCGCCGACGCTCAGGCGCGTGACCGAACCGGCCGTACCGGTGAGCAACGGCGTGCGCATCAGCAGTTCGCCGCCGCTGTAGGCAAAGCCCTTGCCGCTGACGTACTCGCCCTGGCTCTGGTACACCGCCAGGCTGCCGCGGTGGTTGGCACCGATCTGCTTGCTGGCATTCAACTCCACGCTGGAGAAGCCCAGGGCCAGACGCGCCTCGTCGGTTTGCCCGGACGGCTGGGTATTGGCCGCATAGCCCAGCTCGATGGTCTCGGCTTCGATCAGCAGGCGTCCGCTGCCAGTGCCCGGTCCGCCTTCGATGGCGGCTGCCGGGGCCTGGGTGGCCCCGCTCCAGATCAGCGAAGCGGTACGGATGCTGGCGACATCGTCGGCGTCGCCATAGCCCTGGATCGCCGGGCTGCCCAGCACCAGGTTGGCCAGGCTGGAACGGCCGGTGGCCGGGTCCAGGGTGTCGAGGCTGACGCTGCCGAAGAAGTTGATCGAGTCGCGTGCCGTGAGGATCAGGCTTTCCAGGGCTGGAGCACCCTGACTGGTGTCGCCTTGCAGCAGCCGGGCAAGAACCGACTGGTTGAGGTTCAGCCCTGTCGGCAGTACATGATTCGCGGCTGCGGCTTGCAAGGCGTCCACCTCGCCGACGTTCACCGCGCTGACTGCCAGGCTGAGGTTGCGGGTGCCATAGCGCACGCCGTCGCCGATGCTCACGTTGCCGTTGCTGACGATGCCGATGGTGCCTTCGGAGTAAAGTTGCGACGCACCGCAGGCCTGCTCGGCGCAGACACCCAGGTTGATCGTTCCGTTGCTCTGCGTACCCGGTGCCTGCAGGTTGAGCCAGCCGTTGGAAACCGCCAGCAAGGCCCCGGTGCCCACCCGGTAGCTGTAGCCATCGCTGGAGTCGAAGGCCGTATCGCCCTTGCCCAGCGTATCGATGCGCGCGCCCTGCTCCAAGGTGATATTGCCCACCAGCATCACCTCGGGACCGCTCAGGACACTGCCTTCGCGCAAGACGATGTCGCTATTGCCACCACCCAGCAAGGCGACCTCGCTGCCTTGCTGGCCATAGATCACGGCAGGAATCGCGCCCAGCACCATGCGGCTGGCGCCGAAGCGGCCGAGATCGGAAGCATGCAGGCTGGCGCCACTGAAACCGTCGGTGGCGCTGGCGCCATCGGCCAGCACTTCGGTATTGCCAAGGACCAGCAGCGAACCGCCGTAGCCATCCTTCGCCGGGGTGAAGTCGACGGTGCCGGCGACACTCAACGAACTGCCGCTGAGCCCTCTCAACAACAGGGACCGGGCATCCGCCGGCAGCATCGCGCGGGGAATGCCCTGGCGAATCGCATCGGCCAGGATGAAATCGGCGTAGCTGGTTTCGTTGTACTGCGAGTAGCGCCGCAGCACATCGGCGGACGACAGGATGACCTGACTGGGCAGCGCATCGCGAATCGTCGTGCCAGCGACGGACAGGTAGCCGGAGGTGCTCCAGGAGCCATTGCGCAAGGCCTGGCTGGACAGGTCGGTGCCCGCTGCGGCGAGCCCGTTGAGCTCGACGCGGAAGGCGCCCGGCAACAGCGCGTAGGTGGACGGCAACAGGGTGTAGGTGCCCGCTGGCAGCCCCGGCACGCCCGCGCCAATGGTGATCTGCTGGCCGATCAACGGCTGTACCGCGCCGGCTTCGCCTCCCGTCGGCGCGGCGACCGCCTGCACGCCAGGGACAATGGCATAGACCGGGTTGTCAGCCAGCCCCGGCAACACGAAACGCCCTTGTGCATCGATCTGCACCAGCGGGTTGTAGCGCGCATCGGTGGAGCCGCCTCGACCGGAGACGAAGCCGGCCCCGGTCAACTCGCCGCCACCACTGAGGTCCACCACCGCGCCCGACTGGATGTCGAGTTGCGATGCCGCGAAGGTAACGCCGATCTCCAGGCTGGTACCGACGGTGTTGGCACCGCCCGCGCCCTGCAACGTGACCTTGTTGCCGGCGAAACTGTAGTTGATGCCATCGGTGGTACCGCCGTATGGCATGACCAGTCCGGCGCCGCTCACCGACGTGAGGCTGCCAGGCAGCAGATGGACCTCCCTGAGTCCGATCGAGGCAATGCCGCTGAAGCTGATCGCCCCCAAGGGTGCACGCAGGACCCCGCCCTGCTCGATCGATCCGGCGCCCAGGTCCAACTGGCCGAATGCCGAGTACGGCATCGCCGGCGTGGCGTTACCCACCCGTCCGATGCGCAGCACGGATTCGGGGTCGATTTGCGGTTGACCCTCCATACGGCGATAACCCGCCATGACCGTGGCAATGGCGCCCGTAGCCGGATAGATCTGTGTTGCCAGCAGGTCGAGGTCGCCAGGCACCCAGAGTTGGGTACGGGCAGCGTTGCCATAGTGCGACAGGAAACGCAGCTCGCCATCGCTGTGCAGTTCGGTGTCGGCGAAGCCCGTCAGCTCCAGGGTGGAAGCGAATGGGCTGTTGTTCAGCAGCGAGGCCTGTGCGCCCAGGTAAACGCCGCCCGCCACGTCCAGCAACTGGCCTGCGTGCACATTCAGCGTTCCAGCCGGTGTCAGGGCTGAGGGTTGAATAGAGGACGGTAGCGGGTTCAACCGTGTGGGGCCAGCGAAGTACTGGCCCGTTCCGGACAGCAACACATAAGGCGCCCGCAGTTCCACAGGCAGTGGCTCGGTGGACGAAGCCAGCGCCTCGAATGTGGAGCCGTACAAGCGAAGTGCCTGGTTGAGCGCAAGGCTGGTACCGGCTTCCAGCGCCAGCACGCCATGGCTGAACAGGGTCAGGTCAGAGAAGCCGCCTGTCTGGATGTCATCGGCAGAGACCCGGGCCCGGCCATACACCAGGCCAGCGCTGGTCTCACCGGGCAGGGCATCGGCCAGGGCGTCTTCCCCGTCATGCGACTGCCCCAGCACCAGACGGCGCACACCGAGGACTGCCGCATCGGTGGTGGTGTTGGTGTAGACAGGGGTTTCCAGGGCGATCTGCAAACTGCCACCAGCCGCCGTCGCGCCGCCCGCAGCGGCATGCAAGTCGCCGTCGAGCAGCAGGCCACGGTGGGAAGACAGGTAGATGCTGCCACCGTTGCTGGCAACTTCACGACTGCCAAGGCCACGGATATCCAGTACGGTGCCAGCCCCGGAAGCCTCCAGGCGCGAGCCGGGACGCAGGACGATAAAGGCATCCGAGGCGGTTGCCGTCGCCAGTTGGGTGTCCACGGTGCCACCGATGACGATGCTGCCGCCAGCATCGACCCGACCGTAGCGCCGCCCTTGCCAGTCCAGAGCCCGGTTGGCCTGGCCAGAGACGTCCAGCAGGGCCTGCTCGCCGATCCAGATCGACCGCCCGTTCACCTGGTTGTCGCCCAACGCCTCGTTCTCGGCGGAATCGATATCGCCGAACTGCTGCTGGCGGATATCGATGCTGCCGCCATGGGCCAGCAGGCTGCCGAGCACCGTGATCTGGCCAGGACCGCGCACGCGAATGGACTGGCCTGGATCGACCTGCAACAGACTGCCCTGGCCGATGATCAGGTTCTGACTGGCGGCGTCGACGAGGCTGGCGACATCGCCACCGACCTGGAGCGCCAGGCTGGCGCCCGCACGCTGGCTCAACACACCTGCCAGCGGATCTTCCTGGTACAGCGGCGGTGCCCAGGCCTCCAGCGCCTGGGTCACGACCGCGTTGCTTGAGACCGCACTGGCGCTTTCCGTCCAGCGCCAGACCGGGCGAGTGACTTGCACCTGGGCTCCCTCGACCACCTCCAGCCCTGCCTGCCCCTTGACTTCATAGCTGGCAAAGCCAAGAGAGAACAGCTCCGGCGCCAGGTAAAGTGTCTCGTCAGCCGCCTCAGTGGCACTGCCACCGATGTTGACCCGACCCGAACGCAGCGACAGCGTGCCCGCCCCCGTCATGCCCAGGCCACGCAGCTCGCCACCGAGCTGCAACGCACCGGTCGCGGCCAATGCCGTGCTGGCGCTGGCATGCAAGGTGATATCGCCGCCCTTGCCGCCACGGCGCTCGCCGTCGGCACCGATGCTTGCTCCCGACGACACATCCAGCAGCGAGCCATCGCCCAGTACTACATCGCCACCGTTGCGCAGGCTGATGCGACCGCCGTCGCGCCAGGCAGCCAGGGTACCGGCGTCGGCGTCGAGCAACTGGTTGCTCCAGCGCCCGCTGGCATCCAGATGCACGCCGTCCGCTACCCGCAGGCTACCCTGCTGGTCCAGCGGACTCAGGTAGACATCGATGGCCGCAGAACCCAGAGCAACCTGCTCGCGCACGTTACCGGCTTCGATCACACCGGAGCGTACGGTCAGGTCGGCGTTGATCTCGACGCGCTTGGCGAACAGCCCCAGCTCGCCGCCGTCGGCCAGTTGCAGCGCGTCATTGACCTCGACCGACTCCAGCGCCGAGATCTTCAGACCACCGAGGCCGAAGCTGTTGAGCAGATCGCTGTCCAGGCTCAGCGAGCCCTGGCGCGTGCCGTCGACGCTGTCGTCCAGGCCGATGGTGCCGGCATCGACACCGACGCCGGCCGCGATGTCGACCCGCTGCACGGTCTGCGCACTGGCACCGAGGGCGTACTGCAACAGCCCGCTGCTCTTCACGTAGTACGGGGTGTACTCGCCGACGATCAGCTGGGCACCGCGGGCCAGCGCCTTCTGCGACTGGTTGTAGCCGTCCAGCCCAGCCTGCGCCGCCTGGGTCTGGCTGTCGCCCTGGAACACCGTGCCGACGATATCGCCCTGCAGCACCGCATTGGCCGTGCCGACCACCAGGCTGCCGGCATCGCGGCCCACGGTGTAGCCGTTCTCGTAGCGCTGCGAGGCGCCGATCAGCGGGTTGTAGAAGGTGCGAGTCTGGTTCCAGCGTTCGCTGTAATCCTCGTAGCCGCGATAGATGCCGTCGTAGAGCAGGTCGCCCGGAGCCTTGGACAGCTCGTACAGGCGCCCGTCGCTGCCCTTGAGCCAGGTCTGCCTGATGTAGCCGCCCTGCACGTCGAGGGTGCCGCCGGACAGGTTGATCTGCGAGCCCTGCTGGGTCACCAGGTCGTTGCCGGTGAAGCGCACGCTGCCGCCCTGGGCCATCCACTCGCCCACCGAGTGGCCCTGGGTGCCGAGATAACCGGCGACTTCCAGCAGGCCACCCGCGGTGTACCAGCGGTCGCTGGCATAGCCGTTGGTGCCAGCGGCTACACGCACCAGATCGCGCACATCGACCCAGACGTCCTGGCTGTTGAGGGTGCCGCTCTCGCGGTTGACCGAGGCATCGCGCTGCTCGTTGCCCTGCACGTTGACCTTGATGCTGTTGGTTTCCATGGCGACCTTGACGCCGACCGCACCGGACACGTCGATGTTCGCACCATCGCGCACCAGGGCGCGCTGCCCGGCGTTGACCACCACCTGGCCGCCGGTGGCGAGGGTCACGGAGCCGCCCTGGAAATCGACGGTACCGTTGCTGGTGATCTCGATGCGCGACTGCTCGCGGCGGTCGAGGTCGGCCAGGCTGATCTCGCCGGTGGCGCCGCTCACGGGTACCAGGGCGGCGGCGCGCTGGGTGTCCAGCGCGGTACTGCCGCTGCTGTCGAGGAGGATGGCGCTGGTGCTGCCCTCGCCCAGGGTCACCGCTTCGCTGGCCTTCAGGTGCAGGGTGCCGCGGGTGTCCACCGAGGTGCTGGCCAGCAGCACGCCATCCTGCTGCACCGTGCGCCCGGCCAGGCTGATATCGCCGCTGGCAGCCTGGATGATGCCGCTGTTGCGCACCGCCCCGGAGCCGCCCGCCACCTGCAGCGCCTGCACCTCGTTGCCACGCGTGGTGGACGTGAGGTTGCCGTCGCTGCCCACGCCCTTGCGAATGACGAAGTTGTCGCCGGCCGCCAGCAGCGTCTGGCCACGGTTGGTGGAAATGCTGCCGGCGTTCTCCACCTCGTTGCCCAGCAACAGCACGTAGCCGCCGCCGGCGGTGCTGGTCGCCGGGTCGCGGGTGGTGATCTGCGCCCCGCGCTCCACCCGCACCGCACCGGCGGCATCGGTGAAGCTCGGTTGAGCGTTGTTGTTGGCGTACAGGCCGTTATCGCGGAACTGGCTGTCGCTCATGCTGGCGGCGGCGACCACCAGGTTGCGGGTGTTGACCTGGCTGGTGCCGTCGAAGATCACGCCGTTGCGGTTGAGCACCATCACCGTGCCGTCGGCCTCGATGCGGCCGAGGATCTGGCTCGGGCGCGCCTGCGGGTCGTTGACCCGGTTGAGCACCGCCCAGTCGCTCTGCTGCTGGAACTTCAGGGTGGTGTCGCGACCGACGTTGAAACTCTCCCAGTTGAGGATGGCCTTGTCGGCGGTCTGCTCCACCGTGACCTGGACCTTGCCGTCGTTGCGGGTTTCCACCGGGCCCTTGGCGTTCTGCCAGGCCTGGTCGAAGGACATCGAACTGTCCACCTGCAGGCCACCCGCGCCCAGCCCGTCGGGCACTACCGTGCCGCCCACCGGCGTGTTGCGTCCCGCGGCCTGCAGGGCCTGCTGCGCGGCGATGGCGGCGACCGTGTTGTTAAGGTTCTGCAGAGAGCGCTGCAACTGCTGGTTGGCCTTCTGCTGCTGGGCCAGGGGCGGCGGCGTCATGCTTGGCAACTGGGCGCCGGTGCGTCCCCCGCCGCTGCCCTGGGCCGCGCCCTTGGCCGCGAACCAGGCCCCGCCGAAGGGCTGGCCGGCGGCCTGGGCACCGCCGGCCACCATCAGCAGCGCAATGGCCTTGGCCAGCGGCTTGAGACGTGACAGCGGGTACACGGAGGAATCGGCAAGGGACGGCGAAGAGAACGGCATGACTCGGACTTCCTTGGCTTGTTCGTCGGGGCGCCACCCTGAGCGGCGCGCATTAATGGATAGACGGGGGCAAGCGCTCGGGGCCGAAGATTTGTCACGCAAAGTTCATGGACCATGGTGACGCTGGAAAAGAAAAAACCCGGCAGCGCAAGCGCTGCCGGGTTCTTTGCTACGGATAGCGTCTTATGGACGACCAACGCTGGCGTTGCAGACGTTGGCGTTGTTGATGTCCAGGTTCAGACCGCTGGTGTTGCTGACGAAGGTGTCGTGTACAGCGGTTTTCCAGCCCGAAGTCAGCGCGATGAAGCCATGATCGCGGACTGCGGTAGCGGTGGTGTTGCCACCCCAGTGCTTGGTGATGAAGGCACGTACGTCAGCAGCAACGTTGGCGTCCTTGTAGCACTGGCCGAAGATGAAGTTGGTGTAGCCAACGATCGGGTAGCCAGCCGCCGGGTTGGTGAACACCGGTACCCACTGGGCAGGGTTGTTCTTCACGGCGTCAGCCGGAACGGCGGACGAAGCCAGGGCCTGGGTCACCAGGGCGCGGGTTGGCAGCTTGCCGTTGACTTGGGCAACTTCGGCGTTGCTGTCGATGTTGACCATGTCAGGGCTGACATAACCGATGGAGCCGTCCACGGCGTTCACTTGACCAACGACATCTGCGGTCTCGGCTACACCGACCCAGTTGCTTGGCAGGGTGCCGCCAGCCAGGCGAGCGCTGGTGAAGGTCGAGCTGACGCCGAACTGCGACGAGCAGACGGAGTTCAGGTGACGGGTCAGCAGTTCGCTGGTGCCGCTGGAAACGTTGCGGTAGACGATGCGGATCGGGGTGCTATCGGTGGTGTTGAGCAGGGCGCCCCAGGTGGTCTTGGCACCGGAGAAGGCATCGCACAGTTGCTGCGAGGTCAGGTTCAGGGTGGTGTTGCCGGCTTTCTTGTACGGGATGGTGACCGAAGTGGCGACCGAAGGAACCTGGATCAGCGGACCGTACGAGGCGCTGAAGTTGTTGTTGTAGTTGGTCAGCTCGGTGCCACTCAGGATCGAGTCGCTACCAGCGAAGTGCACGGTGCCAGTGGTGCTGAACAGAGCGGAGTTGTTGGTCAGGAAAGCCGACTTGCCAGTGCCGCTGCCAGTCACTGCATAGCTGAAGTTGCTAGGCAGGATGCCATCCACGGTGCTTTTGTAGAGGTCGGCTGGCAGCGAGGCGCCGCCGCCGGTGACGGCCATGGCTTGGGCGGAAGCGAGGGCGGCGAGGCCCAGGGAGGCAGCGAGCAGAGTGCGCTTGAACATGAAGAAGCTCCTATTAGCGTTGGGGTGCATTGAGGGTGTCTTGCATCGTGTCGCGCCCCGCCCGACCAGGCTCCCTGCCGGGCTCGGGGCTGCGGAGTAAAGGTCGCAGCCGCCGGTGACAGCCCAAGGAAAAATGCTCGGGACTTTCACCGTGTTTTCTTCGGGTATTGGCGCTGTGCCGGAAGGTGCGGAACAGACGCGTGGAGCGGGCATTTTCGGGCCAGGTCAGAGGCGCCGCGGGCGCCAGGCCGTCATGCGCCTGACATGCACTCCCGTGTGCCTGCAAAGCGCCACACGGGAGCAAGGCCAGGGCCCGAAAAAAGTTTCTACTTCACCAGCTGGTTCATCTCGATGATCGGCATCAGCACGGCCAGGACGATGGTCAGTACCACCCCGCCCATGATCACGATCATCAGTGGCTCCAGCAGCGCGGTGAGGCCCATGGCGCGCCGTTCGATATCCCGCGACAGGGTCTGCGCGGCGCGGTCGAGCATGGGTGGCAGGGCCCCGGTCTTCTCGCCGCTGGCGACCAGGTGCACGAGGATCGGCGGGAACAGGCCCTGGGTCTTCAGGGCCAGGGCCAGCGAGCGGCCTTCGCGAACCTGCGCGGTGGCCTCGGCCACGGCACCGGCCAGGGCTTCGTTGCCGAGGGTCTGGCGCGCCGCGTCGAGGCCGCGCAGCAGCGGCACGCCGGCACTGCCGAGGATGGCCAGGGTCGAGGCGAAGCGCGCGGTATTCACCCCCAGCACGAAGCGTCCGAACATCGGCAGGCGCAACACCAGGCGGTGCCAGGCCAGGCGTGCCTCGGGCTTGCGCAGGTACAGGCGCCAGCCCCAGAAGGTGCCGCCCAGGCCCATCGCGCAGGTGAAGCCCCAGGCCCGCAGGAAGTCGCTGGCGGTGAGCATGGCCAGGGTCAGCCCCGGCAGGTCCTGGCGCGCCTGGGTAAAGGCGCTGACCACCTGGGGCACCACGTAGCCCAGCAGGAACGCGACGATGCCCAGCGAGGTCAGCCCCACCACGCCGGGGTAGATGAAGGCGGTGGTGATCTTGCCGCGCAGGGCGTTGCGCTCCTCGATGTAATCGGCAAGGCGCTCCATGACCCGGGCGAGGTCGCCGGACTCTTCTCCCGCCGCCACCAGCGCCCGGTAGATCTCGGGAAAGTCCCGTGGTCGCTCGGCCAGGGCTTCGGCCAGGCGCATGCCGCTGCGCACGTCGTTGCGCACCGCGCCGAGGGTGGCGGCGATATGCTTGCGCTCGGCCTGGTCCTGGGTCGCGCCCAGCGCGGCCTCCAGCGGCAGGCTGGCGGCGAGCAGGCTGGCGAGCTGGCGGGTGGCCCAGGCCAGCTCGCTGTCGGACAAGCGTGGAGCGAACAGCGCGGCGCTGGTACGGCTTTGTTCTTCCAGCGCCACCGGGGTCAGGCCGCGCTGGCGCAACTGGCCGAGGGCAGCGCGCTGGCCCTCGGCTTCGAGGGTGCCGCGTTCGAGACGGCCCTGGCCGTCGGCGGCTTCGTAGAGAAAAGTCGGCATCAGTTTTCCCGCGTGACCCGCAGGACCTCCTCCAGGGTAGTGGCGCCACTCTCGATCCAGCGCCCGGCGTCATCGCGCAGGCTGGCCATGCCGGCGGCACGGGCCGCCTCGCGCAGGTCTTGCTCGGAGTCGCCCAGGTGAATGCGGCGGCGGATGGCGTCATCGACGCAGAACAGTTCGTGGATGCCGGTGCGCCCGGCGTAGCCGGTATTGGCGCAGGCCGGGCAGCCCACCGGACGCCACACCCCGCCTTCCTCGACCTTGCAGTGCGGACACAGCCGGCGCACCAGGCGCTGGGCCAATACGCCGAGCAGCGAGGACGCCAGCAAGAAAGGCTCGACGCCCATGTCCACCAGGCGAGTCACCGCCGCCACCGCGTCGTTGGTGTGCAGGGTGGCGAGCACCAGGTGCCCGGTGAGGGAGGCCTGCACGGCGATCTGCGCGGTTTCCAGGTCGCGGATCTCGCCGATCATGATCACGTCCGGGTCCTGCCGGAGGATGGCGCGCAGGGCCACGGCGAAGGTCATGTCGATGCGCGCGTTGACCTGGATCTGGCCGATGCCGGACAGGTCGTATTCCACCGGGTCTTCCACGGTGAGGATATTGCTGGTGCTGGCATCCAGCCGGGCCAGCGCCGCGTACAGGGTGGTGGTCTTGCCGCTGCCGGTGGGGCCGGTGACCAGCACGATGCCATGGGGCTGGCGGATCATGCCGTCGAGCTGGGCCAGCAGGCGCGGGTTCATGCCCAGGGTTTCCAGGCGCAGGCGCCCGGCCTGCTTGTCCAGCAGGCGCATCACCACCCGTTCGCCATGCCCGGTGGGCACGGTGGACACGCGGATATCGATCGGCCGCCCGGCCACCCGCAGGGCGATGCGTCCGTCCTGGGGCAGGCGTTTCTCGGCGATGTCCAGTTGCGCCATGATCTTGATCCGCGAGACCAGCGCGGCATGCAGCGCCTTGCGCGGCGCGACCACGTCGCGCAGGCCGCCATCGACGCGAAAGCGCACCACCGAATGGCTTTCGAACGGCTCGATATGCACGTCGCTGGCTTCATCGCCGGCAGCCTGGGTGAGCAGTGCGTTGATCATGCGGATCACCGGCGCGCCGTCCTCGGCTTCCAGCAGGTCGGTGACCTCGGGCATGTCCTGCACCAGGCGTTCCAGGTCCGCCTCGCTGCTCGCCGCATCCACCGCCGCCGCCGCGCCGCCGGTATCGGCGTAGGCGGCGGTGAGGCTGCTGTCCAGTTCCTCTTCGCTGACCTGGCGCAACAGCACGTCGGGGTAGCGCGCACGGGCTTCGGCCAGGGCCCAGCCCGGCGTGCGCGGGCTGAACAACAGGACCGTGCCCGCCTCGCCAGCACTCAACACCACCCGCTGCGCCTTGGCCCAGCCGTAGGGGATGGCGCTCACCGGGTTTCACCTTCCATCGGCACCGCGCGCATCGGCCGCACCTGCGCCGGTGGCGGCAACGGCACGGCGCTGCCCACCGGCGGCAGCACCGGTGCCTGCATGTCGCTCAGGGCCCAGTCGTGCTGCGGCTGCACGCGCTGCTGGGCACGGCGGATGAAGTCGTAGCGGTTGAGGGTGACGCTGCGCCCGGTATCGGCATCGCGGACGATGTACGGACGCAGGAACACCATCAGGTTGGTCTTGGTGCGCTGGCGCTTCTGGTAGCGGAACAGCGAGCCGATCCCCGGCAGGCTGGACAGCCCCGGGATGCCTTCGTTGAGGTCAGTGACGTTGTCCTGCAGCAGGCCGCCGAGGACCATGATCTGCCCGTCGTCGAGCAGGATGCTGGTGTCGATCGCGCGCTTGTTGGTGATCAGCCCGGCCGGCGACACGGTGCGCGTGTCGATGCTGCTGACTTCCTGGTAGACGTCGAGCTTTACCGTGCCGCCTTCGGAAATCTGCGGGCGGATGTTCAGCTTCAGGCCGATGTCCTCGCGCTGGATGGTCTGGAACGGGTTGTTGCTGGTGCCGCCGCCGTCGGTGACGTACTGGCCGCTGACGAAGGGGATGGTCTGGCCGACCATGATGCTCGCCGGCTCGTTGTCCAGGGTCAGCAGGTTGGGCGTCGACAGCACGTTGCTGCCGCCACGGCTTTTCAGGGCGCGAGCCAGGACCTTGAGGTCGAGCACCTCGCCGATCCCGGGAATGTTCACCGTGCCGTCCACCAGGCCGACGCTGAGACCGCTGGGCAAGACATCGAGCGAGTTCTTCGCCGCGGTGTTCAAACCGCTGCCACCCAGGTTGGCGCCGCCGAACACACCGTTGCCACCGAGGTTGCCGGCCTGCCATTGCACGCCCAGCTCGCTGGCTTCGTCCTCGCCGACCTCGACGATCAGGCCTTCGATCACCACCTGGGCGCGACGCTGGTCGAGCAGGTCGATGACTTCCCGCAGGTTACGGTACAGCGGCTCCGGCGCGGAAATCAGCAGGGTGTTGGTGGTGGCATCGGCCTGCACCGTGACGCCACCGGCGGAGAACCCGGAGGCGGATTCGCCATTCTGGGTCGAGCCGCTCATGCCGTTGTTCGCAGGCACGCCGGAGGGCGCCGAACTCAGGTTGTTGCCCATGCTGCTGGTGGAGGTGCCGGTACTGTTGCTGCCATTGCTGGAACTGCTGCCGACCTTGGCGCCCGCGCCACTGAGGCGACTGCGGCCATCGTCGCTTTCGCCGGTTGTGCCGGAGTCGCCGGTGAGCATGCCGCGCAGGGCCTGGGCCAGCTTGGTCGCCTGGGCATTGCGCAGGTACACCACGTGCAGGTTGCCGGGGTTGCTTTGCACGCTGTCGAGCTTGGCGATCAGGTCGCGTGCCAGTTGCGTGCGCTCGGGGCTCGGGGCGCGGATCACCAGGCTGTTGGAGCGCGGGTCGGCGATCACCACGGTCTTCTGCGCGCTGTCGCCGCCCTGGTTCTCCAGCAGGTCGGTAATGGTCGCGGCGATATCGCTGGCGATGCCGTTCTGCACCGGCACCACGTCCATGTCGGCGGCGGCCGGTGTGTCGACGCTGGCGATGACCTGGGCGACCCGCTCCAAGTTCTCGGCGTAGTCGGTGACCACCACGGTGTTGTTGCCGGGGTAGGCGTTGATCGGGTTGTTCTGCGCGACGATCGGGCGCAGCACCGGGATCAGGTTGACGGCGTTCTCGTAGCGCAGGCGGAAGGTCCGCGTGACCATGCCGCCGGCCGCCGGCTGGTCGGCGTTGTACATCGGCCCGCCAATCACCCGGGCATCGGCTTCCGGTACCACTTGGCTGACGCCGTCGCTGTCGACCACGCTGAAGCCTTGCAGGCGCAGGCTGGAGAGCAGCATCTGGTAGGCGCGGCGAGCCGGCACCTCGCCTTCGGACACCAGGGTCAGCTTGCCCTTGACCCGTGGATCGACGATGAACTGCCGGCCAGTGGCGCGGGACAGCGCACGGACCACCGCGTCGATATCGGCATCGACGAAGTTCAGGTTCACCGGCTGCTCGCCGAGCCCTGGCGATGTCGGGGCGGCGCTGGCGCTGCTGCGTGGCGCCGCCGCCCGGCTGCCGCTCAGGGCCCGGCGTGCCTGCGCCGCCTGGGGGCGCTCCTGCACATCGACATTGCGGATCGGCGCGGCCGGGCGGACCAGGGTCAGCGGCTTGCCGATCTCCTCGTCGGGCGGCAGTGGCCGGGTATCCTGCGCGGTGCTGGCGCAGGCGCTCATCAGCAGCGCGACACTGGCCGCTCCCAGCAGGCGCAGGCCGGGAAGTCCTGGAATGAGGGTCATGGGGAATCCTTGTTCACAGCGTGGGATAACAGAACGACCTGGGCACTCACCGCATCCGTGGGGAGGCTCGCGGGGTCGTCGGCGAGTCGCTCGATACGCACCGAGGCCACCTCGAAACCGATCTCGGCGGGCGCCTGGCCCAGCCAGTCAAGTAATGCCGGACCAGACGCCTGCGGCACGTCGAGGTGCCATTCGCCCGGCGTCCCGTCGTCCACCCGGGCCTTCAGCCCGGCCGCCTCCAGGCTGCGTTGCAGGCTGGCGCTGTCGGCGGCGACACGGGGCGTGGCGGCGCCCAGCAGGCGATCCAGTTCGCGTGTCTGCTGCTGCAACGCCGGCAGGCGCTCACGCCAATGATCGATACGGGCCAGCGGGGGCTCGACGAAAACCTGCCAGACCAGCAGCAAGCCAACGGCCAGGCCACCCAGCGACAGGGTGCGGCGCTCGCGCGGCGCGAGTTTCGCCCAGCGCTGGCGCAGCGGTGCGAGTTGTAGTGCCAGGCGCTTATTCATGATTGTCTTCCGTCGCCGCGACGACGCTGGCGCGTGCCAGGTGCCAGCCCTTGTCCCGCGCTTCGGCCTGGATGCCGAGGCCGGCCAGGCCGCTCTGCCAGGACGCCAGGTCGACCGCATTGCGTCCAGGCAGCACGTGCAGTTGCAGCGCGCCCTCGGCGTACTGCAGGCGCTCCAGGCGACCGTCGAGGAATGCCCCGCCCTCGCCCGCCGCCCGCAGCAATCCGCTGAAGCTCTCGGCATTGCCGCTGCTGCGGGCGGTGAGGCGTTCTCGCGCTTGCTGCAAGGGATTGAGCACGACCGGCAGTTCCGGGAACGCCGCCTGCACGCGCTGGCGCAACTGGGTTTCGAGGCGCTGGCCCTCGTGGCTGAGCTCGCCGCTGTACCAGTGCAGACCGCCAATCCACACCAGCAGCGCTGCCGCCCAGATCGCCGCAGCCCGGCCCAGGCCTTCACCACTGGCGCCACCCGCTGCCGCCAGGCGCAAGCCCCAGCCGGGCACCTCACCGGTCCAGCAGCGCGGGTCGTCGCGCCCGCCGAGGTGTTGCCAGCCCTCTTCGGCGGGCGCCGCTTCCGCCACGGGATAGACCAGCGCCCGCTGGCGATCCAGGCGCAGCAGCAGGCAGCCATCCCAGATGCACGCCGTCGGTGCCTCCCCTGCCGGCAACAGGAACGGCGTCGGCAATACATCCCGGGCCGTCAGTCGGCACTCGCCCAGCACCCGGCGGATGCGCCCCAGTTGCGAAGTGTCGAGCCAGGCAACGGGCACTTCGCCGTCCGCGCTGCGTGCGCCCCAGGCCGTGCTGACACTGCCGGGATCGCCCAGTTGCAGGGGCTGGATCGCCAGTTCCACGGCAGTCGCCAGACGCGCGGCGGGCAGCGCCGGCAGTTGCAGGCTGGTCAGCCGGCAATCCAGCGGATGCAGGTAGACGGACAGCGGATGCCGGCCAATGCTCGCCGCCACCTCGTCCAGCCGCAGTTGGCCATAGACCTTGACCTCGCCAGCAGCCGACAGCCAGCTCAGCCGCAGCAGCGACTTGCTGTCGAGCTGTTCCAGGGGCGGCAGCACGCCGCGCCAATGCGCCTTCATGATTCACTCCAGAGTGTTTGCGTGCTGCCGTCATCCTGGCGGCGCACCAGCGCCTGCTGGGTCACTGTCCGGCCCTGGGCCTGGGTACGGCCATGGACGAGGAAGAAACCGCTGGTGATGCCGACGCGGATATTGGAGCCCTGCAAGCCAGGCAGGCCCAGCCGGCTGACGAAGTCGCCGCGATTGAGAAAGTGCACGCCGCGATCGCGCTCGGCCAGGAGCGACTGCATGCGCGACAGCGGGTAGCCCGGCACCATCGCGGCAAGGACCACGGCCGGGGCGGTATTGGCATTCACCCAGGTGTTGCCCGGCAGCACGGTGACGTAGTCGCGCAGGCGCTCCAGGGTGCGAGCGTCGATCCCTGGCGTTGCGGCCAGGTCGGCGAAGTGGCGCAGCGCGGGCAGGCGCGCCGGCTGGTAGCGCAACGCGGCGTTGGGCGAGGTATCGCGACCGCTGTCGAAGGCTTCCTGCGCACCGCGCGCGGCCAGCGCGGCGGCAGCGCCGGCCGGTGCATGGCCGATGCCGGCAAGCACCCGCTCGATGATGCGCCGGGCCTGCACGTCCGGCACTTGCAGCGAGGTGGCCAGGCGCAGGAATTCCTCTTCCGCACGCGGGTCCGCTTCGTTGCCCAGCACCAGATTGCGCAGGTTCAACTTGCCCTGCTCGTCGTCGACCCGGGCTTCGTACGCCGCCTGCCCCGGCGCCAGCAGCAGACGCAGGGTCGGCGCGGCCCAAGGCTGTTGCAGATGGGTCAGCGGTTCGGCACGGCGCTGTTCCTCCAGGCCCTGGCGCACCCACAGCAACCCGCCTTGCAGTGCCCAGTACGCCTGCAGGCGCTGTTGCTCGTCGTCGACCTGGTCGAGGCGGGCCGACTCGCGGGCGATCAGCCCGGTGACGATCACCGCGACCGCAGTGACCACCAGCAGCGCACTGATGATCGCCACGCCGTCCTGGCGTCTGCTCCAAGGGTGCACGGCAACCTCACAACTGCCAGGAGCCGATGTCGGCGTTCACGCCTTCGCCGCCGGGCTGGTTGTCCGCACCCAGGGAGAACACGTCGATTTCGCCATTGGCGCCGGGGTTGAGGTACTGGTACGGATGGCCCCAGGGATCGTTCGGCAGGCGTTCGAGGTAGCCACGTCCGCTGTCCTGTCCGCCGGACGCGGGCTTTTCCACCAGCGCCTTGAGCCCCTGGTTCTGGTTCGGGTAGCGGCCCTGGTCGAGACGATAGAGCTTGAGCGCCTGCATCAGGCCGGCGATGTCCTGGCGTGCGGCCGTGGCCCGGGCCTGGTCCGGCCGGTCGAGGACCTTGGGCACCACCATGGCGGCGAGGATGCCGAGGATCACCACCACCACCATGATCTCGATCAGGGTGAAGCCCGCTTGCCGCTTTCCTTGACGGCGGTACTGCCCGATATCCATGTCGACGCTCCTTGGCTGACTGCGATGTGCGGCGGATTGTTTCAAGGTGATGTGTCAGGGACGTGCCAAATCCTCGGGTGCGTTGTCCTGGCTGAAGCGGCGGCACGGCTCTGCGTCGCGCTTTCGCGCACAGCGGGCGACAGGAAAGCTCCCGAGCTTCGGTCAAGCAGCGGTCACCTGCCGCGGCTAGCCTGCCGACTCCCGCCTGGCGAGACCCTGACGATGCGCAGACCGTCGCAACGTGGCTTCACCCTGATCGAGGTGCTGGTGGCCCTGGCCATAGTCGCGGTGGCCCTGGCGGCCGCCAGTCGCGCCACCGCGCAGATGATCGACAGCAACGCGCGCCTGCGCGACAAGACCCTGGCCCTGGCCGCGGCGGACAGTCGCCTGGCCGAGTTGCGCCTGCAGGTCGAGCCGTCCGCCGGCAACAGCGACTGCACCCAGGGCGCCCTGCGCCTGCGCTGCGAGGTCCGCTTGCAACCGCTGCCGCAGGCACGCCTGTGGCGGGTCTGGGTGGAGGTCCGCGCCAGCGGCGAGTCCGACCCGCCGCTGGCGCGTCTGTTCACCGTCCTGGAGCGCCGCCGATGACTTCAGCGCGCCTTCAGTTCCGCCAGCGCCGGTGGTGCGACCAATGCCGGCACCACCACCCGTTGCTCGCGTCCGTGGCGCTCGATGACCAGGGTGTCGCCGCTGATCTGCTTGATCCGCGCGCCGCCGGGCAGCGTTTCGCCTTCACGGAAGGCCTGGGGTGCCTTGCCATCCAGGCTCAGCAGCACCACGGGGCGGGCCCCGGCGAGAATGCCGAGCAGGCGTGCGTCGAGGTCGCCGGACGGTGCGGCGAACCAGCGCGCAGCGGCCAGCGGTGCCTGTTCGACGGGCGCTTCCAGGGTGGTGAGCGCGCCGGCTTCGAGCTGCGGGCTGGCGCCGTTGACCGCCCAGAACAGCACGCCGCCGGCCAGGGCCAGCCAGCCGCAGGCCTGTGCTGCGTGGGTCAGGTCGGGACGCAAGGTGAAGTGCATGACGGGGCCTCCTCTGCCAGGGTCGTCGGTGGGCGCAGGGTAGCCAGCAAACTTCACGGTTTTGTGTCACCGACTCGGGAGCAATCCGGTTTTACCCTGATCGAGGTGATGGTGGTGCTGGTGATCATCGGCATCGCCAGCGCCGCCATCGGCCTGTCGAGCCGCCCGGACCCCGCCCGGCTGCTGCGCGAAGATGCCCAGCGCCTGGCCCTGCAACTGCCGCTGGCCCAGGCCGAGGCACGCTTGCGTGGAATACCGGTGCGCTGGCAACCGGACCGGCGGGGCTATCGTTTCGTGGTGGTGGGCAGCGGCGAGGTGCTGCGCGGCGACACCCTGTTGCGCCCGGCCGAATGGCGGGCAGGGGCCGTGGAGGTCCAGGTGCAGCCGCGTCGGGTGGTGCAACTGGAGGCCGAATGGATAGCGCCGGCGCTGCGCATCCGCCTGTCGGACGGGCAGAACAGCGTGCTGGTGGAACGGGAGGCGGATGGTCATGTGCAGGTGCGCTGAGGCAAGGAAACGGCAGTCGGGTTTCACTCTGATCGAGGTCATGGTGGCGATCTTGCTGATGGCCCTGGTCAGCCTGATTGCCTGGCGTGGCCTGGACAGCATCGGCGACGGATCGCAGCGCATGCAGCGCGCCAGCGAGCAGTCTGCGGCGCTGGACCGGGCGTTGAAGCAGTTGCAGCGGGATCTGGAGCTTCGGGCCGAGGATCGCCTGGGCAACCTGGAACCGCCGGTTGCCGCGCTGCGGCGCAGCGATGACGGGATCGAGGTGATTCGCCTGGTGACGCAACCACCGGGGGCGCTACAACGGGTGCGCTGGTTGAAGCGTGGCGACCAGTTGTATCGCGCCACCGGCAAGGCGAGCGTCGACTGGCCGCTGGCGGCGCCGCGGGACGAGGTGAAGGTGCTGGATCAGGTCAGGCGGTTCGCGGTGCGAGGGTGGTCGGCGGACAAGGGCTGGGGAGCCTTGGGCGATGGGCAGCCAACCGGCGTCGAGGTTGTCGTCGAGCGCAGTGGCGGCGAGCGCTATCGGCGGGTGCTGGGTTCCCCCTGATTTCGTCCCGAACTGAATACCGAAACCGCCCAGGCAACGCGGCCCCTGTGGGAGCTGGCTTGTCGGGACGCCGAACCGCAGCGATGACGTCGGTGAATTCACTACCGCTATCGCTGGCAAGCCAGCTCCCACAGAGTCCGCGCTTCACTTGACCAGGATGTGTAGATATCCATCCCCCTACCCCAGCAACACCACCCCACCCGGCAACTGCCGCACACGCACGCCAAAGGTATTGCGGATCAGCGCCGCGACATCGTTCAACTGTGCCACGCTGAAGCGCGCCTGCACCACGCGCCGCGCCAGGGCGTCGTCGACCAGCAGGATCAGCCCCGGGCGATAGCGGTTGATCTCCTCCACCACCTGGGCCATCGGTGCATCGTTGAACACCAGCATGCCCTGGCGCCAAGCGCTGGTTTCGCTGCGGTCGAAAGCCTCCGGGGCACCGCCGCTGGTGTCGTCGTAGCTCATGCGCTGGCCGCTGGCGAGACTGAAGCGCCGCCCCAGATGATCGATTTCCAGCTGCCCGCCGAGGCAGGCCACGCTGGTCCGCCCTTCGATCATGCGCACATTGAACTGCGCTTCACGCACCACCACGCAACCATTGCCCGCAGCCACCCGCAGCACTTCGCCCGCCGCAGCACGGCGCGTATCGATCTCCGCCTCGCCCCCCAGCAATTCGATCAGCGAGTCGGCACGCTCACGGTGCACGTTGAGGCGGGTCGCGGTGTTCATCTCGATCACCGTGCTGGCATCCAGGCGCACCTGGCGCTGCTCGCCCACCTCGGTGCGATAGTCGCCCGCCGCGCCGCCGGAGAGCGTCATCCGCCCGGAAGAAAGCATCAAGGCGCCCACACCGGCAGCCAGCGCGCCGCCGAGGAACGCCCGGCGGGCGAGCACCCGCGGTCGCCCGGCCGCCAACAGCCCGGCAGGCAACGGACGGGTTTCGCCGTCCTGCAGGCTGGCCGCCTGGCCGAGCAGTTGCCACATCTGGCGGGCTTCGACAAAGGCCCGGACATGCTCCGGGCTGAGCTCGCACCAACGCCGGAAAGCATTGGCATCGCCCTGGGTCGCACTGCCGGACGTCAAACGCACCAACCAGGCCTGGGCCTGGTCGCGCAAGGAGGGTGCAGAAGCAAGTTCGGGATCGTTGGCGGTCATCGATATGGGCTACGGGGCACGGTTTTCCGGAGGTTCATCAAGTAGACGGTTTTCCCGCGCCGGGACCGAACCTCTGTATGACTTTTCTTTGCAGGCGCTCGGCGCAAAAGCCCAGTGCCGACTTCAATTCCTTCTCCACGGTGCGCGTGGAGATGCCGAAACGCTTGGAAATCTCCAGGTGCGGCGCTTCTTCCAGGCGCGCCGCGACGAGGATCTGCCGACGCCGGCGAGGCAGCTCGTGCAGGGCGGAAACCAGCAGCGCCAGGTCGTTGTGCCCGCCGACGATACGCTCGGGGCCCAGTTGCTCCTCGGCGCCATGCAGCAGTGATTCCACCTCTTCGCCGGTGAGCAGGCGGGCATCGCTTTCGCGCAGGTCGGCGGCAATGTTCAGGGCGATGCGGAACAGGTAGGCCTGGGGCCGCTTGACCTCGCCGATATCGCCCAGGCGGTCGACGCGCAGGTAGGTTTCGTGAAGCACGTCCGCGGCCAGGTCCTCGGAACCCAGGCGACGCTTGAGCCGGGTCCGGAAATCGCCATACGAGGCCAGCAGCAGCTTGACCATCGCATTCTGCCCCGACTCATCCTTCATCCCCCCGCCTCCCCTTGGCTGTGTTCGCACTCGATGCTCTTCCCTGACTCCTTGCGTTCCAGCAACAACGTCACCGGCAACGCGGGGGCCGCACGCCCCAGTTGCATTCCCTGCAAGGCCCCGGGCAGGGCCTCGTCCACTTCCCTGTCGCCCGTGGGACCGAGCAGGGTCACCCGCTGCAACACGCCTCCACGGTCGAACCACATTTGCAATGCCGCACGAAAAGTACCCGGATAAAGCTCCGGGTATTGGCACAGGCGCCTGGTCACCGCTCGCTGCAAGGCGACCACGAACGGTTTTTCCGCACGGGCCTGCACCTGGGCGGCGCGCGCCAGCGGCACCAGGGTAAAGGCGTGCTCGCCGGTATAGCGCGCGCCCAGTCCGGTACCGTCGAGTAGCCGGGTCAGGCCATCAGCGGCGCTGAAACTCCCCATCACCGCCGCCGAGCGGCGCCCCTTGAGCAGCGCGCCGTCCACCAGCACGGCCATCCCGGTCAGTTCGCCATAGGCCTGCAAGGCCTTGCCCAGCGGTTGGCCCGGCAGCTGGAAATCCAGCATCGCCAGGCGCGAGGGTCTGTCGGGTGCAGGATCGGCGTGGGACACCGCGACACTGGCCGCCCACATGGCGAACAACGCCAGCAGCGTCGCGATGAACCGTGCTCGCTCATGCACCATGGGGGGGTTCCTGTCCGGGCCGTTATCCCGGCACTCCATCCGGATACAACCCGGCTATCGTGATGGCACTTTGTGACTGTGGTGTGACGCCGTGGATACAAACAGCGAGGTGGCAAGCCGGCGCGATGCAGGCGTATAAGCGACCGATCAGTCATCGGGAGACTTCACCATGCCCTGCCGCCACCTGATCACCCTGGCCGCCCTGCTGTTCGCCACGCCGCTGCTGGCCGACACGCCAAGGGCGCAACCCAGTTGCATGAATGCCGAGGTCAACGGCTACCGCAGCCAGTCCTACGAATGCCTGGGCCAACTCATGGCCGCTCCGGAAGATCCGCGACACAAGGCCGGTGGCAGCCTTTCGTCGGAACGCATCGTCCAGCGCCAGCCCAACCAGCTGGGCCTGTTCAACCAGGCCGCGACCCGCCTGCGCATGGGCAGCAACTTCGGCCATGCGGTGACACCACAGCGCCCGGCCACACCCTGAGGCGAGCGTTATATAGGAAACGATACAAGGCTCTTACGCCGTCGCTATATAGTTTTGTATATTCTGGATTCCGATGGCGCCGCGACATCTGCGTCGCCATCCGGTAACAACAAGGAATTCGCGATGTACATCATGCCTTTCGACCCGCGCCTCGATGCGCCGCGGACTGCCAACCCGTCCCCGGCCGACGACTCCGTGCGCCGGACCATCCTCGACGCCGCCAGCGAAGCCTTCGCCGACAAGGGCTACGCCGCGACGAAGATCGCCACCATCGCCGAGCTGGCCGGCCTGCCGAAGTCCAACGTGCACTACTACTTCAAGTCGAAGGAGAACATCTACGCCAAGGTGCTGGAGGACATCGCGCCCTCGTACCTGAGCGCCTGCATGCCGGTGCTGGAGGATGACGAGACGCCGATCGAGGCCCTGACCCACACGCTGGTCCGCATGATCCGCCTGTTCGAGCGCCAGCCATTCGCCTCCAAGGTGTTCATGGCCGAACTGCGTGAAGGCGCGCGGCGCCTGCCGGGCGAATTCTTCGCACGCTGGACGGCGCAGACCCAGAAGAGCCTGGCCGGCATCCGGCAGTGGATCGACCGCGGCCTGCTGGCACCGGTGGACCCGGAGCACGCGCTGCTGACCATCTGGGCCATGGCCCAGTCCTGCGTCAGCCGCGGCTGGCAGATGCCCGGGCTGCCCGCCGAGGCTATGGACTACGACGTCGCCGCGCGCAATGCCGCGCGCCTGTTGCTGGGCGGGTTGATCCCGGGCGGCTCAGTTCCGCGCTGAAGGCTCCGGCGGCAACAGTTCCAGCACCCGATTGCGTCCACCCTCGGCCACCAGGTAAGTGCCGCGGGCCGTGGCGACGATCGACTGCGGCGCCTTGAGGAACGACAGCACGGTGCGCTGCCGCCCCTGCGCATCCACCAGCAGCAAGCGTGCGCGATGGGTCGAGTCCTCGCTGATCCACAGGCCGCGCGGGTCGCACATGAGGAAGGTCGGCTGGTTGAGTCCGTCCAGCACCACCGGGTCGCTGCCATCGTCCTTGAGTTCGCGGACCACGCCCTGCTTCTTCTGCGTGTAGAGCAGGCGGCCATCGCTGCAGCGAGTGATGGACTCCGCTTCGTCGAGACGATCGCGCAGCACGCTCAACGAGCCATCGCTCCAGCGATAGCGCAGCAGGCGACCGTTGTCCTTGCGGTCCTCAATGGCGTACAGGTCTTCGCCGTCATTCCACAAGCCCTGGACGTTCTCGCCCTGGAACAGGTCGGTGACCTTGCCGTCCTTGAGCAGGCTCACCGGCGCGCCACCGGTCTCCTGGCTGAACACCCAGCCGCCCTGGGCCGCGGTCATGCCGTCGGGCTTGGACAGGCCGCCGACCACCACTTCGCGGGCACCGTCCGGGAGGATGCGCATGATGCTGCCCTTGCCGTCCTTCAGTTCCTGGCTGACCATCAGCGAGCCGTCCGCCAGCGGGGCCAGCGACGCGGCCTTCGGCACGCTGCGCCAGGCCACCTCGTAGCGCCAGTCACCGGAGGCCTGCACCGGATAGAAACCCTGCCAGGCGAAGAAGCCGAGCGCCGCCGTCACCACGGCCGCGCAGCCCAGTGCCAGCGTACGCATCAATCGGAATGTGCTCGTCATCGATCAGGCTGCCCCCATCAGGTGTTCGTAGAGAATGGTCGCGCCCACCAGCATCAGCACGATGCCGCCGACGATCTCGGCGCGCTTGCCGACCACCGCGCCCAATACCCGGCCAAGCATCACGCCGAGCGTGACCATGACCAGCGTGGCCAGGCCGATGGCCGCCGCTGCAACCAGGATGTTGACGTTGACGAAGGCCAGGCCGACGCCCACGGCCATGGCGTCGATGCTGGTGGCGAAGGCGGTCACGGCGAGAATGAAGAAGGAGTGCTGGCTGGCCTTTTCCTCGACTTCGTCGTCGTGCCGGAGGCCGTTCCAGATCATGTGCAGGCCAAGGGCGAGCAACAGGCCGAAGGCGATCCAGTGGTCCCAGTTCTTGACGAACTGCAGGGCCACCTGGCCGATACCCCAGCCGATGATCGGGGTCATGGCCTCGATGACACCGAATATCAGGCCGGTGCGCAGGGCTTCGAGGAAACGCGGCTTGTGCAGGCTGGAGCCTTTGCCGATGGCCACCGCGAAGGCGTCGGTGGACATGGCCAGGGCGAGGAAGAAGAGTGAAATCGGGCTCACGAGGGCTATCCAGTCGGGCAGTGAGTCAACGACGCAACCACACGCCCGACTCCAGGCATGGATGCATCGTTGGTCTCGCCAATCCCGAAGGTGTCCACGCCACGGCTGCTGCCGAGAATGTTGACGCGGACGCTCGTGACCGAAGGTCAGGAGCAGGCTACTCCCCAACAAGGGTGGCCACTATATTGGCCGTGATGTGAAAAAAACATCAACCGAAATCTGCTGTCACAGTCGCCCAAAAAAACAGGCCTGCGGGTGCAAGCACCACGACAGGCCTCAGTCTAGGGAAAACAGTCGCCGGCGAACCAGCCAGCATTCGGCTCAGAGATTCTCGTCGAGGAAGGTCACCACCGTGCCCATGCACGCCACACGCTCTTCGACATGGGGCATGTGGCTGGAGTTCTCGAACAGTGCCCAGGTGATCCCGGGGATGAGATCCAGGAAGGGTTTGACCACCGCCGGAGTGGCCTCGTCATAGCGCCCGGAAATCAGCAGGCAAGGCACGTTGATCTTGCCCACGCTGTCGATGATGTTCAGGTCCTTGGTGTTGCCGATGATGTGGAATTCGTTCGGACCGACCATGGCGTGGTACACGGTCGGGTCGGCGTCCACCTGCTCGAAGGTCCGCGTCACTTCATCCGGCCAAGGGTCCAGGCGGCATACATGGCGCTCGTAGAACACCCGGGAGGCCGCGATGTATTCAGGGGCGCTGTAGTCGCCGGTGGCTTCGTGGCGCAGCAGGGTTTCCTGCACCTCGGGTGGCAGCTCGGAGCGCAGCCGGTTGGCTTCCACGACCCAGAAATGCATGTCCACCGGCGAGTTGGCGATCACGAAGCAACGCAGGCCGGCAGGGCGCCGTGCCGCATGCAGGGTGCCGAGCATGCCGCCCCACGACTGGCCGAGGATCGCGTAGCGGTCCTGGATGCCCAGGTGTGCGAGCAGGTTGTCGAGTTCGTCGAGGAACAGTTGCGGGTTCCAGAACGATTCCGGCTTGTCCGGCAGGTGGGTCGAACGGCCGTTACCCAGCTGGTCGTAGTGGATGACCGGGTAGCCTCCCGCAGCGACGTCCTTGTAGGAATCGACATAGTCATGGGTGCAGCCCGGACCACCATGCAGGACGACCAGCGGAGTGCGCCCGCACTCAAGGTCACCGGTGATGCGGTACCAGGTCTGGTAACTGCCAAAGGGGGCAAAGCCTTCAATCGATTTGATGATTTCCATTTCATCCAGCTCCGTGCGAGTCGTAGCACACACGATAGCCGTCGGTACGCATGCGCATAACTAGAGAATTCTCTAGGTTTTCGCGATTTTTCCGTCGTCAGTCGTCGAGCAGCCGGTAATGCACGGCACGGGCTACCGCTTGCACGCGATTTTTCGCCCCAAGCTTGTGCATGGCCGAGGTCAGGTGCAGGGAGATCGTCGCCAGCGAGCGGTGCAGGTGTTCGGCGATCTGTCCTGCCGTCAGGCCCTCGGCAGCCCAGCGCAGGCATTCCAGTTCACGACGGGTGAGATGGATGGCCTTGTTCGCGCTTTCCTTTAATAGCAACGGATAAGCCGCCTCCTGCAGGGTATGGGCGAGCAGGCTGAAATCAGCGAGCACATGATGGACCTCGGCCATGTCCGGTTCGCGGGTGTGCGAGCGCAGGCCGGTCAGGGTCGCAACCCCACCGCGGGGCAGATGGATGGGAATGGTGGCGCCGTGGGCCAGCTGGGCATCCTGGAGATAGCTGCTGACAGGCGCATGGCGACGATCGAGGTGACGTTGCAGGACCGTCTCGTCCTGCGGTCGATAGGACCACACGAACGGCGAAATCGAGGATATCGCCAGATGCTGCACCGGATCGAGCTGGTAATACCCCTCGGAACACCAGAGTTCTTCCCAGTCGCCGGGGGTATTGCGCAGACTCACCACCGGGGGGGTGAGCACCGTACCCACGTGGTCCAGCGGGACGGCCGCATAGTCATAGGCCAGGGCGTCGAAGCCCAGTTCCGCCGCCAGTTCCGCAACGATGTCCATCTGTTCGTCGAGGCTCCTGCCAGACAACAGACGATCCTTGAAGTCAGCCATCTTGGCCCGCATTCCTTGCACTCCCTGTGTGTATACCCCTGCTGGATTTCCATCTTGAAGTCCGCCAAGTAGAATGCCACGGCTCGGCGCAGGACTGCCAGACGAAACCTATAGGAAATACTAGCTTGTAGGCGAAGCAATCTCCTGCGCAGGGTATAGCCGAATACCATTGCCGACAGGAGAGTAGCGATGTGGCGTGAGATCCAACCTGACCAGCAGTTCGACGTTTCGGTCGATGGCCATAATCTCGTGGCCTACAGCTACGGCGAGGGCGACGAGGTGCTGCTGCTCCTCAACGGCGGCCCCGGCCTGCCCTGCGACTACCTGCGCGACGCGCATGCCTGGCTCAAGGACAAGGGCTACCGGGTGGTCACCTTCGACCAGCTTGGCACCGGCGCCTCCGACCGGCCCGACGACACCTCGCTGTGGAACATCAGCCGCTACGTCGCCGAGGTGGAAACCCTGCGCCAGGCCCTCGACCTCGGCCGTGTCCACTTGCTCGGACACTCCTGGGGCGGCTGGCTGGCCATCGAGTACGCCATCCATCACCCGCAGGCGCTGAAGAGCCTGATCTTGGAAAACACCGCCGCCGACATCCCCCACCTGTCGTCCGAGCTGGACCGCCTGCGCGGCGCCCTCGGCAGCGAGACCGTGGCGATGATGCAGCGCTTCGAAGCCCTGGGCCGGCTCGACCACCCGCAGTACCAGGCCGCCATCACCCTGCTCAACTACCGCCATGTCTGCCGCCTCGACGAGTGGCCGGCGCCGGTCCAGCGCTCCCTGGGGGACTGGAACATGGGCCCGTACTGCGCCATGCAGGGCCCCAACGAGTTCCTCTATACCGGCAACCTCAAGGACTGGAACCGCTTGAAGGAAATGGCCGACTTCCACATGCCGGTGCTGATCACCACCGGCCAGCACGACGAACTCACCCCGGCCTGCGCCATGCGCATGAAGCTGGCCGTGCAGGACGCCGAGCTGCACGTGTTCGCCAACAGCAGCCACATGCCGTTCTACGAGGAACCCACCGCCTACTTCCCGGTGTTGCTGGATTTCCTGCAGCGCAACCGGGGTTGATCGATGAACCTGGCGCGCTACCGTTTCGTCCTCACCCGTCCGCTGCAACTGTTACCGGTCCTGTTCGGCATCAGCCTGGTCACCTTCGTCCTGGTCCGCTCGATTCCCGGCGACCCGGCGCGGGTGCTGCTCGGCTCGCGCAGCACCCCGGACGCGATCCAGAAGATCCGCGCCCAGTTCGGTCTCGACGAGCCGATCTGGATGCAATACCTGTATTTCCTCAAGAACCTGCTCAACGGCGACCTCGGCCAGTCCCTGCTGTACCGCATCGACGCGTTGAAGCTGATTTCCACGCGGATCGAACCGACGCTGATGCTGGTGGCCGGCAGCGTGCTCCTGGCCCTGTTGATCGCCGTGCCCCTGGCCACCCTCGCCGCGCGCAACAAGGGCGGCTGGGCCGACAACCTGATCCGCCTGTTCACCACCGCCGGCCTCGGCCTGCCGGCGTTCTGGCTGGGGCTGATGCTGATCCTGCTGTTCAGCGTGCACTGGGGGCTGTTCCCGGTTTCCGGCTACGGCCGTGAATGGCCGGACAAGCTGCACCACCTGGTGCTGCCCTGCCTGACCATCGCCCTGGCCCTGTCGGCGGTGCTGGTGCGCAACCTGCGGGCCAGCATGCTGCTGGAGCTGCAGGCCGACCACGTCACCGCCGCCCGCGCCCGCGGCCTCTCGGAAAACGCAGTGTTCCGCCGCCACGTGCTGCCCAACTCGATGGTGCCGACGGTCAACCTGCTGGCGGTGAACATCGGCTGGCTGATCAGCGGCACGGTGGTGATCGAGAGCCTGTTTTCCCTGCCCGGCGTCGGCCAGTTGCTGGTCCGCGGGATCTTCACCCGCGACTACATGGTGGTCCAGGGCGTGGCCATGGTCCTGGCCTGCGCCACGGTGGCGGTGAACTTCATCGCCGACGTGGTCACCACCGCCATCGACCCGCGGGTGAAGATCCAATGAGCAGCCCGAGCGTCGCCCTGCCCGTCCGCTGGCGCCTGCGCTGGAACCTCGGCGATGGCCGCCTGACCCTGTATTGCGGCCTCGCCATCGTCCTCGGCTGGGGCTTGCTGGCGCTGCTCGCGCCATGGATCGCCCCCTACGACCCGCTGCAACAGGACGGCGACCTGCGCCTGGTCGCGCCGAGCCTGGCGCACCCCTTCGGCACCGACAACTTCGGCCGCGACATCCTCTCGCGGGTGATCTGGGGCGCCCGTGTCGACCTGCAGATGGCCCTGGTCGGGGTGATCTTCCCGTTCCTCCTCGGCACCTGCATCGGCGCAATCTCCGGCTACGTCGGCGGGCGCCTGGACACGCTGTGCATGCGCCTGATCGACATCGTCCTGGCCTTCCCCTTCCTGGTGCTGATGCTGGCGATCATGGCCATCCTCGGCCCCGGCCTGGGCAGCTTCTACATCGCCATGGCCCTGGTCGGCTGGGTGTCCTACGCGCGGCTGATCCGCTCGCAGATCCTGGTGCTCAAGGAAAGCGACTTCGCCCTGGCGGCGAAGAGCCTCGGCTTCAGCCACCGGCGCATTCTGTTCCGCCACCTGATGCCCAACGCGCTGTTCAGCTCGGTGGTGTTCTGCATGTCCGACGCCGTGCTGGTGCTGCTCAACGGCGCGGCGGTGAGCTATCTCGGCCTCGGTGTGCAGCCGCCCACCGCCGAGTGGGGCACGATGGTTGCAGAAGGCCAGAGCTTCATCACCAGCGCCTGGTGGATCTGCACCTTCCCCGGCCTGGCCGTGGTAACCCTGGCGATGGGCTTCAGCCTGCTCGCCGACGGCGTCGCCGAACGCCTGGGAGACCGTACATGAGCACGCCACTGTTGCAGGTCGAAGACCTCAGCGTGATCGCCCGCCTCGACCAGCGCGATGTCGCCGTGGTCGACCGCCTGTCGTTCAGCCTCGGCGAAGGCGAGATCCTAGGCCTGGTGGGCGAGTCCGGCTCGGGCAAGACCATGGCCTGCCGCGCCCTGATGCGCCTGCTGCCGTCGCCGAAGCTGCGCCTGGAAGGCAAGGCGGTGCGCCTCGCCGGCACCGACCTGCTGCAACTGGACGACGCCGGCATGCGGCGCATGCGCGGGCGCGAGCTGGGGATGATCTTCCAGAACCCCAGCAGCCACCTCGACCCGCTGATGCGCATCGGCGAGCAGATCGCCGAGGGCATCCGCCTGCACCAGGGCGCCTCGCGCCGGGAAGCGCGGGCCGAGGCCATCGAGGTGCTGCGCCAGGTAGGGATCCCCGATCCACAGTCACGGGTCGACAACTACCCCCATGAGTTTTCCGGCGGCATGCGCCAGCGGGCGATGATCGCCGTGGCCCTGGGTTGCAGTCCCAGGGTGCTGATCGCCGACGAGCCGACCACCGCGCTGGACGTCACCGTGCAGGCGCAGATCCTGCGCCTGCTCCTGGAGCTGCGCGACCGCCGCGGCCTGTCGATGATCCTGATCAGCCACGACCTCGGCGTGGTCGCGCAGACCTGCGACAGCATCGCCGTGATGTACGCCGGACGCCTGTGCGAACACGGCAGCAAGGCGCAGGTGCTGGCCCGCCCGCAACACCCCTACAGCGCCGGCCTGCTCGCCTGCCACCCCGCGGCCGAAAGCACGCAGCGGCTGATGAACACCATCGGCGGGCAGCCGCCGCTGCTTGGCGACATGCCCCCCGGCTGCCGCTTCGGCCCGCGCTGCGCCAAGGCCTCGACGGTCTGCCACGAGCGTCTGCCGGAACTGCAGGAAACCGAGCCCGGCCATCGCCTGGCCTGCCATATGCCGCTACTCGCCGGAGGTGTGTCATGACCCCGTTGTTGCAGGTCAACGACCTGCGGGTGCAGTTCTCCGCCGCCGGCGAAGGCCTGTTCGGCCTGCGTTCGCGCAAGGTCAACGCGGTCAATGGTGCCTCGCTGCAACTGCACGCCGGGGAAACCCTGGGCCTGGTGGGCGAATCCGGCTGCGGCAAGAGCACCCTGGCCCGTGCCGTCCTGCACCTGGCCCCGGTAGCCGGCGGGCAGATCCTCTTCGACGGCATCGACATGGCCCACGGCAGCCCGACGGATATCGCCCGCCTGCGCCATGAAACCGCAATGATCTTCCAGGACCCGTACAGCGCCCTGAACCCGCGCCAGCGCATCGGCGACATCCTCGCCGAAGTGCTGCGGGTGCAGCGCAAGGTGCCGGAATCACAGGTCGCGGCGCGGGTCGCGGAGCTGCTCGACCTGGTCGGCCTGCATCCGGAGCTGGCCACCCGCAAGCCGCGCTCCCTCAGCGGCGGCCAGTGCCAGCGGGTCGGCATCGCCCGGGCCCTGGCCATCGAGCCGCGACTGATCATCGCCGACGAATGCGTCGCCGCCCTCGACGTGTCGATCCAGGGCCAGATCATCAACCTGCTGCTGGAACTGCGCGAACGCATGGACCTCGCGCTGCTGTTCATCACCCATGACCTCACCGTGGTGCGCCGCCTGTGCGATCGCGTGGCGGTGATGTACCTGGGACGGATCGTCGAGGAAGGCCCGGTACGCGAGGTGTTCGAGTCGCCGCGCCATCCGTACACCGCGGCGCTGCTGCAATCGGTCGCCGACATCGACCCGGCCCGCCGCCTGCCCGAGCAACCGCTGCCGGGCGAACCACCAAGCCCGCTGCAACTGCCCACCGGTTGCGCCTTCCACCCGCGCTGTCGGCACGCCCTGCCGGCCTGCCGGGAAAGCGCGCCACCTACCCGTTCGCTGGGCGCCAGGCAGTACGCCTGCGTCCATTCGCAAGAGCTGTGCTGATCCAAACAACATCATCAAATGGAGCTTGAGCATGAAACCCGGAGCATTGAAGTTACTCACCGCCGCACTGCTGGCCGCCAGCGCCCTGACCGCAGGCGTGGCCCAGGCCGCAGGCGTGCTGACCATCGGTTGCCGTGAGGAAAGCACTACCTTCGACCCGATCAAGACGGCGCAGAACCGCGACGCCTGGGTGTACGGCAACGTCTACGACGTGCTGGTCCGGGTCGACAACAGCGGCACCAAGCTGGTGCCGGGCCTGGCGGAAAGCTGGACGGTCTCCGACGACGGCCTGACCTACACCTTCAAGATGCGCAACGCCAAGTTCTCCGACGGCTCGCCGATCACCGCCGAAGATGGCGCCTTCACCCTGCTGCGGATCCGCGACAACCCGGGTTCTCTGTGGTCCGACGCCTACAAGGGGATCGCCGACGCCAAGGCTGTCGACCCCCACACCCTGGTGGTGACCCTGAAGAGCAAGTCGGTGCCGTTCCTCGCCCAGTTGAGTACCGCCAACCTGTCGGTGGTGTCGAAGAAGGCCATGGAAAGCATGGGCGAAGAGGCCTACGCCCAGGAGCCGGTGACCTCGGGCGCCTTCCGGGTCAAGGAATGGGTGCGTGGCGACCGGGTGATCCTGGAGAAGGACCCGAACTTCTGGGAAGCCGACAAGGTCAGCCTGGATGGCGTCGAGTGGATCTCCATTCCCGACGACAACACGCGCATGCTCAAGGTCCGCGCCGGCGAGCTGGACACCGCGATCTTCGTGCCGTTCTCCCGGGCCGACGAACTGAAGAAAGACCCGAGCCTGACCATCCACAGCGACCCGTCGACCCGCGAAGACCACCTGCTGATCAACCACTCCAAGGGCCTGCTGGGCAAGCAGGAAGTGCGCGAGGCAATCGACCTGGCGATCGACAAGAAGGCGCTGGTCGACACCGTCACCTTCGGTCACGGCGAAGTCGCCTACTCGTACATTCCGAAGGGCTCGATGTACCACAACCTCGACAACCTGCAGCGTCCGTTCGACCCGGCCAAGGCCCGCGAACTGCTGAAGAAGGCCGGCGCCGAGGGGCTCAAGCTCAACTACGTGGTCAACGCCGGCAACGAGGCCGACGAACAGATCGCCGTGCTGGTGCAAAAGCAGCTGAAGGACGTCGGCATCACCGCCAACCTGCAGAAGGTCGACCCGACCCAGAGCTGGCAGATGCTGGTGGACGGCGACTACGACCTGTCGGTGATGTACTGGACCAACGACATCCTCGACCCGGACCAGAAGACCACCTTCGTGCTCGGGCATGACGCCAACGAGAACTACATGACCCGCTACAAGAACGACAAGGTCAAGGACCTGGTCGCCGCGGCGCGCCTGGAAAGCGATCCGGTCAAGCGTGGCCAGATGTACGTGGAACTGCAGAAGCTGGCGAAGCAGGATGTGCACTGGATCGACCTGTACTACAGCCCGTACATCAATATCTCGCGCAGCAATATCCAGAACTTCACGCAGAACCCGCTGGGGCGCTTCACCCTGGAAGAGACGGTGAAGCTGGAGCCTGGCGTTAAAACCGCGAAGAACTGATTCGTACCCGGGGCCGGGTACACCACGAACCTTGTGGGAGCGGGTTTACCCGCGATTACGATAGTGAATTCAATTACGTAATCGCGGGTGAACCCGCTCCCACAAGTCCGTGCAAGCTCAATAGGGTCTAACGCAGCCCCAGTTGCTTCTTCAAGAACCCGTACAACCCACCCGCACTCCTGCGATACCCCTCCGCCGTCAGGTGAATCAGATCTCCCTGGGCCAGCCCGCCCGTCTGCCACTGCTCGATCGAGCACGGCCCGCCCATGAACCCCTGCCAATCCCAGAACAGCGCGCCGTTCGCCTTCGCCACCTCGCGCTGCGCGTCGACGATATCCGTCAACACCGCCGGCACCCGCGCCGCGCAGCCCTGGGCATGGCGTTGCCTGATCGAATCCGGCGGCCCGGCCAGGACGATCACCGCCCGTGGCAGTTGGCGACGCAGGCCAGCCACGATACGCCCCAGGTGCTCGCGGTACAGCGCCAGGTCAAAACCCGGGTCGAATGCTTCGTTGGTGCCGTAGGCAAGGATCAGCAGGTCCGGCCGCAACGACTTCAAGGTCTCCTGCCAGCCCGCCTGCCACTTGTCCGTCACCGTCAGTTGCGCGCCGTTGATGCCCAGCGCAGACAGGGTCACCCCGGCATTCTTCTGGCCCTGGACAAACCAGCCACCCAGCGCCAGCCCTTGCCCGCCCTCCACCGTCAGTTCCAGCGGCAACCGCACATTGTTCAGCAGCGGACTGAAGCGCCACTGCCCGGCGGTAGCGGCCAGCAGCAGGCGGCGATCCGGATTCTGTCCGTCGCGGGCATCCAGGCTGGCGTTCTGCTGCGTCTGGTACAGCGCGGACACCCGATAGCGCTGCTCGTCCGCCTGGCGCGCCTCGATGCGCACGCCAGCCTTCTCCACCTGTGGCAACGCCAGGTAACCCCCGAGCGGGAACTGCCCGCTCTGCTGGTTGCGCGCCGACACCAGCTTCCACTGCGCCTCGGCCGCCTTGAGCAGCACCTGCTCGTAGCGCGTGCCCGGCACCGGTGCAGCCGTGACCAGGCCGATGCCACCGTCGCCATAGTCCTTCTGCAACAGCCGGCGCAGCTCGCCGGTGAACAGGTCCGCAGCGGTATGCGAGTCGCCCAGCTGAACCACATTCACCGGCGCCCGCGCCGCCGTGCGCAGCTTGCTGGCGAGCAGGCCGAGGTTGCCGTCGCGGCTCTGCGCCTGGGCGCCGTCCGCCAGCAACAGGCCAAGGATCAACAAGAAAAACCATCGACGCATCTCAATGCCCCGTCACGGTAGGGCCGGGAAAGGCGATCAAGGCCAACACCTGGTTGGCGATCAGCTTCTGCCCGGGAATGGTGAAATGGATGCCATCGTCGGCCCGGGTGCGCAGTTGCCCGCCCTGGCCGTTCTGAACGGTAGAAGAAAACTCGTCGGCCTTGTAGCCGAGCACGACGTTGGCCGACACGTAGTGCTGGCCATGTTGCTGCGCCTGCTGGCGATACAGCTCGCTGAGGTAGGTCATGGCCGTCGACAGCCGCGGTTGCTGCATGTTCGGCGGGCCGACCCAGATCACCTGCACCCCGCGCTCGCGGGCCGGGTCGAGGATGGCGTCGATGCGCTGGCGGTAGCTCAGCTCCCAGGCCGGGGTCTTGAAACGCAGGAACGGCTTGCCCTTGCCTTGCGGCATGTCCCAGGGATCGTTGGGGCCGAGGAACACCACCATCAGGCGGATCCGCGGATGCTCGCGCAGGGTCCTGGCCACGGTCCGCGGCCAGTCGAAGAAGCCCGGGTAGGACAGCCCCGTGCTCTGCCGGCTGAGATTGACGCTGCGGATGCCATGGCGCTTGAGCAGGGTGTTGGACAGGTGCGGCGCCACACCCTGCATCATCGAGTCGCCGACCAGGAAGACTTCGTCATTGGCATTCAGGGTGACCCGCGGCGAATAGGCGACGGGCGGCGGCGGGACCGGGGCCGGTTTGGCCACCGGGACTGGTGCAGGCTTCGGCGTCGGCTTGGGCGCAACGGGCCTGGCCGCCGGGACATCGAGCCTGACCGTCACCACCGGGATGTTCGGCGGCAACTCCACCACCGGCGCTACCACGGGGGGCTGGGGCATGGGCGGCGGGGTTTCGATGCGCTGCGCGGTCAGGCTGTCGAAGAAACGCTCCCGCGCGTCGACAAAAGCCTGGTTGAGGTTCCCGCCCAGGCGCCAGGCCGCACTTTCGCCGAGCAGCGGCAACTCGCAGCGCTGGTGGTATTTCTGCTGGCAGTACAGGGCCAGGGACTGCTGGTTCAGCCAGGCCAGCAGCACGCCGACCACCAGCAGCGCATACACCACACGCGCCGCGCCCAGCTGGCTGCGCAACAGCTGATGGTTGTCAGAAGCCGGCATAGATGAACCCCGGTACGCCGGACGGCGCGGCGAAGATGACCAGGGCCAGGAACAGCGCCAACGGTAATGGGTAGAACGGCCAGGGCAGCCGCGTACTGGCGGCGAAGCCGGCACGCAGCAAGGCCAGGGCCTGTGGATAGATCAGCAGGAGCACCGCGCAGGCCAGCACCAGCAGGCCGCTGTCGCCGAACAGATCGGTGGCGGACAGCCCCGCGAACATGTCGAGCGCGCCTTCCAGGCTGGTGCTGCGGAAGAACACCCAGGCGAAGGCCACGTAGTGGAAGGTCAGCACCCGCCCCAACCAGGCCGGCAGCGGCCAGCGCAGCCGGGCATACAGCTTGTACAGCCCCAGGCCCACGCCATGCAGCGCGCCCCAGGCGAGGAAATTCACGCTGGCACCATGCCAGAGCCCGGACACCAGCATCGCCAGCAGCATGTTCAGCATCGCCCGCCAGGGGCCATGGCGATTGCCGCCCAGCGGGATGTACACGTAGTCGCGGATGAAGGTGGACAGGCTGATATGCCAGCGCATCCAGAATTCACGCAGGTTGCGCGCCACGTAGGGCGCATCGAAGTTGGCCGGCAGGCGATAGCCCAGCAGCAAGGCGATGCCGGTGACGAGGTGGGTGTAGCCGCTGAAATTGAAATAGATCTGCAGGGTGTAGCCGTACACCGCCAGGAGGATCTGCTCCGGGCCGAAGTTGCCCGGCGTCTCGAACACCGGGTCGACCCACTCGCTGGCCAGCCAGCCGCTGAGCAGGAACACCTTGACCAGCGCCAGGGCGATCAGTCCCAGCGCGCGCTGTGGCTCCAGCACCTGGCGCAGCCCTTGGCCGCGGATCTGCGGCAGCAGGTGGGTAGCGCGGTTGACCGGGCCGGCGATCAGGCTGGGGAAGAACGCCAGGTACAGGGCCAGGTCCAGCGGCGGCACCGGCGCCAGCTCGCCGCGATTGATCGACACCACGTAGCTGACCGAATGGAAGGCATAGAAGGAAAAGCCGATCGGCACCAGCACCTGCAACACCGGCAGGGACACCGTCAGCCCCAGACCGGCCAGCGCCGCCTGGGCACCACCGACCAGCAGTTCCTGGTACTTGAAGAAGTAGAAGCCGCCCAGCACCAGAACCAGCAGCGCCAGGTAGCTGAACCACCGCCCGGGGTAGCGCGCCGCGAGCAAGCCGAGCCCGTGCACCGCCAGGGTGTAGCCGAACAACACGAACAGGGCGAAGGGACTGAAGCTTGCCGCCAGCCCGTAGCTGCCGGCCAGCAGCAGGATGTTCTGCAGCCGGGGGCTCCAGCACAGGCTCCAGTACAGGACGAAGAACAGCAGGAAGCACAGCGCGGATTCGATCGAGAGAAGGCTCACAACGTGGTCCATCACGCAAAGGCGGATAAGAATGCTCTGGACGCTGAGCGGGCGCGATTATGGCAGAGAGCCATGAACCCCCACAACGCAGCCCCGGAATGCGACCATCGAGACCTTCGCTGATTTGCCCCGGATGCCCTGCTCTGCTAGTGTCGCGCCGTTCCGACCGCCACCGAGACAGACGCCATGGCCCGAAAAAAAGCCGCCATCGATTTCGAGCAATCCCTCGCCGACCTGCAAGCCCTGGTCGAGCGCCTGGAGAACGGCGAGCTGTCGCTGGAAGACTCGCTGACCGCCTTCGAGCAAGGCATCCGCCTGACCCGTGACTGCCAGGGCGCCCTGACCCAGGCCGAGCAGAAGGTGCAGATCCTCCTGGAGCGTGACGGCGAACTGGCCGCCGAGCCGTTCGACGCGGACCCCGATCAATGATCGGCGCCTACCAGGCCCAGTGCCAGGCGCGGGTCGACGCCGCGCTGGAACCGCTGTTCCAGGCGCCTTCGGTGGAGCTCACCCGCCTTTACGAAGCCATGCGCTACAGCGTGATGAACGGCGGCAAGCGCGTACGTCCACTGCTCGCCTACGCGGCCTGCGAGGCGCTGGGCGGCAAGGCCGAACAGGCCAATGGCGCGGCCTGTGCGGTGGAGCTGATCCACGCCTATTCCCTGGTGCACGACGACCTGCCGGCGATGGACGACGACGACCTGCGTCGCGGCCAGCCGACCACCCACAAGGCCTTCGACGAAGCCTGCGCGATCCTTGCCGGTGACGGCCTGCAGAGCCTGGCCTTCGACGCCCTGCTCGACCCGCGCCTGAGTGCGCAAAGCGACGCCACGCGCCTGGCCATGGTGCGCACCCTGGCCAAGGCCGCAGGCCCGGCCGGCATGGTCGGCGGCCAGGCCATCGACCTCGGTTCGGTGGGCCTCAAGCTCGACCAGGCTGCCCTGGAATTCATGCACCGGCACAAGACCGGCGCACTGATCGAAGCCAGCGTGCGCCTGGGCGCCCTGGCCAGCGAGCGCGCCGGCGAAGCAGAACTCGACGCCCTGCAGCAGTACGCCCAGGCGATCGGCCTGGCGTTCCAGGTGCAGGACGACATCCTCGACGTGGAAAGCGACACCGCGACCCTGGGCAAGCGCCAGGGCGCCGATATCGCCCGCGACAAGCCCACCTACCCGGCTCTGCTGGGCCTCGACGCGGCCAAGGCCTACGCCCTGGAACTGCGCGACCAGGCCATCGAGGCCGTGCGGCCGTTTGACGCAGCCGCCGAACCGCTGCGGGCGCTGGCCCGGTACATCGTCGAACGACGCAATTAAAAGCGCCGCGAATCCTGTAGGAGCGGGTTCACCCGCGATTGCGATGGTGAATCCACTACCGTCATCGCGGGTGAACCCGCTCCTACAGGGTCCGCGGTGCTTGCCCGGCCTTCGGCCTGCTGAATGGGCAGTCTCTCCCCAATGGGGTAAACTGCCGCGTCTTCAAACCTATAACGACTCGCCTGATGCCCACGACGTTTCAAGAGATCCCCCGCGAACGCCCGGTCACGCCGCTGCTCGACCGTGCCGATACGCCAGCCGGCCTGCGTCGTCTGGCCGAAGCCGACCTGGAGAACCTGGCTGACGAACTGCGCCAGGAACTGCTCTACACCGTCGGCCAGACCGGCGGGCACTTCGGTGCCGGCCTGGGCGTCATCGAGCTGACGATCGCCCTGCACTACGTCTTCGACACCCCGGACGACCGTCTGGTGTGGGACGTCGGGCACCAGGCCTATCCGCACAAGATCCTCACCGGTCGCCGCCAGCGCATGGACACCCTGCGCCAGAAGGACGGCATCGCCGCCTTCCCGCGGCGCAGCGAGAGCGAATACGACACCTTCGGCGTCGGTCACTCCAGCACCTCGATCAGCGCTGCGCTGGGCATGGCCATCGCCGCCCGCCTGCGCAACGAGGCGCGCAAGTCCATCGCGGTGATCGGCGACGGCGCCCTGACCGCGGGCATGGCCTTCGAGGCGTTGAACCACGCCCAGGAAGTCAACGCCGACATGCTGGTGATCCTCAACGACAACGACATGTCGATCTCGCGCAACGTCGGCGGCCTGTCCAACTACCTGGCCAAGATCCTCTCCAGCCGCACCTACGCGAGCATGCGCGAGGGCAGCAAGAAAGTCCTGTCGCGCCTGCCCGGCGCCTGGGAAATCGCCCGCCGCACCGAGGAATACGCCAAGGGCATGCTGGTCCCCGGCACCCTGTTCGAGGAACTGGGCTGGAACTACATCGGCCCCATCGACGGCCACGACCTGCCGACCCTGATCGCCACCCTGCGCAACATGCGCGACCTCAAGGGCCCGCAGTTCCTGCACGTGGTGACCAAGAAGGGCAAGGGCTTCGCCCCGGCCGAGGTCGACCCGATCGGCTACCACGCGATCACCAAGCTGGAGCCGGTGGACAAGCCTGCCGCCGCGCCGAAGAAGGCCGGCGGGCCGAAGTACTCCGCGGTGTTCGGCCAGTGGCTGTGCGACATGGCTGCCGCCGACCCGCGCCTGGTGGGCATCACCCCGGCGATGAAGGAAGGCTCCGACCTGGTGGCCTTCAGCGAACGTTATCCACAGCGCTACTTCGACGTGGCGATCGCCGAGCAGCACGCGGTGACCCTGGCCGCCGGCATGGCCTGCGAGGGCTCCAAGCCGGTGGTGGCGATCTACTCGACCTTCCTCCAGCGCGCCTACGACCAGTTGATCCATGACGTCGCGGTGCAGAACCTCGACGTGCTGTTCGCCATCGACCGCGCCGGTCTGGTGGGCGAAGACGGCCCGACCCATGCCGGCAGCTTCGACCTCTCCTACCTGCGCTGCATCCCCGGCATGCTGGTGATGACCCCGAGCGACGAGAACGAACTGCGCCGCATGCTCAGCACCGGCCATCTGTACGACGGCCCGGCGGCGGTGCGCTACCCGCGCGGCAGCGGCCCGAACGCAAGCATCGAGAACACCCTGGAACCGCTGGAAATCGGCAAGGGCGTGGTGCGTCGCCAGGGCAGCAAGGTCGCCCTGCTGGTGTTCGGCGTGCAACTGGCCGAAGCGCTGAAGGTCGCCGAGACCCTCGACGCCACCGTGGTCGACATGCGCTTCGTCAAGCCGCTGGACGAAGCCCTGGTGCTGGAACTGGCCGGCAGCCACGAACTGCTGGTGACCATCGAAGAGAACGCCATCATGGGCGGTGCCGGGGCGGCGGTGAGCGAGTTCCTGGCTCGCGAGGCCGTGCTCAAGCCGGTGCTGCACCTGGGCCTGCCGGATATCTATGTCGAGCACGCAAAGCCTGCGCAGATGCTGGCCGAGTGCGGGCTGGACGAGGCCGGCATCGAGGCTTCGGTGCGCCAGCGCATGGAATTGCTGGGCCTGTAAGGGCCTCATCGCGGGTAAACCCGCTCCCACAAGGTTTTGCCGCCCCTGTGGGAGCGGGTTTACCCGCGATTTCGACGGAACGGCCAATGAAGATCCTCCGCCTTGCTCCATTTCTGCTCTCTCTCCCGACACCTCTGCTCGCCGCCCCCATCGACCGCGACACCGCCCTCAAGCTCCCCGACGTAGTCATCAGCGCCAACCGCCAGGTCGAGGACCGCAACCAGTCCAGCGCCGCCACCACGGTCTTCACCCGCGACGATATCGAGCGCCTGCAACCGGGCAACGTCACCGACCTGCTGACCCGCGTACCCGGCGTGCAAGTGGCGCGCACCGGCGGCCGCGGCAGCCTGCCGGGGATCTTTGTCCGCGGCACCAAGGCTGCGCAGACCCTGGTGCTGGTGGACGGCCAGCGCATCGCCAACACCTCGTCCGGCGACAGCGCCCTGCAGTACCTGGACGTGGAGCAGATCGAACGGGTGGAAGTGCTGCGCGGCTCGCGTTCGGCGATCTACGGCAGCGATGCCATGGGCGGGGTGATCCAGATCTTCACCCGGCGCGGCGCTGAACAGGGCCTGCAGGGTCGCCTGCGCCTGGCCGCCGGCAGCCAGCAGACCTTCCAGCGCAGCCTCGGCCTGTCCGGCGGCGACGGACGCACCCGCTTCAGCCTCGGCGCCAGCCTGGATGAAAGCGCGGGCATCGATGACACCCGCCAGTCCTTCCCCAGCGACAAGGACCACGACACCTATCGCAACCGCTCGCTGAGCCTGAGCCTGTCCCACCAGCTGAGCGATGACGTAGAGATGGGTATCAACGTGCTGGACAACCACGGCAAGCGGGAATTCGACAGCCCCTTCGGTTCGGAACTGAAGCCGTGGGATGAGTTTTCGCTGAGCAGCATCAGCGGCTATCTTGGCGCCCAGCTCAGCGATCAATGGCATTCGCGCCTGGAACTGGGCCACAGCGAAAACCGCGGGGAAACGCGCGACAAACTCGACCTCTCCAGCACCTTCACCACCTACCGCGACTCGCTCGCATGGCAGAACACGTTCGACCTCAACGATGCGCACAGCCTGCTGCTGGGCGGCGACGCCTGGGTCGATCGCCTGAACGCCGACGGCCTGTACGCCAATGCCAGGTTCGAAGAGGACAGTCGCTGGAACCGCGCCGTCCTTATCCAGCACCGGTTCCAGGGCGAGCACTTCTCCACCGAGCTGGGCCTGCGTCGCGACCGCAACCAGCAGTTTGGCGGGCAGAACACCTGGAGCGGCAGCCTGACCGTGCCGCTGAATGTGGATAACGACCTGCTGCTGTCCTACAGCGAAGGCTTCCGTGCGCCAACGTTCAACGATCTCTATTACCCGGCCTTCGGCAATCCGGATCTCAAGCCGGAACACTCGAAGAGCTACGAGCTTCAATGGCGCAGCCAGCTGGGTGACAGCAGCCGCCTGGAAACCTCGCTCTATCGCACCGACTTGCGGGATGCCATCGCCTTTGCCGTGGACGCGCCGTACAACGTCGACAAGGCACGCATCATCGGTTTCGAAACCACGCTGAAACAGGACTGGTTCGGCTGGCAGAGCCAATTGGGAGTGGCGCTGCTCGATCCTCGCGACCAGGGCAGCGGCCATACGCTGGAGCGCCGCGCACGCCGTACCCTGAGCCTGGATCTGGACCGGCAGTTCGATCGCCTGGGTGTCGGTGCTTCATGGCAGGCGGTGAGCAGCAGCTACGCCGACGTCGACAATCAGCGCCAACTGGGCGGCTATGGTCTGGTCGGCGCCCGCGCCAGCTGGGCCCTCACCCCTGAGATCCGCCTCGACCTGAAAGCCGACAACCTGCTGAACAAGGACTACAGCCGCTCCCAGTATTCCTACGCAGGCAGCTTCCATGGCTACCGCGAAGAAGGCCGCACCTGGATGCTCGCCATCAACTGGACGCCGGAACTGTAGCCAGCGCCTCGCATAACTTCGCGGTGGCCTCGATCATCTGCCCGCTGGGCCGCTCCAGGCCTTTGTCCGGCACCACCAGCAAACGGCGGTCGCGCACCGCGCTGACCGCCGGCCAGCGCGCCCAGGCCTCCAGTTGCGCCTGGGCACCCGCCACGATCACCTGCGGATCACGCAGCAGCACGCTTTCGACACTGACCTGCGGCGCCGGCAGCTTCAGGTCGTCGAACAGGTTGCGCGCGCCACAGGCCTTCAATGCATCGCTGATGATCTGCCCGCCGCCGACGGTGTACAGCGGCTTGTCCCACACCTGGTAGAACACCCGCAACGGCTGCTCACGGTGATAGCGCTGGCGCAGCTCGTCCAGTCGCGCGCGCAGCTCGGCGGCATGCTGTCGCGCGGCGTCGGCACGGCCAAGCCGCTCACCAATGCTGGCGATCTGCGCGACCAGGCTGTCGAGGTCATGGGGTTCGGCGTTGTACAGCGGGATGCCGAGGCGCTGCAGTTGCGCACGCTGGGCCGGCGGTACGCTGGCGGGCCAGAGCAGGATCAGGTCGGGTTTCAGGCTGAGCAGGCGCTCCAGGTCGATCTGGCCGTAGCGCCCCACAGAAGGCACCTGGGCCAGCGCCGGCGGCCGCTCGCCGGCATCGAGCACGCCCACCAGCAGATCGCCCGCTTGCAGCTCGACCACGATTTCCGTCAACGAAGGCGCCAGGCTGACCACCCGCGGCGCCGCCGCCAGTGAGCCGGCGACGGCCAGCAGCACCAGCAGGAGCAACCCGCGCATCAAGCCAGCTGACGAGGGATGCGATAGAGGTAGAGGATCACCACGCTGGAGATCGCCAGGAGAATCTGCGGCACCGCCTCCAGCCCGACGAACACCGACAGCGCGGCGACCCAGGCCGGCAGGCAGGCGAACAACATGCCCAGGCGGCGCACCCGCGCCAGCTCGATCCAGGCTGCTGGCTCGGCATCACTGTCGAGGGCCTTGCCGGTGGCGATCAGGGCGTGCTTGTACGCACCGAAGCGCGGGAGGGTGAGGAACATCGAGGCCACGCCGGCGATGAACATCGGCATGGCCAGGACGGGAATGACCGGCTCACCGCCGCCGAAAGCCCAGGAAAACACCAGCAAGGGCGCCAGCGCCACGGCCAGGTACTGCCACCAGGCGAGGGTCAGGCGTGCGCGAACCTGGCTGCGGGTCACGCCCGGCCGGCCTCGCCCTGGTGCTCGTTGCCCATCATGTGGCCGAGCTTGCCGGCCTTGGTGGCCAGGTAGTGCTTGTTGTGCGGGTTGTGCCCGGTGTGCAGCGGCACGCGCTCGGCGACGACGATGCCCATGTCGGTCAGTGCCTTGACCTTGCGCGGGTTGTTGGTCATCAGGCGCAGTGCGCTGACGCCCAGGTGCTCCAGCATCGGCCGGCACATGGCGTAGTCACGCTGGTCGGCGGCAAAGCCCAGGCGTTCGTTGGCCTCGACCGTGTCGGCACCGCCATCCTGCAGCTCGTAGGCGCGGATCTTGTTCAGCAGGCCAATGCCACGGCCTTCCTGGCGCAGGTAGAGCAGAACGCCACGCCCCTCCCGGGCGATGGCTTGCAGGGCGGCTTCGAGCTGCGAACCACAATCGCACCGCTGGCTGAACAGGGCGTCGCCCGTCAGGCACTCGGAATGCAGGCGACCCAGCACCGGCTGGCCATCGGCAACGTCGCCGAGGCTGAGCACGACATGCTCGCGGCCGGTGGCTTCATCGAGAAAACCGTGCATGGTGAAAGTCGCGAAAGGAGTAGGCAGCTTGGAAGCAGCAACGAAAACGACGGGCACCTTGTGCTCCTGATATGCATGAAAATTGACGTGGGCCGATTGTAACAGCAGCGTGCAGGCGCTGCTTATGCTGAATTTGCGGGGAAAAAGATCGAAAAGTTCGATCTTGGTCGCCCTACTTGCCGGCCGGATTGAACGGATACGGCTGCTTCCAGCGTTCGAAAATCGGCTTCAGCGCGCCACTCGGCACCAGTTCGTCCATGCGCTTGTCGAACAGATCGCGCAATGCCTTGCCCTGCGGTGTGTTGCCGAACGCCAGGTACAACGGCAGTTCAGCGACATGGGTACTCCGGAACAGCTCCGGATGATCGGCCTGGGCGTGGACGTACTTCACTTCGGTCAGGGCGTCGATATAGAAGTCCACCCGTTCGCGCTCCAGCATCGGCAAGATGCCGTCGCGGCGCTGTACCTCGCGGTAGTAACCAACATTCGGCAGGTAGTTCTGGTAGTCGTAGCCACGCACCCAGGACAGGCGGAACTGGCCGATGCTGTCCTTGGTCGGCAGCGGCTTGCTGGCCAGGCCCAAGGCGTAGATATGATCGGAGTCGAAGTTCCAGCGCGGATAGAGGTTGTCGGAATTCTCCTCGTGGTAGGAACCGACCCAGGCATCCGCCTCGCCGCGCTTCACCAGGCCGATGGCTCGGGTATAGGGCGCGCTGAGCACCCGCACCTTGACCCCGGCCGGCTCGAAGACCTTGCGCAGTACGTCCCAGGCTACACCGGTACCGTCGGCGTTGGTGTAGTCCAGCCAGTTCTCACTGGCCAGGCGGACCTCCGACGGCAAGCCTTCGGCCCGAGCGATTCCCAGCATCCCAGCCAGCATGGCCACCAACAGCAGCCATTGTCGCCACTTGCGCATGACGCGACTCCCTTTAGATCAGACTCCATACCAGCACTTGCATGGCCAGCCAGGCGAATACGCCGGCCAGCACGTCATCGAGCATGATGCCCACCCCGCCATGCACATGCCGGTCGACCCAGCGGATCGGCCATGGCTTGAGAATGTCGAAGAAGCGGAACATCAGGAACCCGGCGAGCAACCACAACCAGCCCTCGGGCACCAGCCAGAGGGTGATCCACATGCCGACCATCTCGTCCCAGACGATGCCTTCGTGGTCATGCACGCCGAGGTCGTTGGCGACCTTGCCGCACAGCCAGAAGCCGAACAGCATGGTCAGCCCGAGCATCAGCCAGTAGCCCCAGTCGGGCAGCATCTGCCACAGCGGCACGAACGGCAGGGCCACCAGCGAGCCCCAGGTACCCGGGGCCTTTGGCAGGGTGCCGGAGCCGAAGCCGAAGGCGAGAAAGTGCCAGGGGTTGCGCCAGACCGAAGGCGGAACGTTTTCCGCTGGCACCTGGTTGGGGTGGTCGGTCACGGTGTCTCCCTGAAATGTTGATAGCCGCGCACGGCGGGGGTGATGTCATGGCCAGCCGCGTCGTGCAGGCTGACGCCACTGCCCGCCTCGACCCGGCCGACCACCTGCACCGGCCAGCCGGCGGCGCGCAGGCCATCCAGTTCGGCGGGCGGCAGGGTGAAGGCGATGACGTAGTCGTCGCCGCCCGCCAGCGCTGCCTGGCGCGCTGCGTCCAGGCCAAGGAAGGCGGTCAGCGCCGCACCCAGCGGCAAGCGTTCCAGCTCCAGGCGCAAGGCCACGGCGGACGCCCTGGCGATATGCCCGCAGTCGGCCAGCAGACCATCGGAAATATCCAGCGCCGCCGTGGCCTTGCCGCGCAGGGCCTGGCCCAACGCAATCTGTGGCGGCGGCGACCAATAGTGGGACAGCAGCGGCGCGGCCAGGGTTGCATCCGCTTCACGCTCGCCCAGCACCAGCGGCAAGGCGCCGGCGGCATTGCCCAGCTCACCACCGACACAGACCAGGTCGCCCGGCCGCGCGCCACCACGGGTCAGCGCCTGCCCGACGGGCACGCGACCGAACACGGTCATGGTCAGGCTCAGCGGGCCACGGGTGGTATCGCCGCCAATCAGGCTCAGGCCGCACTGGCGGGCCATCTGGCTCAGGCCGCGGGCATAGTCGCGCAACCAGTCCGGATCGGTATCGGCGAGGGTCAGGGCAAGGGTGAAGGCAAGGGGCGTGGCGCCCATGGCGGCCAGGTCGCTGGCCGCTACCGCCAGCGAACGCTGGCCGAGCAGGAAAGGATCGCTGATGGCGGGGAAATGCACCCCGGCCACCAGCGTATCGGTGGAGATCGCCAACTGCTCGCCGGGTGTCGGCGCCAGCAGCGCGCAATCGTCACCGATGCCGAGGGCGATGCCTTCGCCGCCCTGCGCACAAGGCGCGGCGGCGAAGAACTGGCGGATCAGCTCGAACTCACCCATGGACAGGCAGCGCCGCGATCAGCGCTTGTGCGCCTTCACTTCGGCTTCGCGAAGCACGGGTGCGAGCTTGTCGAGAACACCGTTGACGAACTTGTGGCCGTCGGTGGCACCGAAGACCTTGGCCAGCTCGATGCCCTCGTTGATCACCACGCGATACGGCACGTCGACACGGACCAGCAGCTCCCAGGCCGACAGGCGCAGGACGGACAGCTCGACCGGGTCGAGCTCTTCCAGGGCCAGCTCCAGGCACGGCTTGAGGGCGTTGTCGATCTCGGTCTTCTTCGCCGGGACCCCGTGGAGGATCTCGCGGAAGTAGGCGCCGTCGATATCGCTGAAATCGTTGTCGACCCGGAACTGCGCTTCGATCTCGTTCAGCGAATGCTGAGCCATGTGCCATTGATACAGGGCCTGGGTCGCGAGCTTGCGGGCTTCGCGACGCTTGGCGCTCTTCGATGGCTTGCCCGCATCGACGGGTTTCGGATCGCGCGGGTTGAAACGATCGCTTTCGTCGCTAATCACTTGGCCTCCAACTGCGCCAGCAGGCTGACCATTTCCAGGGCGGACAAGGCGGCTTCGGCGCCCTTGTTGCCGGCCTTGGTGCCGGAACGCTCGATGGCCTGTTCGATCGAATCGACGGTCAGGACACCGAAGGCCACCGGAATGCCGAACTCCATGGACACCTGGGCCAGGCCCTTGGTGCACTCGCCCGCAACGTATTCGAAGTGTGGGGTACCGCCACGAATCACCGCGCCCAGGGCGATGATCGCGGAGTATTCACCCTGTTGGGCGACCTTCTGCGTGACCAGCGGAATTTCGAACGCGCCAGGCGCACGGATGATGGTGATGTCGCTTTCGCTCACGCCATGACGAACCAGGGCGTCAACGGCACCGCTCACCAGGCTTTCGACGACGAAGCTGTTGAAGCGGCCAACCACCAAAGCATAGCGACCTTTGGGGGCAATGAAGGTACCTTCGATGGTCTTCAGGGACATTGCGGGATTCTCATCTTAAAGAGCCAGGCCGCAAGAACGCGGCCTGTGGGAGTTTTGGTCACGAATGGACGGCGGTCAAACACCGTCGGGTCATTCGGAGGGCACGTATTCTACAACTTCCAGATCGAATCCGGATATCGCGTTGAACTTCATCGGCGAACTCATCAGGCGCATCTTGCGCACGCCGAGGTCACGAAGGATCTGCGAACCGGCACCGACGGTGCTGTAGGTGGTCGGTGCCTTGGTCGGCGCATCGCCCGCGCTTTCGCGGATGTGCGCCAGCAGCACGTCGCCGTCCAGCGGGTGACCGAGGAGCAGGACCACGCCGCTGCCGGCGTCGGCCACCGCGCTCATCGCCGCGCGCAGGCTCCAGCGGCCCGGTTGCTTGACCAGCAGCAGGTCGCGCAGCGGGTCCATGTTGTGCACGCGCACCAGGGTCGGCTCTTCGGCGCAGATCTTGCCGAGGGTCAGGGCCATGTGCACGTCGCCTTCCACCGAGTCGCGGTAGGTGACCAGGTTGAAGTGGCCCAGCTCGCTGTCCAGCGGCTGTTCGGCGATGCGCTGGATGGTGCGCTCGTGGATCATGCGGTAGTGGATCAGGTCGGCGATGGTGCCGATCTTGATGCCGTGCTCGGCGGCGAACACTTCCAGCTCGGCGCGACGGGACATGGTGCCGTCGTCGTTCATCACTTCGCAGATCACCCCGCTCGGCTCGAAGCCGGCCATGCGCGCCAGGTCGCAGGCCGCCTCGGTGTGGCCGGCACGGGCCAGGGTACCGCCGGGCTGGGCCATCAGCGGGAAGATGTGGCCGGGGCTGACGATATCGTCGGCCTTGGCGTCCTTGGCCGCAGCAGCCTGCACGGTGCGGGCGCGGTCGGCGGCGGAGATGCCGGTGGTGACGCCTTCGGCGGCCTCGATCGACACGGTGAACTTGGTGCCGAAGCCGGAACCGTTGCGCGGCGCCATCAGCGGCAGCTTCAGGGTCTCGCAGCGCTCGCGGGTCATCGGCATGCAGATCAGGCCGCGGGCGTGCTTGGCCATGAAGTTGATGTGCTCGGCCTGGCAGCACTCGGCCGCCATGATGATGTCGCCTTCGTTCTCGCGGTCTTCGTCATCCATCAGGATGACCATTTTGCCCTGGCGGATGTCTTCGACCAGTTCTTCGATGGTGTTGAGCGCCACGCGGCACCCCCTTCTCAATTCAGGATTTCAGGTAGCCGTTGGCGGCCAGGAAGCTTTCGGTGATGCCGCTGCCTTTGCTCGGCTCGGCGGCCTTGTCGCCCAGAAGCAGGCGCTCCAGGTAACGGGCCAGCAGGTCGACCTCAAGGTTGATCCGACGCCCGGGGCGGTAGTCGGCCATGATGGTTTCGGCCAGGGTGTGCGGGACGATGGTCAGCTCGAATTCGGCGCCATCGACGTCATTGACCGTCAGGCTGGTGCCGTCGACGGTGATCGAGCCCTTGTGGGCGATGTACTTGGCCAGTTCTTTCGGCGCGCGCACGCGGAACTGGATGGCACGGGCGTTATCGGCACGGGAGACGATCTCGCCGACGCCGTCGACGTGGCCGCTGACCAGGTGGCCGCCCAGGCGGGTGGTCGGGGTCAGGGCCTTTTCCAGGTTGACCCGGCTGCCGCTCTTCAGGTCGGAGAAGGCCGTGCAGTCCAGGGTTTCCCGGCTGACGTCGGCCCAGAAGCCATCGCCCGGCAGTTCCACGGCGGTCAGGCAGACGCCGTTGACCGCGATGCTGTCGCCCAGCTTGACGTCGCCCAGGTCGAGCTTGCCGGTTTCGACATGCACGCGAACGTCGCCGCCTTTGGGGGTGATGCTGCGGATGCTGCCGATGGATTCGATGATGCCGGTGAACATGGGGGTGCTCCTCGAGAACAAGCCGCGAATTATACGCCTGGCGCGGGCGCGGGGATTGCGGTGACTCGCCAGTCATCGCCAACCGCGCGCATTTCGGTGATTTTCAGGACCGGCGCCTCGCTCATCCGCGCCAACGGCCAGTCCAGCAGCGGACGGGCGGTGGAGCCGAGGAACTTGCCGGCGATGAACAGCTGGTATTCGTCCACCAGGCCGAGCCGGGCGAAGGCGCCCGCGAGACCAGGGCCGGCTTCCACCAGTACTTCGTTGATGTCGCGACGGGCCAGCTCGGCCAGCAGCTGGCGCAGGTCGACCCGACCGTCTGCGCCCGGGATGCTGAGCAGGGTGTGGCCGGCGGCGGCATAGCGCGGATCGTCAGCGGCGGCGGTGACCACCAGGGCCGGACCGGCCTGGAAAAACGGCGCGTCCAGCGGCAGGCGCAGGCGGCCATCGATCAGCAGGCGCAGTGGCGGGCGGGCCAGGGCCAATGCCGTGGTCTCGGGCTCCAGGCCCAGCTCTTCGCCGCGCACGGTCATCCGCGCGTTGTCGGCGAGCACGCTGGCGGCGCTGGTCAGGACCACGCTGGAGCGGGCGCGCAGGCGCTGTACCGCGGAGCGCGCGGCCGGGCCGGTAATCCACTGGCTTTCGCCGCTGGCCATGGCGGTGCGCCCATCAAGGCTCATCGCCAGCTTGACCCGCACGAATGGCAGGCCGTGCTCCATGCGTTTCAGGAACCCGGGATTGAGCGCCCGGGCCTCGGTCTCGAGCACGCCGCTGGCAACTTCGATACCGGCCTCGGCCAGGCGCTTGAGGCCATTGCCGGCGACCTGCGGGTTAGGGTCCTGCATCGCCGCGACCACCCGCCCGACCCCGGCCTTGACCAGCGCATCGGCGCAGGGCGGCGTGCGCCCGTGATGGCTGCAGGGTTCCAGGGTGACGTAGGCGCAGGCGCCGCGGGCCAGCTCGCCGGCCTCGCGCAGGGCATGCACCTCGGCGTGGGGCTCGCCGGCGCGCACGTGCCAGCCTTCACCGACGATGCGCCCGTCACGCACGATGACGCAGCCCACCCGCGGGTTCGGGTGCGTGGAGTACAGGCCCTTGCGCGCCAGTTCCAGGGCGCGGGCCATGTAGTGGGCATCGAGCACGGCGCGTTCTGTGGACATGTTCACTCTTTGGCAGGCTCGCGGGCCAGGCGGTCGATCTCTTCGCGGAACTCGTCGAGGTCCTGGAAGCGCCGGTACACGGAGGCGAAACGGATATAGGCGACTTCGTCGAGCTTCTGCAGCTCGGCCATCACCAGTTCACCGACCACCAGCGACTTGACCTCGCGCTCGCCCTTGGCCCGCAGCTTGTGCTTGATATGCGCCAGCGCCGCTTCCAGGCGCTCGACGCTGACCGGGCGTTTTTCCAGGGCGCGCTGCATGCCGGCGCGCAGTTTCTCTTCGTCGAAGGGCTGACGGGTGCCGTCCTGCTTGATCAGGCGCGGGAGGACCAGTTCGGCGGTCTCGAAGGTGGTGAAACGCTCACCGCAGGCCACGCATTCGCGGCGACGGCGGACTTGCTCGCCTTCGGCGACCAGTCGCGAGTCGATGACTTTGGTGTCGTTGGCACCGCAGAAGGGACAGTGCATGGTGGCAGGCAACAAAAAAGGCGGGTGGGATCAGGCCATTGCTGGCCCAATCCCCCCTAAGAACCGTACGTGCACTTTTCAGCGCATACGGCTCAAGCCGTCATTAAGCCCCTGAGTGGGACCGGTTTATCCACGTGCAGACCACGACTGTGGAGCTGGTGGTGGCAGTTGGGGTGCAAGAGTACCCGATTACCGAGGGAGTCACTACCGCCCTGTGCGCGGAAGATGATGTGGTGGTCGTGCCACCCAGTTTCCTTGGTGATCGGTTGACTACACAGCAGACACAACCCTTTCTGGTTGGCGAACAGGCTGCCGATTTGTTTCCGGTACGTCAGCTTTTTCAGCATCCGGTCCATCCGCAGTTTTTCGCCAACGGCCTCCATGGTCGGGTCGTAGGGGTTGTAATCCCCCGGGACCTTTTTGTGTCGCTCGATCGGTGTATCCGCGAGGGAATACAGCCTGACCTCCCTTTTCTTACCGTTTTCCTCCAGTACCGTGGTGGCGAATACCCAGCTTTTCCCTGCGATTGTTTGGAAATACTTCTTCCGAATCCATTCGAGGGATTTGTTGGGGTGTCGCCTCTTAGCCCAACGCCAGAGTTTTACGAATACCCTGTGTTCCATCCAGCTGTAGATCTGCTTTGCTACCACAGGTTGATGGTATTGCGCCCAACCCCGCAACATTGGATTCAGCACTCGGATCAGATCCTCCTGCTTGCACGTCCTGCGGGAGTCGATTGCCGTCTTGATCTTGCCGTAGAACGCCTTGACGTTCTTCTTGCTTGGCTTGATCAGCATCGTTCCTTCGTATTTCCGGAAATTCCATCCGAGGAAGTCGAAACCTTCGTCGATATGGGAGATTCGCGTTTTCTTGAGGGACAGCTGCAGACCTCGCATTGCGAGGAACTGCTCCACCCAAGGTTTGACCTCGTTTTCGAGTACTTCCGGGGAGGCCCCGGTGATAACGAAGTCATCCGCGTATCGCACCACATTCACCTTCAGCTTTTTCGCCCTCGTCACTCCTAGGTGTTGCTTCAGGAGTGTTTCCAGACCATCAAGTGCCAGATTTGCCAGCGAGGGGGAGATGATTCCCCCCTGTGGCGTACCGGCGTCCGTAGCATGTAGCTGCCCCTTGTGAACAACTCCAGCTTTTAGCCATTGCCGGAGGATTCGCGAGTCCATAGGGACGTTCTCTAGCAGCCATTCGTGGTTGATATTGTCGAAGAATCCTTCGATATCCGCATCCAGCACCCATTGAGCCGAGGCTTTCTGGGACAGGCATACGAATAACTGCGCCATCGCGTCGGCCGTACAACGTTCGATCCTAAAGCCGTAGCTATTCGGGTCGCCTCGGGTTTCCGCGATGGGAGACAGGGCCAGCATGTACAACGCCTGCATGGCTCTGTCTGTCATGGTTGGGATGCCCAAAGGGCGCTCCCGACCATCCGACTTCGGGATGTAGACCCGCCGTAATGGCCGCGCCTTGTATCCCCGCACTTTCAGCAAACCAACCGCGTTCCATTTTGCGCTGGGTGTATCCCAGAGTTGCTTGTCGACTCCCGTCGTGCGGCTCCCCTGATTTTCCGTGACTCTCCGTACAGCCAAGTATCTGGCTGACTTTGAGCGAGTCAGCAGCCTTTGCAAGGCCTTGACCTTACGCCACCTACCTTCTCGACAAGCCTTCGCAATTCTCAACTGCATTTCCCGAACGTTCCGCTGTACACGCTGCCAATCGACGTCGTGCCACTGTTGCGGAGCGCTGGAAAGCGCAGACTCGTCGCATTGCTGCCTGAGCTCTAACATGCTGCTTTCCTCTCATTTGAATCCACCCATGCGAGAGGTACACATACGCCATCCCTGGAAGGGATGAGTGCACCCCGCCAGGCGGTAAAGGTTGGGTCATATTGCCGACCCAGTGTTAATGAGACAGTTGTCCTGTCAGTGTCATTGCGGCGGACGACCACGCAGAAGTCTGCCCGGTTTCCCGTGAGGTGATGTTCCAACCTCTATCCAGATTATTACCGTCTGGCGTTCGCTTTCTCTGCGATCCCATACCCGCACAGCCAACAGTGTCCCTTACGGTTCACCTGCCCATAAGGCAGCTATACGGGCTTACCACGTTCCCTGTCTGTCACACGACTGGGTTAGGGCCCGCCTTTTCACCGGTGGTCTATATGGCGACGTATCACTACTCCCTACAGGGATAACCGACCACGTACCTTTTGGTTGGAGCCTAACAGCTGCTTTGGCTCCTTCATGCTCACGGTGTTTATCAGCGGTTCACTTGAGTTACCCATACCAGCCAGCCTAGCGCCTCAACCCGGTACAGCTCCGAGTATCCGCAGACCTACCTCACAGTAAGACTGCACCCATATGGGGGCTACATTGTCGGGCGAGCTTCGCACACTACCGTTGCCAGTAATGCACGTCGCCCTAGGCTACCGTTGGTCGCACAACGAGTCCGCTACTACCCCATATTGGCGGCAGTTGGACAATGACAGACAGAGCTTTCGCTCATGTCTCCGAGGAAGGAAAAACGGGGACAACTCGTCAGAGTCGCTCGTTTCTAATTGTAACCTCCTGTTTCTATCGAGCAGGAGGCGACCCCTGCGGGGGTCAGCGCTCCCGCGAGGGTTGGGTTTAGTGGGCTCTCCAGAATCGGGGGTGCCGATCCTGTGGTCGTGCTTCCGAGAGCTAGAACGACCTTTGGGTTTTGCCGTCCGCCGCAGCGGTAAGTCCTTGAAGGCAATAGACTTCCGGGTTTGGTTTTGGTCCTTGGGGATGGATACCCAAGTATTCGATTTCCTTGCGGAAACCCCATCAAGCTGACCATACAGCTTGGTGGTGGAGACACGCTACGCGTGTCGCACAGGGAGGGCCATGGTAGCGCATCCGACTGGCAAGACAAGCCAAAGGGGTTACCATCCAGTGAGGAAATACGCCCCCCAAGGAAAATGATCATGTCGTTTCGAGCGCTTGCCGTGCTCGGTTTCGCCGCCCTGCTGGCCGCCTGCAGCAGCGAAGCCCCCAAACCCGTCCCGCCGCCGACGCCGGCAAAAACCGTGGCCAAGCACGTTCACGTCCCCACGCCGCTGCCCGCCCACCAGCGGGAACTGAGCGGCAGCTTCACCAATATTCCCCGTGGTGCCGAGGTGGAGGTCGCCCTGCTGGTGATCGACGAACGCGGCCGGCCACAGCGTCTGCTGGCCAGCGACACCTACGATGGCACTGGCCAGGCCTTGCCGTTCCAGCTGCGTTTCAATCCGGACGTGTTCCCCGCTGGGGGCCGGGTCGAGCTGCGCGCCCGCGCCAGCCAGTCCGGGCAACTGATCCTGCACCTCAAGCCGCTCAGCGTGACCCGCGCGGACACCCAGGCCCTCGGCCCGCTGCAACTGGAAAAGGCGCCGTAGATGGCGCCGGTCGAACTGCAAGCGGCACTGGGCGAGCTGCTCGGCGATGCGCGCCTGGTGGCCAGCGAACTGCCCGACTGCGCGCTGAAGCTGTGGCTGATCGACGCCGACAACATGGACCGCGCCTTCAGCCCCGAGGAAACCCGACGCATCCTCGACGAACCGCCGTACTGGAGCTTCTGCTGGGCCAGCGGCCTGGCCATGGCCCGCTACCTGGCCGAACGCCCGGAGTGGGTGGCCGGCAAGCGCGTGCTGGACTTCGGCGCCGGCTCCGGGATCGCCGGGATCGCGGCGGCGAAGGCCGGGGCGCTGGAGGTGGTGGCCTGCGACCTCGACCCGCTGGCGCTGCAGGCGAGCCGGGCCAATGCCGCACTGAACGGGGTCGAGCTGAACTACTCCAGCGACTTCTTCGCCGAGGACGACCGCTTCGACCTGATCCTGGTGGCCGACGTGCTCTACGATCGGGCCAACCTGCCGTTGCTGGACCAGTTCCTCAGCCGTGGCCAGCAGGCGCTGGTGGCCGACTCGCGGGTCCGCGATTTCCGCCATCCGCTGTACCGCCAGCTCGACACCCTGCACGCGCTGACCCTGCCGGACCTGGCCGAACCCCACGAGTTTCGCCAGGTGAGCCTGTACCACGCCAGTCGCGGGGCCTTATAGTGGCGCCATTCATGCGTTCGCGAGAGTCGAGATGAGTCAGGAATCGCCGTACATTTTCGATACCACCGTCGCCAACTTCGATCAGGTGGTGATCGCCAACTCGCACCACAAGCCGGTGCTGGTGGACTTCTGGGCCGACTGGTGCGCGCCGTGCAAGGCGCTGATGCCGATGCTGGCGAAGATCACCGAGGAGTACCAGGGCGAGCTTCTGCTGGCCAAGGTCAACTGCGATATCGAGCAGGACATCGTCGCCCGCTTCGGCATCCGCAGCCTGCCGACCGTGGTGCTGTTCAAGGACGGCCAGCCGGTGGACGGCTTCGCCGGAGCACAGCCGGAATCGGCGGTGCGCGCCATGCTCGAACCCCATGTTCAGAAGCCGGCGCCGGCGGCGGCCGATCCGCTGGAACTGGCCCAGGCGCTGTTCAACGACGGGCGCTACAGCGAGGCGGAAGCCACCCTCAAGGCGCTGCTGGGCGAGGACAACACCAATGCCGGTGCGCTGATCCTCTATGCCCGCTGCCTGGCGGAACGTGGCGAGCTGGGTGAAGCGCAGACCGTGCTCGACGCGGTGAAGAGCGACGAGCACAAGGCGGCGCTGGCCGGTGCCAAGGCGCAACTGACCTTCCTGGCGCAGGCGAAAGCCCTGCCGGAAGTGGCCGACCTGAAGACCCGCCTGGCGCAGAATGCCGAGGATGACGAGGCGGCGTACCAACTGACCATCCAGCAACTGTCGCGCCAGCAGTACGAGGCGGCGCTGGAAGGGTTGCTCAAGCTGTTCAAGCGCAACCGCGGTTATGAAGGCGGGCTGCCGCACAAGACCCTGCTGCAGGTGTTCGAGCTGCTGGGCAACGATCATCCGCTGGTGGGGACTTATCGGCGCAAGTTGTTCGCTGCGCTCTACTGATCCTGGAGATCCTGTGGGAGCGGGTTCACCGGAACGCCGGACCGCCGCGATTGGGTCATCGCGGGTGAACCCGCTCCTACAGGGTGCTTTGCCGAAGCCTCAGCCGACCCAGTGATACACCGGCGCATCCGCCCCGCTTTCCACCTTCACTTCACTGCTATGGCGCAAGCGCACCAGCAGTCGCTTGCCCGCCGCCGTACTCCCCGCCAGGCCCTCCAGCAGCCCCAGCAGTTCCGGCCCGTCCAGTTGCCCGGCGTTGCGCAGCAGGTCCCGCGCTGCCATCCATTGTGAATCGTCCGCCTGCGACCGAGAGGCCACAGGCGCCGCCGTACTTGCCGGCACCGCCCCCTGCTCCAGCAGGCGCCCCGCCAGACCGGCCAGTTCTTCCGGTTCCAGTTCGATGGTCAGGTCCACCGGCCACTCGCCGATGTGTCCGCGAATTCGCATGTTTCCACCCTCAAAAGCTCCAGGGCGCCCATGCTCCCACGCTGGATGAAACTCGCCAAGGGACGCTGGCAAGCAGCGTTGACTTTGTTATAACATTTCAAAATCTTTCCAAGCCCGCTCCGGAGTTTCGCCATGCGTCGCCTGTTGCTCGCCTTGCCCCTCGCCCTGTTGCCACTCGCCGTCATGGCCCATGACGACCACGATCATGATCACGACCACCAGCACGGCAGCCTCGGTGCCCACGAGCACGGCGTCGCCCACCTGAACGCCGTGCTCGACGGCAACACCCTGGAGCTGGAGCTGGAAAGCCCGGCGATGAACCTGGTGGGCTTCGAGCACGCCGCCCAGAGCGACGCCGACAAGGCCAAGGTCGCCGCCGTCCGCGCCCAGCTGGAGCAACCGCTGAAACTGTTCGGCCTGACTGCCGCAGCCGGCTGCAAGGAAAGCGACCAGGAACTGGAAAGCCCGCTGTTCGGCGACGCCCCGGCCAAGGACGACGACGATGGCGACGAGCACGAACACGGCCACAGCGATATCCACGCCCACTACCGCTTCGAGTGCGCCAAGCCGGACCAGTTGGCGAGCCTGGACCTGACCCCGCTGTTCAAGACCTATCCCTCGACCCAGAAAATCCAGCTACAACTGATCGGACCGAATGGCCAGAAAGGTGTCGAAGCGACACCGGCCAACGCCAAGATCACTTTCTAAGTCATCCATTGCAGTGAAGCGCCCGGGGTAACCCGGGCGTCGACATATGAGCCAGGCACTGATTGAACTGACCGACCTGGGCTTCGCCTGGCCGGGACACCCCCTTCTGCTGGACATCCCCACGCTGCGCCTCGACGCCGGCGAATCGCTGTTCCTCAAGGGCCCCAGCGGCAGCGGCAAGACCACCCTGCTGGGCCTGCTCGGCGGCGTGCAGAAGGCCAACAGCGGCAGCATCCGCCTGCTCGGCCAGGACCTCGGCGAGCTGAGCCAGAGCGCCCGCGACCGCTTCCGCGTCGACCACACCGGCTATATCTTCCAGCAGTTCAACCTGCTGCCGTTCCTCTCGGTGATCGAGAACGTCGAACTGCCCTGCCGCTTCTCGAAAGCCCGTGCCGCACGAGCCGCACAGCGCCACGGCAGCGTCGCCGAAGCGGCCACCCTGCTGCTCGCCCACCTCGGACTGAAAGACCCAGACCTGCTGGTTCGCCGCGCCGACAGCCTGTCCATCGGCCAGCAGCAACGGGTCGCCGCAGCCCGCGCGCTGATCGGCCAGCCGGAGCTGGTGATCGCCGACGAACCCACCTCGGCCCTCGATGCCGATACCCGCGAAGCCTTTATCCGCTTGCTGTTCAACGAATGTCGCGATGCCGGTTCCAGCCTGCTGTTCGTCAGCCATGACCAGAGCCTGGCTCCCCTGTTCGACCGCCAGCTGTCCCTTGCCGAACTCAACCGCGCGGCCCGCCCCGCCAGCGACACGGAGGTCTGATGTACCTGCTCCGCCTTGCCCTGGCCAGCCTGGCCAACCGCCGTTTCACCGCGTTCCTCACCGCCTTCGCTATTGCCCTCTCGGTGTGCCTGCTGCTGGCCGTCGAACGGGTGCGTACCGAGGCCCGCGCCAGCTTCGCCAGTACCATCAGCGGCACCGACCTGATCGTCGGCGCTCGCTCGGGCTCGGTGAACCTGCTGCTGTACTCGGTGTTCCGCATCGGCAACGCCACCAACAACATCCGCTGGGACAGCTTCGAGCACTACGCCAACGACCGCCGGGTAAAGTGGGCGATCCCGATCTCCCTCGGCGACTCGCACCGCGGCTACCGGGTGATGGGCACCACCGCGGCCTACTTCGAGCATTACCAGTACGGCCGCAAGCAGAACCTCGAACTGAGCACCGGCCGCGCCTTCGCCACCGATCCGTTCGAAGTGGTGCTCGGCGCCGAAGTGGCCGAAGCCCTGCACTACAAGCTCGGCGACAAGCTGGTGCTGGCCCATGGCGTGGCGGCCATCAGCCTGGTCAAGCACGACGACAAGCCGTTCACCGTGGTCGGCGTGCTCAAGCGCACCGGCACCCCGGTGGACCGCACCCTGCACATCAGCCTCGGCGGCATGGAAGCCATCCACGTCGACTGGCACAACGGCGTGCCGGCGCGCGGCGACGGGCGCATCAGCGCCGACCAGGCGCGCAACATGGACCTCACGCCGCAGGCCATCACCGCGTTCATGCTCGGTCTCAACAACAAGGTGGCGACCTTCGCCCTGCAGCGCGAGATCAACGAGTTCCGCGGCGAGCCGTTGCTGGCGATCCTGCCCGGCGTCGCGCTGCAGGAATTGTGGAGCCTGATGGGCACGGCGGAACAGGCGTTGTTCGTGGTCTCGCTGTTCGTGGTCCTGACCGGTCTGATCGGCATGCTCACGGCGATCCTCACCAGCCTCAACGAACGTCGCCGGGAAATGGCCATCCTGCGCTCGGTGGGCGCGCGCCCCTGGCATGTCGGCGGGCTGCTGGTGCTGGAGGCGTTTTCCCTGGCCGTGGCCGGGATCGCCGCGGGCCTCGGCCTGCTGTACGCGGGAATCGCCGTGGCCCAGGGTTACGTGCAGGCCAACTATGGGTTATACCTGCCGCTGGCCTTGCCGAGCAGCCACGAATGGACCTTGCTGGCGATCATCCTCGGCGCCGCGGTGCTGATGGGCAGCATCCCTGCGTGGCGGGCCTATCGACAGTCACTGGCCGATGGCCTGTCCATTCATCTCTGAGTATCCGTGCAATGCGCCGTGCCCTGCTGTTGCTGCTGTTCTTCGCCCTGCCTGCCCTGGCGGGCGAACCGCGAACCCTGGAATGGCCGCAACTGATTCCCCCCGGCGCGCCGGTGATCAAGCCGCAACTGGCGCCGATCCACAACCTGTCCGACCTCTCGAACCTGGGCGACGCCCTGGCGGCCGAAGCGGCGCCGGCGGCGCACCAGCAAGTGCCTGATGCGCCGGTGGTGAAGGAACTGGACGGCCAGCAGGTCAAGCTGCCGGGCTATATCGTGCCGCTGGAAGTCAACGAGGACGGGCGCACCACAGAGTTCCTCCTGGTGCCCTACTACGGCGCCTGCATCCATGTGCCGCCACCACCGTCGAACCAGATCGTGCACGTGGTCAGCGAGATCGGCATCAAGGTCGAGGAGCTGTACCAGCCGTACTGGATCGAGGGGCCGATGCGTGTCCAGTCGTCGTCCAGCGAGCTGGCCGAGGCCGGATACCAGATGGAAGCCGAGAAAATCTACGCCTACGAACTACAATGAATGGCCGCGCGCGGACGCCTTCGCTTTCATTGAGCTGAGTCAAAATCCCCCTGCTGGCAGCTCCTTAACATTGGAACCATCGAATCCAAATGTCCCCTGGGAGCTTCCATGAACAAGTCCTTGCTCGGCGCCTCGCTGATCGCCCTCGCGCTCGCGGCCCCTGCCGCCCACGCCCACCAGGCCGGTGATTTCATCGTCCGTGCCGGTGCTGCCACCGTCGATCCGCACGAAGACAGCGGCAACCTGAAACTCGACGGCGCCAAGGTCAGCGGCACCAAGGCCACCGTGGACAGCGACACCCAGCTCGGACTGGCCTTCGCCTACATGATCACCGACCACGTCGGCATCGAGTTGCTGGCCGCCACGCCGTTCCAGCACCAGGTGAACGTGAAGGGCCTGGGCGCCGGCCTGGACGGCAAGCTGGCCGACATCAAGCACCTGCCACCGACCCTGTCGCTGCAGTACTACCCGATGGATGCCGGCTCGAAGTTCCAGCCGTATGCCGGTATCGGCATCAACTACACCCTGTTCTTCGATGAGAACCTGAGCAGCGAGCGCAAGGCCCAGGGCTTCAGCGACATGAAGCTGAAGAACTCGGTCGGTCTGGCCGGCCAGCTGGGCATGGACTACATGCTGACCGACAACCTGCTGTTCAACGCCTCGGTCTGGTACGTCGACATCAACACCGAAGCCAAGATCGACGGCCCGAGCGCACTGGGCGTCGGCCAGACCAAGGTCGACGTGGATATCGATCCATGGGTCTACATGGTCGGCATCGGCTACAAGTTCTAAGCGCAGAAAAACGGGGCCGCTTGGCGGCCCTTCGCGAGCAGGCTCGCTCCCACGGACTCAGCGGTCTCTGTGGGAGCGAGCTCGCTCGCGAAGGGCTGCGGAGCGGCCCCGTTTTTTTGCTGGATCAGCGCCCCAGCAAGCGCGCCAGCCCCACCGCCAGCGACGTGGCCTCGGGGAATTCAAAGCGCGCCAGCAGACGCCCGTTGTCCGCCCGCGAGTGACGGATATCGCCACTGCGCGCCGGTCCGTAGCTGATCGCCGGCAGATCCCCCAGCACCGTGCGCAACGCCGCCAGCAACTGGTTCAGCGAGGTCGCCTGGTTCAATCCGATATTCACCGCGCCCTCTTCCACCGCCGGCATTTCCAGCGCCTGCAGCATCACCGACACCAGGTCGCCGACATACAGGAAGTCGCGGGTCTGCTCGCCATCGCCGAACACGGTGATCGGCGTGCCGTTCAAGGCCCGCTCGCAGAAGATGCTGATCACCCCGGAATACGGCGAGGAGGGATCCTGGCGCGGCCCGAAGATATTGAAGAAACGGAACACCACCGGCTCCAGGCCATGCTGCCGGCGGTAGAAGTCCAGGTAGTGCTCGCTGGCCAGCTTGTCCGCGGCATAGGGCGTCAGCGGCGCCTTGGCGATGTCCTCGGCGATCGACTGGCCTTCGCCATTGTTGCCATACACGGCGGCGCTGGAGGCGAACAGCACGCGCTTGATCCCCGCCAGGCGCATGGCCTCGCAGACGTTCAGGGTGCCGATGAAATTGCTCTGGTGGGTACGCACCGGATCTTCCACCGAAGCCTGCACCGAGGCCACTGCAGCCAGGTGCACCACTGCGCGGCAGCCCTCGGCAGCCTTGGCCAGCAAAGCCGCATCGGCGACATCGCCGACGATCAGCTGCAGGTTCGGGTTGTCCAGCTGCAGGTTGTCGCGCTTGCCGGTGGACAGGTCGTCCAGCACACGCACCGCGTAGCCCTGGTCGAGCAGGGCATCGCACAGGTGGGAACCGATGAAGCCGGCGCCACCGGTGATCAGGATGGGGGCATCAGCCATGACGGTAGAATCGATCCAGTAGGGTCGGCAGGCCGGAGCGCCAGGCGCGCGGCTTGATGCCGAAGGTGTGGAGAATTTTCTTGCAGGCCAGCACCGCGTGCTGCGGCTCTTCGAAGGCATCCGGACGCGCGGCGTGGGCCTGGGGCGTAGGGGCCTCGACCGCCAGCTGGCGCAGTTGCGAGGCTTCGCCGAGGATCGCCTGGCCCAGCGCCAGCGGCGTGGTCGCCTCGTTGCCGGCGTAGTGGTAGGTGCCCCACAGCGGCGCGGCGCAATCGAGTTGCTTGAGTACCGAGAGGATCACCCGCGCGGCATCGTCCACCGGGGTCGGATTGCCACGGCGATCGTCCGCCAGCAGCAGCTCGTGGGCGCTTTCGGCGCGGGTCAGGAAACGCCCGAGCACGCCGTCGATGCTGTCGTCCAGAACCCAGCCGAAGCGCAGCAGCACATGTTGCGGGCAGGTGGCACGCACGCTCTGCTCGATGCGCCACAGGGCCTGGCCACGCAGCCCCAGGGGCACCGGCTCGTCCTTCTCGCTGTAGGCAGTGGCGCGAGAGCCATCGAACACGCGGTAGCTGGAGGGCTGGACGAGGATGATGTTGTGGTGCTGGCACAGCTCGGCCAGCCGCTCCACCGAGCGCTCCTGGGAGGCCAGGCGCTGCTCGCTGACCGACTCGGCCTGGAACCAGTCGAAGTAGTAGGCCAGGTTGACCAGGGCATCCGGGCGGGTGTCGTCGAGCAACTGGGTCAGGCTCGCGGCATCCCAGCCGTGTTCCGGCGGACGCGGCGCGAGAAAGCCGATGTCCTCCTCCGCCCCGAGGCGAATCAGCGCTTGCCCAAGGGCATTTCCACCACCCAACAGCATCAGGCGCATTCGCATACGTTCAGCAGGTCCGCTCAGGTTGATCGAAAAGGAAAGCGCATAGTTTGCGGCTTCCGCCGGGGGAAGTCCAACCCGGCCAGGGTCACGGAACGTTTAACCGGACAGGCCACCCAGAGCGCTTTCCCACACCTCTAAATAGGAATCAGCTTACACCGCCAAAAGAACTAACTGACTTCGACAGTTGAAAAAACCACCTTCAATAGTCCCTCACCGGTTACCTGTTGCGCAGTCAGGAGCCACATGGGGCATGGACTGCCCCCAATCCCCGGATCGCAAAGGAAGGTTGCCCATGAAGGACAGTGATGTCACTACCCTGCAGTTCGATGACGAACAACTCGACCAGTTGCACAAGGCCAGCCTCGACCTTGCCCGCCACGGCGGCCCGCAACAGGCCGGCGCCGCGCTGAAGGCCCGCCTCTGGGCACGTCTGCTGGAAAACAGCCTGGCGCCCCTGCAAAGGGCCACGGTGAACCTGTTTGCCGATGGCAAGCTGGCCGCGCTGCTGTTCGCCCGTCTGCGCGCGCCCAAGGACGACCCGCTCCCGGAACGCCTGCCGGCGCTGGCGGTGCTAGAGCGGGACTTCATCTGTCTGTATCTCGGCTCGCGCAACCAGGTTCTGCTGGAGCTGGTGCGCTATCGCGCCTTCGCCTTCGATATCGACAACGAGGGCAAGCATTTGCGCCTGGTCGGCAACTTCAAGGGCGGCGGGCGCCAGCCCAGGCCCGGCGAGGATCGCCGCGTCCCGGTGGAACTCAGTTCCCACGCCGGGCTGCGCCTCGGCCCGCACACCGAGGCGCCCTACCACTGCTCGGTGCAGGCTCGCGACGGGCACTCCCCGGCGCCGTCCGCGCTGGTGCTCAGCGCGCGCTGGAACCCCGCCAACCAACCGACCCGCATCGTGCCGCTGCGCGCTGTCATCGAAAGCCTGAGCAGCCTCGACGTACTGGCCCTGAGCTCGCGCGCCTTCGACTTCACCCGCAGCGAGTGCTTCGTCGATGGCCGCGGCGCGGGCGGCAAGGCCACCTCGATCATCGATTTCGACGCCCAGGGCGGCTTCAGCGTGCGCTACAACGCTTACCGCTTTTCCGTCAACGACCAGGCCAGCGACGCCGCCGCCCAGGCCTTCGATGCCTTCCAGTCGCGCCTGGCGCAAACCCCGCCGGTGGACTTCGTGCTGCAGCCGGACACCGTCCTGCTGGTCAACAACAGCTGCGCGCTGCACGGCCGCGAACTACTCGACGACAACCGTCGCCTGCTGGTGCGGCTGTTCGGCTACTCCCGCTTCGCCAGCCCGCTGATCATCAAGGAAGACCCGCTGCTGGTGCGCGGCTGAATGCTCTGGAGAACCTGTTTCATGCTGGAAGTCGATCTGTCCCTGTTGCTCGCCCTCGGCGCCGTGGCGCTGCTGGCCGGGTTCTTCGATGCCATCGCCGGTGGCGGCGGCCTGGTCACCCTGCCGGTCCTGTTCGTCGCCGGACTCGATCCGCTGGCGGCGCTGGCCACCAACAAGTTCCAGGCCGCCAGCGCCACGGTGTCGGCCACCTGTGCCTTCGCCCGCCGCGGCATGCTCGACTGGCATCGTGGGCTGCCGATGGCCGTGATGGCCTTTGCCGGCGGAGCCCTCGGGGCATTGTCGGTGAGCCTGCTGCCCCGCGACCTGCTGCAGGCCGGGGTACCGGTGCTGCTGGTGCTGATCGCCGCCTACTTCGCCTTCAGCCCACGCCTGGACGACAGCCGAATGCGCAAGCCACGGGTATCCCTGAGCCTGTTCTGCCTGCTGATCGCACCGTTGATCGGCTTTTATGACGGCGTCTTCGGCCCGGGAGTCGGTTCGTTCTTCATGGTGGCGTTCATGCTCCTGCTCGGCCAGGGCATGCTCCACGCGGTAGCCAACAGCAAGCTGTTGAATGCCGCTTGCAACCTCGGTGCGCTGCTGGTGTTCGCCGCCTCCGGCACGATTCTCTGGCCGTTGGCCCTGGTGATGGCGGTCTGCGCCATGCTCGGCGCGCAACTGGGTGCACGCTGCGCGGTGTATTTCGGGCCGCGCCTGATCCGGCCGCTGGTGGTCTGCGTGTGCGGCGCGATGGCAATGAAGCTGTTGCTGGACGCGGGCAACCCGCTGGTGGAATGGGTCGCCCTGGAATGGCCGTGAGGCTTATTCGATTTCGAACAGACCGTTGCGGATCGGCCCGGCGGTGAGGCGCTCGCGGACATCGTCGTCGATCCGCGGATCGTCCGGGCGGTACAGCTTGACCTGGCGATAGGCATTGATGCGGTTGATCTCCGGACCGAGGTATTCCCAGACCACCCGCGTGCAGGCCGGGGTTCGGCGGTCGCCGCTGGACACGCCGGTCTTGAGGCCGTTGAGGCGGGTGATGCGGCTCTTGAAGCTGGGGATCAGCACGGTCTGGCTCATCTCGTTGACGGTCAGCGACTCGTAGTCCAGCAGGAATACCCGGTCCTGCAACTGGAATGCCGCGCCGAGATAGCGGCAGCGCACCCAGTCCTCGGCCTGCACGTCAGTACTGCTGGAGCGTTCCTGGCGCTCCTGGCGCTCGAACAGGTAGTTGCCGTTTTCCTCGCGCAGGTGCACCAGGGACAGGAGGATGCTGCCCGGCACCGACATGCAGTTGGAATACTCGAAGTAGTAGCCGCAATAGCGCGACAGATTGCCGGCGTGTTCGCGCAGCGGTCGCAGCAGGTCGAGCAACGGGTCGCTCTGCACCGGGCTGGCGACGGCACTACTGCGCGCGCCGATCAGGCGGGCGAACTGTTCTGGCGGCAAGCCCAGTTCGTAGTCCTCGACACCGAAGAAGTCGCCGATGCGCTTCAGGTTGTACGCCGTCGGCTGGCTCTGGCCGCTCAGGTACTTGTTGAATTGCGCCCGGTTGAGCGACAGCTGCCGGCAAACCTCGGAGATAGAGCGGTAGTGGCTGCACGCCAACTTGAGGTTGATGGCGAGGTTTTCACTCATGAAGGGAGATCCGATTGATGCGATGAGCGCGAGTTTAGCATCAACTCGCACCAAAACAGAGCAAGTGGCGAAATTGTAACCACAGTTGTCATAGCCAAACATGCGCCCCATGGACCTGGTGCCTTGCCGCCAGCCTATCTGTCTTTCATGCAAAGAATAAGAATCCGAGGTCACTTCCATGCTCGAAGCGCTCAACGATTTCCTCTCGGGGAAACTCCTCATCGTGCTCATCGTCGGACTGGGTAGCTATTTCACCATCCGCTCCCGTTTCGTCCAGTTCCGCCATTTCGGCCACATGTTCGGTGTATTCAAGGAATCGTTGCGCGGCCAGGCTGGCCAACTGAGCTCTTTCCAGGCGCTGATGCTGAGCCTGGCCGGTCGTGTCGGTGCCGGTAACATCGCCGGCGTCGGTATCGCCGTTACCCTGGGCGGCCCTGGTGCCGTGTTCTGGATGTGGGTCACCGCGCTGGTCGGCATGTCCAGCAGCTTCTTCGAATGCACCCTCGCCCAGGTCTACAAGCGCGCCGATGGCGACGGCCTGTACCGCGGTGGTCCGGCCTACTACATCCAGCATGGCCTGAAGCTGAAGAGCATGGCCGTGGTGTTCTCCCTGCTGCTGCTGGTCACCTACGGCTTCGCCTTCAACGGCCTGCAGTCGTACACCGTGACCCACTCGCTGCAGAACGCCTTCGGCTTCGCCCCGAACCACACCGGTATCGCCCTGGCGGTGCTGCTGGCGATCGTCTTCGTCGGCGGCATCAAGCGTATCGCCGCGGTGTCCGACCTGCTGGTTCCGGTCAAGACCCTGGCCTACATCGGCGTCACCCTGTACGTGATCGGCACCCAGATCGAACACGTCCCGGCGATGCTGGAAACCATCTTCAAGAGCGCCTTCGGCCTGGATCCGGCCTTCGCCGGCCTGCTGGGCAGCGCCATCGTCATGGGCGTGAAGCGTGGCGTGTTCGCCAACGAAGCGGGCCTGGGCAGTGCGCCGAACGTCGCCGCCGTGGCCGCAGTGAAACACCCGGGCGCGCAGGGCGTAGTCCAGGCGTTCAGCGTGTTCCTCGACACCTTCGTCATCTGCACCTGCACCGCGCTGCTGATCCTGCTGTCGGGCTTCTATACCCCGGGCTTCGAAGGTGACGGCATCGTCCTGACCCAGAACTCCCTGGCAGCGGTAGTCGGTGACTGGGGCCGTGTGTTTGTCAGCGTCGCCCTGTCGCTGTTCGTCTTCACCTGCATCCTCTACAACTACTACCTGGGCGAGAACAGTCTGCAGTTCCTGACCCGCAACCGCGTGGTACTGATGGCCTACCGCGGCCTGGTGCTGGCCCTGATCGTCTGGGGTTCGGTACAGAACCTGGGCACCGTGTTCGCCTTCGCCGACATCACCATGACCCTGCTGGCCTTCGTCAACCTGATCGCCCTGGCCATGCTGTTCAAGATCGGCCTGCGTGTGATGCGCGACTACGACGAGCAACGCAAGGCTGGCATCTCGCAGCCGGTGTTCGACTCGGCCAAGTTCGCCGACCTGGACCTGGACCGTGCCGCATGGCCGGCCGGTGCCAAGGCTGAAGCGGCCGACAAGGCTGTTGCCGGCGAAGCGCAGACTCAGCGCTAAGCACTACTGATCGTCGCTCCACAAAGAGAGCCGCCCCTTCGCGGGCGGCTTTTTTTTGCCCGAATTTCCTGTAAATGCTCCGGAATACCCTTATGCGCGCAGTCCAGAATCTTCTCGTCCTCTACACCGGCGGCACCATCGGCATGCTGGAAACACCCCAGGGCCTTGCCCCCGCAGGTGGTTTCGAGGCGCGCATGCGTGCCTGGCTGGAGCAGAACCCGCAGGTCGACTGCCCGCAATGGACGCTACGAGAAATGTCACCCCTGCTGGACAGTGCCAACATGCAACAGGGCAACTGGCTGGCGATGCGCGATGCGATCGTCGAGGCGGTGAAGCAGGACGGGCATGACGGCGTACTGCTGCTGCATGGCACCGACACCCTGGCCTACAGCGCCGCAGCCCTGTCGTTCCTGCTGCTGGGACTGGAACTACCGGTGTTGCTGACCGGCTCGATGCTGCCGGCGGGGGCTGCGGACAGCGACGCCTGGGACAATCTCGGCGGAGCCCTGGCGCTGCTGGCCCAAGGTGTGGAAAACGGCGTGCAGCTGTTCTTCGCTGGCAAGCTGATGTCCGGAGTACGCGCCAGCAAGCTGCGCAGCGAGGCCTTCGATGCCTTTGCCGACCTGCCGCGCCATCGTGAAGGCGAGTCCGCTACCGAGTTGCCGGCAGTGCTCAGCTATGCCCAGCCGCGCACGCCGGTGAACCTGGCGGTGCTGCCGGTGTATCCGGGCTTGCAGGCTGCGCATCTGCGGGCATTGCTGAACACGGGGGTCAAGGGCTTGCTGCTGGAGTGCTATGGCAGTGGCACCGGCCCCTCGGACGACGAAGTCCTGCTGGAGGTGCTGCGCGACGCTGGCGACCGTGGCGTGCTGGTTGCCGCGATCAGCCAGTGCGCGGAAGGCAGCGTAGTCTTCGATACCTACGCGGCAGGCAGCCGGTTGCGTGATACCGGACTGGTCTCGGCAGGCGGGATGACCCGCGAGGCCGCGCTGGGCAAGATGTTCGGCTTGCTCGGTGCTGGGCTGGAACTGGGGACTGCGCGGCATTGGTTTGCGCTGGATCTGTGTGGGGAGCGGGCGTAGAAAGCCCACAACCGATATTTGCGCCCAACAAAAACCCCGCGAGAAGAACTCGCGGGGTTTTGGCATTTTCGTTTCGAAAGCTACGAATCAGAACGGAATATCGTCATCGAAGCTATCGAAGTCTGGAGCCGGCTGCGGCGCTGGCTGCTGTGGAGCCGGGCGCTGTGGCGCCTGTTGCGGACGCGGGGCTTGCTGGCGTGGAGCCTGCGGCGCCTGGTTGTAGTTGTCACGCGGTGCACCGCCATCCTGATTCTGCGGACGGCCGCCCAGCAGCTGCATGGTGCCCTGCATGTCGACGATGATCTCGGTGGTGTAGCGCTTGATACCGTCCTTTTCCCACTCGCGGGTCTGCAGCTTGCCTTCGATGTAGACCTGGGAGCCCTTGCGCAGGTACTCGCCAGCGATCTCTGCAACCTTGCCGAACATCGAGACACGGTGCCACTCGGTGCGCTCGACCTTCTGGCCGGTCTGCTTGTCGGTCCACTGCTCGCTGGTGGCCAGGCTCAGGTTGGTGACTGCGTTACCGTTCGGCAGGTAGCGAACTTCAGGATCCTGGCCACAGGTGCCGACCAAAATGACTTTGTTAACCCCACGGGCCATAACGTTCTCCTAGGCTTCGCACGCCGCGGACGCCGGATTGACCAGGCGCTCCAGGGTCGAGCGATCCAAAATTTGTGTATCCAGTTTGATATAGATGGCGGCTTCGTCTGCCACCACCACTGCGTCGGTCACACCCGGTACGGCCTTCAGGCGCTCGGTCAAGCCTGCTTCACGAAGCGCCTCGGGCGACAACGGCATGCGCAGGCTTGTTACATAAGGTGGTTCGTTCATGGTACCAGCAACGACGAGCCAGAGCGCGCACAAAGCGGCGCAACCGAGGAACACCGTGCTCAGGCCTCCATGCTGGAACATCCAGCCACCCAGGATCCCGCCCAGCGCCGCGCCGAGGAACTGGCTGGTGGAGTAGACCCCCATCGCCGTGCCCTTGCCGCCGGCCGGTGACACCTTGCTGATCAACGACGGTAGCGACGCTTCCAGCAGGTTGAAGGCGGTGAAGAAGATCACGGTTCCGATCACCAGTGCCGACAGGCTGTTGCCCAGCTCCCAGAAGAACAGCTCCGTGAGCAGCAAGACACTGACCGCACCCAGGAGGACGCGTTTCATCTTGCGCTTTTTTTCACCATAGATAATGAACGGAATCATTGCGAAGAATGAAATCAGCAAGGCGGTCAGGTAGACCCACCAGTGTTCTTCCTTGGGCAGCCCGCCACGTTCGACGAACGCCAGCGGCAAGGCGACGAAGCTGGCCATGAGGATCGCGTGGAGGACGAAGATGCCCACGTCCAGCCGCAACAGGTCCGGATGACGCAGGGTCGGCCCGAGGGCCTGCTTGGCCACGCCAGACTCGCGGTGATGCAATTGCGTGTTGGAGGCCGGCACGACGAAGGCGATCAGGGCGATGCCCACCAGCGCCAGCGCCGCCGTCGCCAGGAACAACCCCGACAGCCCGAAGGTACGGGTCAGCAAAGGTCCCACCACCATGGCCACGGCGAACGACAGGCCGATGCTCATGCCGATCATGGCCATGGCCTTGGTCCGATGCTGTTCGCGAGTCAGGTCCGACAGCAACGCCATCACCGCTGCGGAAATCGCCCCGGCACCCTGCAGGATGCGTCCGGCGATCACGCCCCAGATCGAGTCGGCCTGAGCCGCCAGCACGCTCCCCAGCGCAAAGATCACCAGGCCCAGGTAAATCACCGGGCGCCGGCCGATGCGGTCGGAAATGATGCCGAAGGGGATCTGCAATACCGCCTGGGTCAGGCCATAAGCGCCGATAGCCAGGCCGATCAGGGCCGGCGTAGCGCCCGCCAGGTCCATGCCATAGGTCGCGAGGACCGGCAGGACCATGAACATGCCCAGCATACGGAAGGCGAACACCAGGGCCAGGCCGCCTGCGGCGCGGGTTTCGCTGCCACTCATGCGTTCGCTGTGGGGATCGTGCATGGATTAACCTCGTGTGAACCGGCGGCGATTCTACCAGTCCCATCGGTTAACGGCATCTACGCGACGCTTTGCCGCGTACCGGTGGCGCGCCGTATACTTCTGGGTTTATGCCCGCCAAGCGAGGCCGTAGTGGACAAGATCCTGATTCGTGGGGCGCGCACCCACAACCTGAAGAACATTGACCTGACCCTGCCGCGGGACAAGCTGATCGTCATCACCGGCCTGTCCGGTTCCGGCAAGTCTTCCCTGGCCTTCGATACGCTGTACGCCGAGGGCCAGCGACGCTACGTGGAATCCCTGTCGGCCTATGCCCGGCAGTTCCTGTCGATGATGGAAAAGCCCGACGTCGACACCATCGAAGGCCTGTCGCCAGCGATTTCCATCGAGCAGAAATCCACCTCGCACAACCCCCGCTCCACTGTCGGCACCATCACCGAGATCTACGACTATCTGCGCCTGCTCTATGCCCGCGTCGGTACACCGCGTTGCCCGGATCACGATATCCCGCTGGAAGCGCAAACGGTCAGCCAGATGGTCGACCTGGTCCTGGCGCAACCGGAAGGCAGCAAGCTGATGCTGCTGGCCCCCGTGGTGCGCGAGCGCAAGGGCGAGCACCTCGCGGTGTTCGAGGAGCTGCGCGCCCAAGGCTTCGTCCGCGCCCGGGTCGACGGCAAGCTGTACGAACTGGACGAATTGCCCAAGCTCGACAAGCAGAAGAAGCACAGCATCGACGTGGTGGTGGACCGCTTCAAGGTCCGCGCCGACCTGCAACAGCGCCTGGCCGAGTCCTTCGAGACCGCGATCAACCTGGCCGACGGTATCGCCCTGGTCGCGCCGATGGACGACGAAGCCGGCGAGGAAATGATCTTCTCCGCACGCTTCGCCTGCCCCATCTGCGGCCACGCGATCAGCGAGCTGGAGCCCAAGCTGTTTTCCTTCAACAACCCGGCCGGCGCCTGTCCGACCTGCGATGGCCTGGGGGTCAAGCAGTTCTTCGATGCCAAGCGCCTGGTCAATGGCGAACTGACGCTGGCCGAGGGCGCGATTCGCGGCTGGGATCGGCGCAACGTCTACTACTTCCAGATGCTCGGCTCGCTGGCCGCGCATTTCGGCTTCAGCCTGGAAATGCCGTTCAACGAACTACCCGCCGACCAGCAGAAAACCATCCTCTATGGCAGCGGCACGCAGAACGTCGATTTCAAATACCTCAACGACCGTGGCGACATCGTCAAGCGCTCGCACCCGTTCGAAGGCATCGTGCCGAACCTGGAGCGGCGCTACCGCGAGACCGAGTCCGCTACCGTTCGCGAAGAGCTGGCCAAGTTCCTCAGCACCCAGCCGTGCCCTGACTGCCGCGGTACCCGCCTGCGCCGCGAAGCGCGGCATGTCTGGGTTGGCGAAAAGACCCTGCCGGCGGTGACCTGCCTGCCGATCGGCGATGCCAGCCAGTACTTCGGCGGGCTGAAGCTGACCGGGCGCCGTGGCGAAATCGCCGACAAGATCCTCAAGGAAATCTGCGAGCGCCTGCAGTTCCTGGTCAACGTCGGCCTCGATTACCTGACCCTCGACCGCAGCGCCGACACCCTGTCCGGCGGCGAGGCCCAGCGTATCCGCCTGGCCAGCCAGATCGGTGCCGGCCTGGTGGGGGTGATGTATATCCTCGACGAGCCATCCATCGGCCTGCACCAACGCGACAACGACCGCCTGCTGGCAACCCTCAACCACCTGCGCGATATCGGCAACACGGTGATCGTGGTCGAGCACGATGAGGATGCCATCCGCCTCGCCGACTACGTGGTGGACATCGGCCCTGGCGCCGGCGTGCACGGTGGGCAGATCGTCGCCGAGGGATCGCCGGCCGAGGTCATGGCCCATCCTGACTCGCTGACCGGCATGTACCTGTCCGGACGCAAGAAGATCGTCGTGCCGGCCAAGCGTACGCCGCGGGACAAGAAGCTGTCGATCAAGCTCAAGGGCGCGCGGGGCAACAACCTGCAGAACGTCAATCTGGAGATTCCGATCGGCCTGCTGACCTGCGTTACCGGGGTATCCGGCTCCGGTAAGTCGACCCTGATCAACAACACCCTGTTCCCACTGGCCGCCACCGCGCTGAACGGCGCCTCCACCCTCGAAGCTGCCGCCCACGACAGCTGCGATGGCCTGCAACACCTGGACAAGGTGGTCGACATCGACCAGAGCCCGATCGGCCGTACGCCACGCTCCAACCCGGCGACCTACACCGGGCTGTTCACGCCGATCCGCGAACTGTTCTCCGGCGTGCCCGAGGCGCGGGCGCGGGGTTATGGCCCGGGGCGCTTCTCGTTCAACGTCAAGGGCGGGCGCTGCGAGGCCTGCCAGGGCGATGGCCTGATCAAGGTGGAAATGCACTTCTTGCCGGACATCTACGTGCCCTGCGACGTGTGCAAGAGCAAGCGCTACAACCGCGAGACCCTGGAGATCAAGTACAAGGGCAAGAACATCCACGAGGTCCTGGAAATGACCATCGAGGACGCCCGCCAGTTCTTCGACGCAGTGCCGGCGCTGGCGCGCAAGCTGCAGACGCTGATGGACGTGGGCCTGTCCTACATAAAACTCGGACAATCGGCGACCACCCTGTCCGGCGGCGAGGCGCAACGGGTCAAGCTGTCCCGCGAGCTGTCCAAGCGTGACACCGGCAAGACCCTGTACATCCTCGACGAGCCGACCACCGGCCTGCACTTCGCGGATATCCAGCAGTTGCTGGACGTCTTGCACCGCCTGCGCGACCACGGTAATACCGTGGTGGTGATCGAGCACAATCTGGATGTGATCAAGACTGCCGACTGGCTGGTGGACCTTGGTCCGGAAGGCGGCTCCAAGGGCGGTCAGATCATCGCCTGCGGCACGCCGGAAGACCTCGCGAAGATGAAACAGTCCCATACTGGGCACTACCTGGCGCCACTGCTGGAGCGTGATCGCGCCTGACCCATGCGGTGACTAACGAAAAAGCCCCTGTCGTGTAAACGACAGGGGCTTTTTCTTGGACGCCGGAAAACTTACATCTGCGATTGCAGGTAGTTCTCCAGACCCAGCGACTTGATCAGGCCTTGCTGCTTCTCCAGCCAGTAGGTGTGATCTTCCTCGGTATCCGCCAGCTGCAGGCGCAGGATGTCGCGGCTGATGTAGTCCTTGTGCAGTTCGCACAACTCGATGCCCTTGCACAGGGCAGCGCGAACCTTGTACTCCAGGCGCAGGTCCGCGGCGATCATGTCCGGCACGCTGGTGCCAATGTCCAGGTCGTCCGGGCGCATGCGTGGGGTGCCTTCGAGCATGAGGATGCGACGCATCAGAGCATCAGCGTGTTGTGCCTCTTCTTCCATCTCGTGATTGATACGTTCGTAGAGCTTGCTGAAGCCCCAGTCCTCGTACATCCGCGAATGGATGAAATACTGATCGCGTGCCGCCAGTTCGCCCGTCAGCAACGTGTTGAGATAGTCGATTACGTCCGGGTGACCTTGCATCGTCCCGCATCTCCCTGTTTGAAAGACCCTAGTTTGAACCAGGATGACCGGGAGGTCACTGGAATTTGCGCAAAAACACGTAAAAAAGTGGGCGAACAGTAGTGATTTTCATTGAAAAGTGCGTCAAATGAGGTGAGTTCTTCTTTTCATTTCGACTATGGCGCAAGAGTGTTTTGCATTCTCGAATAGCCGACAACAAAAAACCGGGCACTAGGCCCGGTTTCTTGTAGAAGACTGTTCGTCTTACTCAGCGGCTTCTACCGAACCACCGACTGGACGATCAACCAGCTCGACGTACGCCATAGGTGCGTTATCGCCAGCGCGGAAACCGCACTTGAGGATACGCAGGTAGCCGCCCTGACGGGTGGCATAGCGCTTGCCCAGATCGTTGAACAGCTTACCAACGGCTTCTTTCGAACGAGTACGGTCGAAAGCCAGACGACGGTTAGCTACGCTGTCTTCCTTGGCCAGGGTGATCAGCGGCTCGGCAACGCGACGCAGCTCCTTGGCTTTTGGCAGGGTGGTCTTGATCAGCTCGTGCTCGATCAGCGACACCGCCATGTTCTGGAACATGGCTTTGCGGTGGGAGCTGGTACGGCTCAGGTGACGTCCACTTTTACGATGACGCATGATTCATTCCTTACCAAACAGTACGTTCGGTGATTACGACGATCAGGCAGTCGCCTTGTCGTCTTTCTTAAGACTTGCAGGCGGCCAGTTGTCGAGGCGCATGCCGAGGGACAGACCACGGGAAGCCAGTACGTCCTTGATTTCAGTCAGGGACTTCTTGCCGAGGTTTGGAGTTTTCAACAGCTCTACTTCGGTACGCTGAATCAGGTCACCGATGTAGTAGATGTTCTCCGCCTTCAGGCAGTTGGCCGAACGTACAGTCAATTCCAGATCGTCAACCGGACGAAGCAGGATCGGATCGATCTCGTCTTCCTGCTCGACTACCACGGGCTCGCTGTCACCTTTGAGGTCGACGAATGCAGCCAGCTGCTGTTGCAGGATGGTTGCAGCACGACGGATGGCCTCTTCAGGATCCAGGGTACCGTTGGTTTCCAGATCAATAACCAGCTTGTCCAGGTTGGTACGCTGCTCGACACGGGCGTTTTCCACCACGTATGCGATACGGCGAACCGGGCTGAACGAAGAGTCGAGCTGCAAGCGACCGATGCTGCGGCTTTCGTCTTCATCGCTCTGACGCGAATCGGCCGGTTCATAACCACGACCACGAGCTACGGTGAGCTTCATGTTCAGGGCGCCGTTGGACGCCAGGTTAGCGATTACGTGATCGGGATTAACGATCTCGACATCATGATCCAGCTGAATATCGGCAGCGGTAACCACCCCCGAACCCTTTTTCGACAAGGTCAGCGTAACTTCGTCACGACCGTGCAGCTTGATAGCCAGGCCTTTCAGGTTCAACAGGATTTCAATGACGTCTTCCTGTACACCTTCGATCGCGGAGTACTCATGGAGTACGCCGTCGATCTCGGCCTCGACTACTGCACAGCCAGGCATGGAGGACAACAGGATGCGGCGCAGCGCGTTGCCCAGGGTATGGCCGAAACCACGCTCGAGAGGCTCGAGCGTGATTTTAGCGCGGGTTGGACTGACGACCTGCACATCGATGTGGCGGGGCGTCAGGAACTCATTTACCGAAATCTGCATGGATGCACCTATTTTCTAGCCCTTACTTGGAGTAGAGCTCGACAATCAGGTTTTCGTTGATGTCGGCAGACAGGTCGCTGCGAGCAGGAACGTTCTTGAAAACGCCCGACTTCTTGGCAGCATCCACGTCAACCCACTCAACGCGGCCACGCTGAGCACACAGTTCAAGGGCTTGAACAATGCGCAGCTGGTTCAGCGACTTCTCGCGAACTGCGACCACGTCACCCGGACGAACTTGGTAGGACGGAACGTTTACAGTCTTGCCGTTGATGCTGATCGCCTTGTGCGAAACCAGCTGACGGGATTCAGCACGGGTAGCGCCGAAGCCCATACGATAAACGACGTTATCCAGACGGCATTCGAGCAGTTGCAGCAGGTTCTCGCCGGTAGCGCCTTTCTTGGCTGCTGCCTGCTTGTAGTAACCGCTGAATTGACGCTCGAGAACGCCATAGATACGACGAACTTTTTGCTTCTCGCGCAGCTGGGTGCCGTAGTCGGACTGACGGCCACGGCGCTGGCCGTGGATACCTGGGGCTGCTTCGATGTTGCACTTCGATTCCAGAGCGCGAACGCCGCTCTTCAGGAACAGGTCGGTGCCTTCACGACGAGACAGTTTGCATTTTGGACCAATGTAACGTGCCATTTATCTGTCTCCTGATTACACGCGACGCTTCTTCGGCGGACGGCACCCGTTATGCGGGATTGGCGTCACGTCGGTGATGCTGGCGATCTTGTAGCCGCAGCCGTTCAGTGCACGAACAGCGGACTCACGACCTGGACCTGGACCCTTGACGTTGACGTCGAGGTTCTTCAGGCCGTATTCCAGCGCAGCTTGACCAGCACGTTCAGCAGCTACCTGAGCAGCGAACGGGGTCGATTTGCGGGAACCACGGAAACCCGAACCGCCGGAGGTAGCCCAGGACAGAGCGTTACCTTGACGATCGGTGATGGTCACGATGGTGTTGTTGAAAGACGCATGGATGTGGGCGATGCCATCAACCACTGTCTTTTTGACTTTCTTACGAGGACGAGCAGCAGGTTTTGCCATGTCTAAATTCCTGTCGATTCGCTGGTGCGATTACTTGCGGATCGGCTTACGCGGACCCTTACGGGTGCGGGCATTGGTCTTGGTACGCTGACCGCGTACTGGCAGACCCCGACGATGGCGCAGACCGCGGTAGCAGCCCAGGTCCATCAAACGCTTGATTTTCATGTTGATGTCACGACGCAGATCACCTTCGGTGGTGATCTTCGCGACTTCGCCACGCAGCTGTTCAATCTGCTCGTCGCTCAGATCCTTGATCTTAGCGGCTGGGTTTACACCAGCGTCTGCACAGATTTTCTGTGCAGTAGTGCGACCGACACCATAGATGTAGGTCAGCGAGATAACAGTATGCTTGTTATCTGGAATGTTAACGCCTGCAATACGGGCCATTCAGTGGGACTCCAATTGACAGCTACCTACGCCCCGGAAGCCAAGAAATAGGGCGCGAGATAATATCGCTGTAGAAACAATTAATCAACCCAGCAGCACACTAGCTGCTGGGTTTGAAGCACAGATCACACTCAGCCTTGGCGCTGCTTGTGACGTGGTTCCGCGCTGCAAATTACTCGAACGACACCTTCGCGGCGAATAATCTTGCAGTTACGGCACAGTTTTTTCACCGATGCACGAACTTTCATCACCAACTCCTCGAACCTTAGGGGTTTCAGCGCAGCAGACTGCTGCCGCCATAGCCTTTCAGGTTGGCTTTCTTCATCAGGGATTCGTACTGGTGCGAAACGAGGTGCGATTGTACTTGGGACATAAAGTCCATCACAACCACTACCACAATCAGCAACGAGGTCCCGCCAAGGTAGAACGGAACGTTTGCAGCCACGACCAGGAACTGGGGCAGCAAGCAGACGGCCGTCATATAAAGAGCACCGAACATGGTCAGACGAGTCAGAACGCCATCAATGTAGCGCGCCGACTGCTCACCAGGACGGATACCCGGAATAAAGGCACCGGACTTCTTAAGGTTTTCCGCTACGTCCTTCGGATTGAACATCAGTGCGGTATAGAAGAAGCAGAAGAAAACGATCCCTGCACTAAACAGCAAAATGTTCAACGGCTGACCAGGAGCGATCGACTGCGCGACATCCTGCAACCAGCCCAAACCTTCGGACTGGCCGAACCAGGAACCCAGCGAAGCCGGAAACAGCAGAATGCTGCTTGCGAAAATGGCTGGAATAACACCAGCCATGTTCACTTTAAGCGGCAAGTGGCTCGTCTGCGCAGCGAAGACCTTGCGGCCCTGCTGACGCTTGGCGTAGTGAACGGCGATACGACGCTGACCACGCTCGATGAACACCACGAAGCCGATAATCGCTACTGCCAGCAGACCGATAGCGACCAGGGCGAAAATGTTGATATCACCCGTACGTGCAGACTCGAAAGACTGCCCGATTGCTCTCGGAAGACCGGCAACGATACCCGCGAAGATAAGCATCGAGATACCGTTGCCCACACCGCGCTCCGTGATCTGCTCGCCCAGCCACATCATGAACATTGCGCCAGCCACGAAAGTGGAAACCGCAACGAAATGGAAGCCGAAGCCTGCAGAAAACGCCACGCCCTGACCAGCCAGACCAATGGACATGCCAGTGGCCTGGACCAACGCCAGGATTACGGTGAGGTAGCGGGTGTACTGGCTGATCTTGCGACGGCCAGATTCACCTTCCTTCTTCAACTGCTCCAGTTGCGGGCTGACTGCACTCATGAGCTGCATGATGATCGATGCCGAAATGTACGGCATGATCCCCAGTGCAAATACGCTCATGCGCTCCAGCGCGCCACCGGAAAACATGTTGAACAAGCTAAGAATGGTCCCCTCATTCTGTCGAAACAGTTCCGCCAGCCGGTCCGGGTTAACACCTGGAACTGGGATATGCGCACCTATCCGATAGACGATGATCGCCATGAACAGAAAACGCAGACGAGCCCAAAGTTCAGACATCCCGCCTTTGCCGAGCGAAGAGAGAGCACCTTGCTTAGCCATTTATTCCTCGAACTTGCCGCCAGCTGCTTCGATAGCCGCACGCGCACCCTTGGTGGCTGCGATGCCCTTGATGGTGACCGCGCGAGTAACTTCGCCCGACAGCATGATTTTCACACGCTGTACGTTCTGGTTAATCACGTTGGCGTCCTTCAGGGACTGAACGGAGATCACGTCGCCTTCCACCTTGGCCAACTCGGACAGACGCACTTCGGCGCGGTCCATGGCTTTCAGGGAAACGAAGCCGAATTTCGGCAGACGACGGTGCAGCGGCTGTTGACCGCCTTCAAAGCCTGGAGCGATGGTGCCACCGGAGCGGGAGGTCTGACCTTTGTGACCGCGGCCACCAGTCTTGCCCAAACCGCTACCGATACCACGACCCGGACGATGCTTCTCGCGACGGGAACCCGGCGCTGGACTCAGATCATTGAGTTTCATCGATTAACCCTCGACGCGCAGCATGTAGTAAGCCTTGTTGATCATCCCGCGGTTCTCGGGAGTATCCAGGACTTCTACAGTGTGACCGATGCGACGCAGACCCAGGCCTTTAACACACAGCTTGTGGTTAGGCAGGCGGCCGGCGGTGCTTTTGATCAGCGTTACTTTAACGGTAGCCATGATCAGAGAATCTCCTCAACGCTCTTGCCGCGCTTGGCAGCAATGGATTCAGGAGATTGCATAGCCTTCAGACCCTTGAAGGTGGCGTGAACCACGTTGACAGGGTTGGTAGAGCCATAGCACTTGGCCAGGACGTTCTGAACGCCAGCAACTTCCAGGACGGCACGCATTGCGCCACCGGCGATGATACCGGTACCTTCGGAAGCAGGCTGCATGTAGACCTTCGACGCGCCATGGGCGGACTTGGTGGCGTACTGCAGAGTAGTGCCGTCCAGGTCAACCTGAATCATGTTGCGGCGAGCGGCTTCCATGGCTTTCTGGATCGCAGCTGGTACTTCGCGCGACTTGCCACGGCCGAAGCCGACACGGCCCTTGCCATCACCTACCACGGTCAGCGCGGTGAAGGTGAAGATACGGCCGCCTTTTACGGTCTTGGCAACGCGGTTAACCTGAACCAGCTTCTCGATGTAGCCTTCGTCGCGCTTTTGATCGTTATTTGCCATAACTTAGAACTCCAGCCCGCCTTCACGAGCAGCATCAGCCAGCGCTTTCACGCGGCCATGGTACTTGAAGCCGGAACGGTCAAAGGCAACTTGAGATACACCGGCGGCTTTCGCACGCTCAGCTACCAGCTTGCCAACCTTAGTGGCCGCGTCGATGTTGCCGGTGGCGCCATCACGCAGTTCTTTGTCCAAAGTCGAGGCGCTGGCCAGGACTTTGCTGCCGTCGGCCGAGATGACCTGGGCGTAGATGTGCTGCGAGGAGCGGAACACGCACAGACGCACGACTTCGAGATCGTGCATTTTCAGGCGTGCTTTGCGAGCGCGACGCAGACGAGTAACTTTTTTGTCGGTCATTTGCTATGCCCTACTTCTTCTTGGCTTCTTTACGACGGACTACTTCGTCCGCGTAACGCACACCCTTGCCTTTGTACGGCTCTGGCGGACGGAAGTCGCGGATTTCAGCGGCCACCTGACCTACCAGCTGCTTGTCGATACCCTTGATCAGGATGTCGGTCTGGCTAGGAGTCTCAGCGGTGATACCGGCTGGCAGTTCGTAATCCACTGGATGCGAGAAGCCGAGCGCCAGGTTCAGCACGTTGCCTTTGGCTTGTGCTTTGTAACCAACACCGACCAGCTGGAGCTTGCGCTCGAAGCCTTGGCTTACGCCCTGGACCATGTTGTTTACCAGGGCACGGGTGGTACCGGCCATAGCGCGGGTTTGTTGATCGCCGTTGCGAGCAGCGAAACGCAGCTCACCAGCTTCTTCAACAACTTCTACAGACGAGTGAACGTTCAGTTCGAGAGTGCCCTTGGCACCCTTCACCGAAAGCTGTTGACCGGCGAATTTGACTTCGACACCGGCTGGCAGCTTAACGGGGTTCTTAGCGACGCGAGACATGCTTATCCCCCCTTAGAACACTGTGCAGAGAACTTCGCCGCCAACACCGGCAGCACGCGCAGCACGATCAGTCATCACACCCTTGTTGGTGGAGACGATAGACACGCCCAGACCGCCACGTACTTTCGGCAGTTCTTCGACGGACTTGTACTGGCGCAGACCAGGACGGCTTACGCGCTTGACTTCCTCGATGACCGGACGGCCTTCGAAGTATTTCAGCTCGATGGAGAGCGATGGCTTGGCATCGGCGGTTACCTGGTAACCAGCGATGTAACCTTCGTCCTTCAGAACTTTGGCGACCGCAACCTTCAGAGTCGACGAAGGCATGCTTACGACGGACTTTTCAGCCATCTGGGCATTACGGATGCGAGTTAGCATGTCCGCTAACGGGTCCTGCATACTCATGGGCTAGACGCTCCTGATACACAAATAATTTAGCCTTTCGGCTACTACTCTCACCTGCACGGCCGAGCAAAAAACCCGGGCTCAGGTGAGCCGGTCATTCTAGACACATCCCTGAAACGAAACAAGCCCCAAAAGGGGCTTGTTTCGTTGCAAGATCACCGGTGGTCGGAGGTATCGCTCCCCCGCCACCAGGATGCTGCCGGTACGTCTTACCAGCTGGCCTTGACCAGACCTGGGACGTCACCGCGCATTGCTGCTTCACGCAGCTTGTTACGGCCGAGGCCGAACTTGCGGTAAACGCCGTGTGGACGACCGGTGAGGCGGCAACGGTTACGCAGGCGCGAGGCGCTGGCGTCACGTGGTTGCTTCTGCAGAGCGACAACAGCAGCAAAACGCTCTTCTGGACTTGCGTTCAGATCAACGATGGTTGCTTTGAGCTCAGCACGCTTCTTGGCGTATTTAGCGACCGTAAGCTGACGCTTCAGCTCGCGGTTTTTCATGCTCTTCTTGGCCATTTTCCTACTCCAATCAGTTGCGGAACGGGAATTTGAAAGCACGCAGCAGGGCGCGACCTTCGTCATCCGTACGAGCAGTGGTGGTCAGGGTAATGTCCAGACCGCGGAGAGCATCGATCTTGTCGTAGTCGATTTCCGGGAAGATGATCTGCTCTTTCACGCCCATGCTGTAGTTGCCACGGCCATCGAAGGACTTGGCATTCAGGCCGCGGAAGTCGCGAACCCGAGGCAGGGAGATCGCCAGCAGGCGGTCCAGGAACTCGTACATACGGTCACGGCGCAGGGTGACTTTGACGCCGATCGGCCAGCCTTCGCGGACTTTGAAGCCAGCGATGGATTTCCGGGCGAAGGTCACAACAGCTTTCTGGCCGGTGATCTTTTCCAGGTCGGCAACAGCGTGCTCGATGACTTTCTTGTCGCCGATCGCTTCGCCCAGACCCATGTTCAGGGTGATCTTGGTAACGCGCGGAACTTCCATCACGTTCGCCAGCTTAAGTTCTTCCTTAAGCTTGGGAGCGATTTCCTTCCGATAAATCTCTTTCAGTCGTGCCATGGTCTTCTACCTAGCAGTGTTCAAGCATCAACCGCTTTTTGGGTCGACTTGAAGACACGAATTTTTTTGCCGTCTTCTACTTTGAAACCAACGCGGTCAGCCTTGTTGGTTTCGCCGTTGAAAATGGCGACGTTGGAAGCGTGCAGTGGCGCTTCTTTCTCGACGATACCGCCTTGTACGCCCGACATCGGGTTAGGCTTGGTATGACGCTTCACCAGGTTGATCCCACCAACGACCAGACGGTCGTCAGCGAGAACCTTCAGCACCTTACCGCGCTTACCTTTGTCTTTGCCGGCGATCACGATGATCTCGTCGTCACGACGAATCTTTTGCATGTCGGATCTCCTTACAGCACTTCTGGGGCGAGCGAGACGATCTTCATGAACTTCTCGGAACGAAGTTCACGGGTCACTGGCCCAAAGATACGGGTGCCGATCGGCTCTTGCTTGTTGTTCAGCAGAACAGCAGCGTTGCCATCAAAGCGGATGATGGAGCCGTCAGCACGACGGACGCCATGGCGGGTACGGACCACGACAGCGGTCATTACCTGGCCTTTCTTCACCTTACCGCGAGGAATTGCTTCCTTGACGGTTACCTTGATGATGTCACCGATAGCGGCGTAACGACGGTGCGAACCGCCGAGAACCTTGATGCACATGACGCGACGAGCGCCGCTGTTATCGGCCACATCGAGCATGGATTGAGTCTGAATCATAAAATATCTCCGACCCTTAGCCCTTAGACTTCAACAGCGCGTTCGAGAACTTCAACCAGTGCCCAGGACTTGGTCTTGGCCAGCGGACGGGTTTCACGAATGGAAACCTTGTCGCCGATCTTGCACTGGTTGGCTTCGTCGTGCGCGTGCAGCTTAGTCGAACGCTTAACGTATTTACCGTAGATCGGGTGCTTTACGCGACGCTCGATCAGAACGGTGATGGTCTTGTCCATCTTGTCGCTGACGACACGGCCAGTCAGCGTACGGACGGTTTTTTCAGCTTCAGCCATGATCACTTACCTGCCTGCTGGTTGAGCACAGTTTTCACGCGAGCGATGTCACGCTTAACTTGCGAGAGCAGGTGCGACTGCCCCAACTGGCCAGTTGCTTTCTGCATACGCAGATTGAACTGGTCGCGCAGCAGGCCGAGCAGTTGCTCGTTCAGCTGCTGTGCTGATTTTTCACGAAGTTCATTCGCTTTCATCACATCACCGTCCGCTTAACAAAGGAGGTGGCGAGAGGCAGCTTTGCAGCAGCCAGGGCGAAAGCCTCACGCGCCAGCTCTTCAGAAACACCCTCGATCTCGTACAGGACTTTGCCTGGCTGGATCTGGGCAACCCAGTACTCAACGGAACCTTTACCTTTACCCATCCGCACTTCGAGAGGCTTCTTGGTAACCGGCTTGTCCGGGAATACACGGATCCAGATTTTACCGCCACGTTTTACGTGACGGGTCAGCGCACGACGCGCGGACTCGATCTGGCGGGCGGTGAGACGACCGCGGGCAACAGCTTTCAGGGCGAACTCGCCGAAGCTGACCTTGCTACCGCGCAGTGCCAGACCACGGTTGTGGCCAGTCATCTGCTTGCGGAATTTTGTACGCTTTGGTTGCAACATTTGGCGTACCCCTTACTTAGCAGCTTTTTTACGAGGCGCTGGTGCTTGTGGTTTCAGTTCTTCTTGGCGACCACCAATAACTTCGCCTTTGAAGATCCAAACCTTGACACCGATCACACCGTAGGTGGTGTGAGCTTCGTAGGTGGCATAGTCGATATCGGCACGCAGGGTGTGCAGTGGCACACGACCTTCGCGATACCATTCAGTACGTGCGATTTCAGCACCGCCGAGACGACCGCTCACTTGGATCTTGATGCCTTTGGCACCAATGCGCATGGCGTTCTGTACGGCGCGCTTCATGGCGCGACGGAACATAACGCGGCGCTCCAGCTGCTGAGCTACGCTCTGAGCAACCAGCATACCGTCGAGCTCCGGCTTGCGGATCTCTTCGATATTGATGTGCACAGGCACACCCATTTGCTTGGTCAGGTCCTGACGCAGTTTTTCAACATCTTCACCTTTCTTCCCGATAACGATACCTGGACGAGCGGTGTGGATGGTGATGCGTGCAGTTTGAGCCGGACGATGGATATCGATACGGCTAACGGACGCGCTTTTTAGTTTGTCTTGGAGGTACTCACGCGTTTTCAGATCCTTCAACAGGTAATCTGCGTAAGTAGCACCGTCTGCATACCAGACGGAGGTGTGCTCCTTGACGATTCCCAGGCGAATGCCAGTGGGATGTACTTTCTGACCCATCTGATCGACTCCGTTACTTGTCCGCAACCTTGACAGTGATATGGCAAGACCGCTTGACGATGCGATCAGCGCGGCCTTTGGCACGCGGCATGATGCGCTTCAGCGAACGCCCTTCGTTGACGAAAACGGTGGAGACCTTCAGGTCATCAACGTCTGCGCCTTCGTTATGCTCGGCGTTGGCTACGGCCGACTCGAGGACTTTCTTCATGATTTCAGCAGCTTTCTTGCTGCTGAAAGCCAACAGGTTGAGCGCTTCGCCCACCTTCTTCCCGCGGATCTGGTCGGCGACCAAGCGGGCTTTCTGGGCGGAGATGCGAGCGCCCGACAACTTAGCGGCTACTTCCATTTCCTTACCCCTTAACGCTTGGCTTTCTTGTCAGCCACGTGCCCGCGGTAGGTGCGGGTACCGGCAAACTCGCCCAGTTTATGGCCGACCATGTCTTCGTTCACCAGAACTGGGACGTGTTGACGACCGTTGTGTACGGCGATGGTCAGACCGACCATTTGTGGCAGGATCATCGAACGGCGCGACCAGGTTTTAACTGGTTTGCGATCGTTCTTTTCCGCCGCCACCTCGATCTTCTTCAGAAGGTGAAGATCGATAAAAGGACCTTTTTTCAGAGAACGTGGCACTGTCGTATCCCTCTAGTTACTTGCGACGACGGACGATCATGTTGTCGGTACGCTTATTACCACGGGTCTTCGCACCCTTGGTCGGGAAGCCCCATGGCGATACCGGATGACGACCACCGGAGGTACGACCTTCACCACCACCATGTGGGTGGTCAACCGGGTTCATGGCAACACCACGAACGGTTGGGCGAACGCCGCGCCAGCGTTTGGCACCAGCTTTACCCAGCGAACGCAGGCTGTGCTCGGAGTTCGAGACTTCGCCCAGGGTCGCACGGCACTCAGCCAGGACTTTACGCATTTCACCAGAGCGCAGACGCAGGGTCACATAGACACCTTCGCGAGCGATCAGCTGAGCCGAAGCACCAGCGGAACGAGCGATCTGTGCACCTTTACCCGGCTTCAGTTCGATGCCGTGAACGGTGCTACCCACTGGGATGTTGCGCAGTTGCAGGGAGTTGCCTGGCTTGATTGGAGCCAGAGCGCCTGCGATCAGCTGGTCGCCAGCACTCACGCCTTTAGGGGCGATGATGTAGCGGCGCTCGCCGTCTGCGTAGCACAGCAGTGCGATGTGAGCAGTACGGTTCGGGTCGTATTCGATACGCTCGACAGTGGCGGCGATGCCGTCCTTGTCGTTGCGACGGAAGTCGACCAGACGGTAATGCTGCTTATGACCACCACCAACGTGACGAGTGGTGATGCGGCCATTGTTGTTACGACCACCAGACTTCGATTTTTTCTCGATCAGCGGTGCGTGAGGAGCGCCTTTGTGCAGCTCCTGGTTGACCACCTTGACCACAAAACGGCGGCCAGGGGAAGTCGGTTTGCATTTAACGATTGCCATGATGCACCCCTTCCTTACTCAGCACTGCTGCTGAAATCGAGATCTTGGCCTGGCTGAAGCGAAACGATCGCTTTCTTCCAGTCATTACGCTTGCCCAGACCACGTGCGGTACGCTTGGTTTTACCCAGAACGTTAACGGTCGACACGTTTTCGACTTTTACGCCGAACAGGCCTTCGACAGCTTTCTTGATTTCCAGCTTGGTTGCATCGGTAGCAACCTTGAATACGAACTGGCCTTTCTTCTCAGCCAGAACGGTAGCCTTCTCGGAAACGTGCGGGCCAAGGAGGACTTTGAATACGCGTTCCTGGTTCATCCCAGCAGCTCCTCGAATTTCTTCACGGCCGAGACAGTGACCAGCACTTTCTCGTATGCGATCAGACTGACCGGATCGGTACCCTGGACGTCACGTACGTCAACGTGCGGCAGGTTGCGAGCAGCCAGGTACAGGTTCTGATCAACAGCATCCGAAACGATCAGAACGTCGTTCAGACCCATGCCGTTCAGCTTGTTCAGCAGATCTTTGGTTTTTGGCGCTTCGACAGCGAAGTCCTGAACCACGACCAGACGGTCGCTACGCACCAGCTCGGAGAGGATCGAACGCAGTGCTGCGCGATACATCTTCTTGTTGAGCTTCTGCGAGTGATCTTGAGGACGAGCTGCGAAGGTTACACCACCGCCACGCCAGATCGGACCACGAGTGGTACCGGCACGAGCACGGCCAGTACCCTTCTGACGCCATGGGCGCTTACCGCCACCAGCCACGTCGGAACGGGTCTTTTGCTGCTTGGTGCCCTGACGGCCGCCGGCCATGTAGGCCACGACTGCTTGGTGTACCAGCGTCTCGTTGAATTCGCCACCGAAGGTCAGTTCAGAAACTTCGATCGCCTGAGCGTCATTTACATTAAGTTGCATGTCAGTTTCCCCTTACCCGCGAGCCTTGACAGCCGGACGCACAACAACATCGCCGCCAGTAGCGCCAGGAACGGCACCCTTGACCAGCAACAGATTGCGTTCAGCGTCGACACGCACTACTTCCAGGGACTGAACGGTCACGCGCTCGGCGCCCATGTGACCGGACATTTTCTTGCCCTTGAATACACGACCAGGAGTCTGGCACTGGCCGATAGAGCCCGGGACGCGGTGGGAAACGGAGTTACCGTGGGTGTTGTCTTGACCGCGGAAGTTCCAGCGCTTGATGGTACCGGCAAAGCCTTTACCTTTGGACTGACCGGTAACGTCTACCAGTTGGCCCGCAGCGAAGAGTTCAGCATTGATCAAGTCGCCAGCCTGGTACTCGCCTTCTTCAAGGCGGAACTCCCAGACACCGCGACCAGCGGCAACGTTCGCTTTGGCGAAGTGACCTGCCTGAGCGGCAGTCACGCGCGAAGCACGACGCTCACCAACAGTGACTTGCACTGCACGGTAGCCATCGGTTTCTTCAGATTTGAACTGGGTGACACGATTCGGCTCGATCTCAATGACCGTGACCGGAATGGAGACACCTTCTTCGGTGAAAATGCGGGTCATACCGCACTTACGACCGATTACACCAATAGTCATGTTGTAAACCTCATGAGTGTACGGGGCTTTCACCCGCTATGGCCGCCCATTTCAGAGCGTTACACGACCAAGACCCGAGTCTTAGCCGAGGCTGATCTGCACTTCCACACCTGCCGCAAGATCGAGCTTCATAAGAGCGTCAACGGTTTTATCCGTTGGCTGGACGATGTCCAGAACGCGCTTGTGAGTACGGATCTCGTACTGGTCACGCGCGTCTTTGTTGACGTGCGGGGAGACCAGAACGGTGAACCGCTCTTTGCGAGTAGGCAGTGGAATTGGACCACGCACCTGAGCACCAGTACGTTTCGCGGTTTCCACGATTTCCTGGGTAGATTGGTCGATCAGGCGATGGTCGAATGCCTTCAACCTGATACGGATTTGCTGATTTTGCATTGGATTTCAGACTCCAGGCTGCTATTCCCACCGGGCGCACTACGCCCGTTAAAAGGAGGCGTGATTCTATAGACGCCCCTATTGGGTGTCAACCCAATAAAAAAGCCCCCGCTGAGCGGGGGCTTTTTCAACCGATCGAGATTACTCGATGATTTTGGCTACGACGCCGGCGCCGACGGTACGACCGCCTTCACGAATGGCGAAACGCAGACCTTCTTCCATCGCGATGGTTTTGATCAGGGTAACAGTCATCTGAATGTTATCGCCTGGCATAACCATTTCCACGCCTTCCGGCAGTTCGCAGTTACCGGTCACGTCAGTGGTACGGAAGTAGAACTGTGGACGGTAGCCTTTGAAGAACGGAGTGTGACGACCGCCTTCTTCCTTGCTCAGAACGTAGACTTCTGCGGTGAACTTGGTGTGCGGCTTGACCGAACCTGGCTTGGCCAGAACCTGACCACGCTCAACGTCGTCACGCTTGGTGCCACGCAGCAGAACGCCGCAGTTCTCGCCAGCACGGCCTTCGTCCAGCAGCTTGCGGAACATCTCAACGCCGGTGCAGGTGGTCTTGGTGGTGTCACGCAGACCAACGATCTCGACTTCTTCCTGGATGCGGACGATGCCACGCTCAACGCGACCAGTAACAACGGTACCACGGCCGGAGATCGAGAACACGTCTTCGATTGGCATCAGGAACGGCTTGTCGATAGCACGCTCTGGCTCTGGGATGTAGGTATCCAGAGTTTCAACCAGTTTCTTGACAGCGCTGGTACCCAGCTCGTTGTCGTCCTGGCCGTTCAGAGCCATCAGCGCCGAACCGATGATGATCGGGGTGTCGTCGCCTGGGAAGTCGTAGGTGCTCAGCAGGTCGCGAACTTCCATCTCGACCAGTTCCAGCAGCTCAGCGTCGTCAACCATGTCAGCCTTGTTCAGGAAGACAACGATGTACGGTACGCCTACCTGACGGGACAGCAGGATGTGCTCACGGGTTTGTGGCATCGGACCATCGGCGGCCGAGCAAACCAGGATCGCGCCGTCCATCTGGGCAGCACCGGTGATCATGTTCTTGACGTAGTCGGCGTGGCCTGGGCAGTCAACGTGCGCGTAGTGACGTACGTTCGAGTCGTACTCCACGTGAGCGGTGTTGATGGTGATACCACGAGCCTTCTCTTCTGGAGCCGAGTCGATCTTGTCGAAAGCAACGACGGCGGAACCGAAGACTTCCGAGCAAACGCGAGTCAGAGCTGCGGTCAGAGTGGTTTTACCGTGGTCAACGTGACCGATGGTGCCAACGTTGACGTGCGGTTTGTTACGTTCGAATTTTTCTTTAGCCACGACAGTGAACCTCTTGCCTAAAGGGCTGGATTAGCCTTGTTTTTTAACGAGTGCTTCGACGATGTTCGACGGAGCTTCGGAGTACTTGGAGAATTCCATGGAGTAGCTTGCGCGACCCTGAGACATGGAACGGACGTCGGTTGCATAACCGAACATCTCTCCCAGCGGAACTTCAGCACGGATAACCTTGCCGGAAACCGAGTCTTCCATACCCTGGATCAGACCACGACGACGGTTCAGGTCACCCATCACGTCACCCATGTAGTCTTCTGGGGTTACCACTTCAACCTTCATGATCGGCTCAAGCACAACACCGCCACCCTTCTGGGCCAGCTGCTTGGTCGCCATGGAGGCCGCCACCTTGAACGCCATCTCGTTGGAGTCGACGTCGTGGTAGGAACCATCAAACACGGTTGCCTTCAGGCCGATCAGCGGATAGCCGGCGACAACGCCGTTCTTCATCTGCTCTTCGATACCTTTCTGGATCGCCGGGATGTATTCCTTAGGAACCACACCACCTACAACCTCGTTGACGAACTCCAGGCCTTCGGTGATGTTGCCCTTCTCGTCCACAGCAGGCTGCGAGAAGCGGATCCAGCAATGGCCGAACTGACCGCGACCACCGGACTGACGAACGAACTTGCCTTCGATCTCGACGTTGTCCTTGGTGATCTTCTCGCGGTAAGAAACCTGCGGCTTGCCGATGTTGGCCTCGACGTTGAACTCGCGCTTCATGCGGTCAACGAGGATGTCCAGGTGCAGCTCACCCATACCGGAGATGATGGTCTGACCGGTTTCTTCATCGGTCTTGACACGGAACGACGGGTCTTCCTGAGCCAGCTTGCCCAGAGCGATACCCATCTTCTCCTGGTCCTGCTTGGTTTTCGGCTCTACGGCAACCGAAATCACAGGCTCAGGGAAGTCCATGCGCTCGAGGATGACAGGCTTGTCTGCGTCACACAGGGTGTCACCAGTGGTGACGTCCTTCATGCCGATCAGAGCCGCGATGTCGCCCGCGCGAACTTCTTTGATCTCTTCACGCTGGTTGGCGTGCATCTGCACCATACGACCAACGCGCTCTTTCTTGCCCTTGACCGAGTTGATCACGGAGTCGCCCGAGCTCAGGAAGCCCGAGTAGACGCGAACGAAGGTCAGGGTACCAACGAACGGGTCGGTGGCAATCTTGAACGCCAGAGCCGAGAACGGCTCGTCGTCGCTTGCGTGACGCTCGATTTTCGCTGCGTTTTCGTCTTCGACGTTGTCCGGGTGGATGCCCTGGATTGCAGGAATCTCGGTCGGAGCAGGCAGGTAGTCGATAACGGCATCGAGAACCAGAGGAACGCCCTTGTTCTTGAAGGACGAACCGCAGACAGCCGGAACGATCTCGCTAGCCAGGGTGCGCGCACGCAGGCCGGCCTTGATCTCTTCGACGGTCAGCTCACCTTCTTCAAGGTACTTGTTCATCAGTTCTTCGTTGGCTTCTGCAGCGGCTTCGACCATGTTGGCGCGCCATTCTTCAGCCAGCTCGAGCATATCGGCAGGAATTTCTTCCTCGCGATAGGTGGTGCCCTTGTCGTCGTCGTTCCAGTAGATCGCCTTCATCTTGATGAGGTCGACCTGGCCCTGGAAGTTCTCTTCCGAACCGATAGCCAGCTGAACCGGGACCGGGGTATGACCCAGGCGGTTCTTGATCTGACCAACGACACGCAGGAAGTTGGCGCCGGCACGGTCCATCTTGTTCACGTAGACAACACGTGGAACACCGTATTTGTTGGCCTGACGCCATACGGTTTCGGACTGAGGCTCGACACCGGAGGTGCCGCAGAAAACAACGACCGCGCCGTCGAGTACACGCAGCGAACGCTCTACTTCAATGGTGAAGTCAACGTGGCCGGGGGTATCGATGACGTTTACGCGGTAGTTGTCGTACTGACCACGGGAACCCTTCCAGAAGGTGGTAACGGCAGCGGAGGTAATGGTGATACCCCGCTCCTGCTCCTGCACCATCCAGTCGGTGGTCGCGGCGCCGTCGTGCACCTCGCCCATCTTGTGGCTCAGACCTGTGTAGAACAGGATCCGCTCGGTAGTGGTAGTCTTGCCCGCGTCAACGTGAGCACAGATACCGATGTTACGGTAGCGGTTAATTGCTGTAGTACGAGCCATAAAGCCCTCGCAAAAAGATTGATGCTTGAATTAGAAGCGATAGTGCGAGAAAGCCTTGTTGGCTTCAGCCATACGGTGCACGTCTTCACGCTTCTTGACTGCAGCACCTTTGCCTTCAGCGGCATCCAGCAGCTCGCCAGCCAGGCGCAGCGCCATGGACTTCTCGCCGCGCTTGCGGGCGAAGTCTACCAGCCAGCGCATTGCCAGCGCGTTACGACGGGATGGACGAACTTCAACAGGGACCTGGTAAGTAGCACCGCCAACACGGCGCGACTTTACTTCGACCAGCGGAGCGATGGCGTCGAGAGCTTTCTCGAAGATTTCCAGGGGATCGCTGTTCTTGCGTGCTTTGACGGTATCCAGGGCACCGTAAACGATGCGCTCGGCTACGGCCTTCTTGCCGCTTTCCATCACGTGGTTCATGAACTTGGCGAGGATCTGGCTTCCGTATTTCGGATCGTCCAGGATCTCACGCTTGGCTGCTACACGACGTCTTGGCATTGATAAGCCCTCAAACGGTCTTCAGGTTAGCCCGGGACATCCAACTCATGGAGTTCACGCCCGACCTTACTCTTATCGACTCAATAAAATGAATGAACTGCTGCAAACGACCGATTACTTCGGACGCTTGGTACCGTACTTCGAACGACCCTGGTTACGGCCTTTGACGCCGGAGGTATCCAGAGAGCCGCGAACGGTGTGGTAACGAACACCTGGCAAGTCTTTTACACGGCCGCCACGGATCAGGACGACGCTGTGCTCTTGCAGGTTGTGGCCTTCACCACCGATGTACGAGGAAACCTCGAAACCGTTGGTCAGACGCACACGGCACACTTTACGCAGTGCCGAGTTAGGTTTTTTCGGCGTGGTGGTGTACACGCGGGTGCACACGCCACGACGTTGCGGGCAGTTCTGCAGCGCAGGAACGTCGGATTTCTCGACGATACGCTTACGCGGCTGACGTACCAGCTGGTTGATAGTTGCCATCTACTAGCTCCACTGATTGTCTTGCGACGCTATTGTCTTGCAAGAAAAGCAAAAATTGGCAGGACGGAGCCCTACCAAATTTAGGGGTACAAGAGTCTAAAGAGGATCTTGTACGCAGTCAAGACGAAGCCCCGGCTCGCCCTCCCCGGTCATCGGCGACAAATCATGTCGCCGAATTTCGGAGAAGTTGTGCCGGGGCCTCACCCAGTCTGTCAGTTGCCGCTGGAGTTCAGCGCTTCAGTCAGTGCGGCTTCCACCTCACTGGCACTTACGCGCAGCGGCTTGTCGGCATCACGGCGACGCTTGCGCTCGCTGTGGTAGGCCAGACCGGTACCGGCCGGGATCAGGCGACCCACGACCACGTTCTCTTTCAGGCCGCGCAGATAGTCGCGCTTGCCGGTTACCGCCGCTTCGGTCAGAACACGGGTGGTCTCCTGGAAGGAGGCCGCCGAGATGAACGACTCGGTGGACAGCGAGGCCTTGGTGATACCGAGCAGTACGCGCGAGAACTTCGACACGAACTTGTCGTCACCAGCCAGGCGCTCGTTTTCGACCAGCACCTGGGTCAGCTCCATCTGGTCGCCCTTGATGAAGCTGGAGTCACCGGACTCGGTGATTTCAACTTTACGCAGCATCTGACGCAGGATGGTCTCGATGTGCTTGTCGTTGATCTTCACGCCTTGCAGGCGGTAAACGTCCTGGATCTCGTTGACGATGTACTTGGCCAGCGCGCTCACACCCAGCAGACGCAGGATGTCGTGCGGATCGCTAGGACCATCGGAGATAACTTCGCCGCGGTTCACTTGTTCGCCTTCGAAGACGTTCAGGTGACGCCACTTCGGAATCAGCTCCTCGTACGGATCGCTGCCGTCGTTCGGAGTGATGACCAGACGACGCTTGCCTTTGGTTTCCTTGCCGAAGGCGATGGTGCCGCTGACTTCCGCCAGGATCGACGCTTCCTTCGGACGACGCGCTTCGAACAGGTCGGCAACGCGTGGCAGACCACCGGTGATGTCACGGGTCTTCGACGTTTCTTGCGGGATACGCGCGATAACGTCACCGACACCGATCTGAGCACCGTCAGCCACACCGACGAGGGCGTTGGCAGGCAGGAAGTACTGGGCAGGTACGTCGGTACCTGGCAGCAGCAGATCCTTGCCGTTAGCGTCGACCATCTTGATTGCCGGACGGATTTCCTTGCCTGCGGCAGGGCGATCCTTGACGTCCAGAACCTCAATGTTGGTCAGACCGGTCAGTTCGTCGGTCTGGCGCTTGATGGTGATGCCTTCTTCCATGCCCACGAAGGTCACGGTACCTTTCATTTCGGTAACGATCGGGTGAGTGTGCGGGTCCCACTTGGCGACGATGGCGCCAGCGTCGACCTTCTCGCCTTCCTTGACCGAAATCACCGCACCGTAAGGCAGCTTGTAGCGCTCGCGCTCACGACCGAATTCGTCGGCAATGGCCAGCTCGCCGGAACGCGATACCGCGACCAGGTTGCCGTCGGCGCGCTCGACCTGCTTCAGGTTGTGCAGACGAACCATACCGCCGTTCTTCACCTGGACGCTGTCGGCAGCCGAGGTCCGGCTTGCAGCACCACCGATGTGGAACGTACGCATGGTCAGCTGGGTACCCGGCTCACCGATCGACTGTGCAGCGATAACGCCGACAGCTTCGCCGATGTTCACCTGGTGACCACGAGCCAGGTCACGACCGTAGCACTTGGCGCAGATGCCGTAGCGGGTTTCGCAGCTGATCGGCGAACGCACGATCACTTCGTCGATGCTGTTCAGCTCGATGAACTCGACCCACTTCTCGTCGACCAGGGTACCGGCCGGAACGATGACGTCGTCGGTGCCAGGCTTGAACACGTCACGGGCGATCACACGACCCAGAACACGCTCACCCAGTGGTTCTACAACGTCGCCGCCTTCGATGTGCGGAGTCATCAGCAGGCCTTGCTCGGTACCGCAGTCGATCTCGGTCACGACCAGGTCTTGCGCAACGTCTACCAGACGACGGGTCAGGTAACCGGAGTTCGCGGTTTTCAACGCGGTATCCGCCAGACCTTTACGAGCACCGTGGGTCGAGATGAAGTACTGGAGTACGCTCAGACCTTCACGGAAGTTCGCGGTGATCGGTGTCTCGATGATGGAGCCGTCCGGCTTCGCCATCAGGCCACGCATACCGGCCAGCTGACGAATCTGGGCAGCCGAACCCCGGGCACCGGAGTCAGCCATCATGTACATCGAGTTGAAGGACTCCTGCTCGACTTCGTCGCCATTGCGGTCGATGACCTTCTCTTTCGAGAGGTTGGCCATCATCGCCTTGGACACTTCGTCGTTCGCCTTGGACCACAAGTCGATGACCTTGTTGTACTTCTCGCCCTGGGTTACCAGGCCGGAGGCGTACTGGCTCTCGATTTCCTTCACTTCATCGGTAGCAGTACCGATGATGCGGGCTTTCTCGTCCGGGATAACGAAGTCGTTGACACCGATCGAAACGCCGGAAATGGTCGAGTAGGCAAAACCGGTGTACATCAGCTGGTCAGCGAAGATCACTGTCTCTTTCAGACCAACCACGCGGTAGCACTGGTTGATCAGCTTGGAGATCGCCTTCTTCTTCATAGGCTGGTTGACCACGTCGTACGACAGGCCGGCCGGCACTACCTGGAACAGCAGCGCACGGCCGACGGTAGTGTCGACGATGCGGGTGTTCTTGACGCTGTTGCCATCACGATCGTTCACGGTTTCGTTGATACGAACCTTGATCTTCGCGTGCAGGGCTGCTTCGCCGGCGCGGAATACCCGGTCGACTTCCTGCAGGTCGGCGAACACGCGACCTTCGCCCTTGGCATTGATGGCTTCACGGGTCATGTAGTACAGACCCAGTACCACGTCCTGCGACGGAACGATGATCGGCTCACCGTTGGCTGGCGACAGGATGTTGTTGGTCGACATCATCAGCGCACGCGCTTCCAGCTGGGCTTCCAGCGTCAGCGGCACGTGAACGGCCATCTGGTCACCGTCGAAGTCGGCGTTGTACGCGGCGCAGACCAGCGGGTGCAGCTGGATTGCCTTGCCTTCGATCAGCACCGGCTCGAACGCCTGGATGCCCAGACGGTGGAGGGTCGGTGCACGGTTGAGCAGTACGGGGTGTTCGCGAATCACTTCGGCGAGAACGTCCCACACCTCTGGCAGCTCGCGCTCGACCATCTTCTTGGCAGCCTTGATGGTGGTCGCCAGACCACGCATTTCCAGCTTGCCGAAAATGAACGGTTTGAACAGCTCGAGAGCCATCTTCTTCGGCAGACCGCACTGGTGCAGACGCAGGGTCGGACCTACGGTAATTACCGAACGACCGGAGTAGTCAACACGCTTACCGAGCAAGTTCTGACGGAAACGACCCTGTTTACCCTTGATCATGTCGGCCAGGGATTTCAGAGGACGCTTGTTCGAACCGGTAATTGCACGACCACGGCGACCGTTGTCGAGCAGGGCGTCGACGGCTTCCTGCAGCATGCGCTTTTCGTTGCGCACGATGATGTCCGGAGCGGACAGGTCGAGCAGGCGCTTCAGACGGTTGTTACGGTTGATCACCCGACGATACAGGTCGTTCAGGTCGGAAGTCGCGAAGCGACCGCCATCCAGCGGAACCAATGGACGCAGGTCTGGCGGCAGAACCGGCAGAACGGTCAGGACCATCCACTCAGGCAGGTTGCCCGAACCCTGGAAGGCCTCCATCAGTTTCAGACGCTTGGACAGCTTCTTGATCTTGGTTTCCGAGTTGGTCTGCGGGATTTCCTCGCGCAGGCGGCCGATCTCGTGCTCCAGGTCGATAGCGTGCAGCAGCTCGCGGACAGCCTCGGCCCCCATGCGGGCGTCGAAGTCGTCACCGAACTCTTCCAGCGCTTCGAAGTACTGCTCGTCGTTCAGCAACTGGCCTTTTTCCAGGGTGGTCATGCCCGGGTCGATAACGACATAGCTCTCGAAGTAGAGAACGCGCTCGATATCACGCAGGGTCATGTCCATCAGCAGGCCGATACGGGACGGCAGGGACTTCAGGAACCAGATGTGGGCAACCGGCGAAGCCAGCTCGATGTGCGCCATGCGCTCACGACGAACCTTGGCCAGGGCGACTTCAACGCCGCACTTCTCGCAGATCACGCCACGGTGCTTCAGGCGCTTGTACTTGCCGCACAGGCACTCGTAGTCCTTGACTGGGCCAAAGATCTTGGCGCAGAACAGGCCGTCACGCTCGGGCTTGAACGTACGGTAGTTGATGGTTTCCGGCTTTTTTACTTCACCGAACGACCACGAACGGATCATCTCAGGCGAGGCCAGTCCGATACGGATGGCGTCGAACTCTTCGACTTGACCCTGGTTTTTCAGCAAATTCAGTAGGTCTTTCAAGGCCTTTCCTCCTGGCGGAGCAGGGAGCGCGCTGCTTCAGCCGCGCTCCCGATTCGCGTCACGTGTTATTCGGTTTCCAGATCGATATCGATACCGAGCGAACGGATCTCTTTGATCAACACGTTGAAGGACTCGGGCATGCCCGGCTCCATACGGTGATCGCCGTCCACGATGTTCTTGTACATCTTGGTACGGCCGTTCACGTCGTCCGACTTCACTGTGAGCATTTCTTGCAGGGTGTATGCCGCGCCGTATGCTTCCAGCGCCCACACTTCCATCTCCCCGAAACGCTGACCACCGAACTGCGCCTTACCACCCAGCGGCTGCTGGGTAACCAGGCTGTAAGAACCAGTGGAACGCGCGTGCATCTTGTCGTCCACCAAGTGGTTCAGCTTGAGCATGTACATGTAACCAACGGTCACTGGACGCTCGAACTTGTTGCCGGTACGACCGTCGAACAGCTCCATCTGGCCGCTTTCCGGCATGTCTGCCAGTTTCAGCATGGCCTTGATTTCGCGCTCTTTGGCACCGTCGAAGACCGGGGTAGCCATCGGCACGCCCTTCTTCAGGTTGTTCGCCAGCTCGAAGATCTCCTGGTCGGTGAACGACTCCAGGTTCTCCTGGCGCCCGCCGATCTCGTTGTAGACCTCGGTCAGGAAACCACGCAGTTCCGCGGCCTTGCGCTGCTCTTCGAGCATGCGGTTGATCTTCTCGCCCAGGCCCTTGGCCGCCAGGCCCAGGTGGGTTTCGAGGATCTGACCGACGTTCATACGCGACGGTACGCCCAGCGGGTTCAGTACGACGTCGACCGGAGTACCGTTGGCGTCATGCGGCATGTCTTCGACCGGCATGATTACCGAGACCACACCCTTGTTACCGTGACGACCGGCCATCTTGTCGCCTGGCTGGATGCGACGACGGATTGCCAGGTAGACCTTGACGATCTTCAGAACGCCCGGTGCCAGGTCATCGCCCTGCTGCAGCTTGCGCTTCTTGTCTTCGAACTTGTCGTCCAGCAGACGGCGGCGATCGACGATGTACTGCTGAGCCTTTTCCAGCTGCTCGTTCAGTGCATCTTCGGCCATACGCAGTTTGAACCACTGGCCATGCTCCAGACCGTTCAGGACTTCGTCGCTGATCACGGTGCCTTTCTTCAGGCCCGCGCCACCGTCGACCACCTGGCCGTTCAGAGCCGAACGCAGACGCTCGAAGGTCGCGCCTTCGACGATGCGGAACTCTTCGTTGAGGTCCTTGCGGATCTCGTCCAGCTGCATCTTCTCGATGGACAGCGCACGGCTGTCGCGCTCGACGCCATCACGAGTGAAGACCTGCACGTCGATGACAGTACCCTTGGTGCCGGTCGGCACGCGCAGGGAGGTGTCCTTCACGTCGCTGGCTTTCTCACCGAAGATCGCGCGCAGCAGTTTTTCTTCCGGAGTCAGCTGGGTTTCGCCTTTTGGCGTGACCTTGCCGACCAGGATGTCGCCGGCGCCGACTTCGGCACCTACGTAGACGATACCGGCTTCGTCCAGCTTGTTCAGCGCAGCCTCACCCACGTTCGGGATGTCCGCAGTGATTTCTTCTGGGCCAAGCTTGGTATCACGAGCCACACAGGTCAGTTCCTGGATGTGGATCGTGGTGAAGCGGTCTTCCTGAACCACGCGCTCGGACAGGCAGATGGAGTCTTCGAAGTTGAAGCCGTTCCACGCCATGAACGCGATGCGCATGTTCTGACCCAGCGCCAGCTCACCCATGTCGGTGGACGGGCCGTCGGCCATGATGTCACCACGCTGGACCACATCACCCTTGTTCACCAGCGGACGCTGGTTGATGCAGGTGTTCTGGTTGGAGCGGGTGTACTTGGTCAGGTTGTAGATGTCGACACCAGCTTCACCGGTCTCGACTTCGTCATCGGCTACGCGAACGACGATACGGCTGGCATCGACGGAGTCGATCACGCCACCACGACGAGCCACGACGCAGACGCCGGAGTCACGGGCAACGTTGCGCTCCATGCCGGTACCTACCAGCGGCTTGTCGGCGCGCAGGGTCGGTACAGCCTGACGCTGCATGTTCGAACCCATCAACGCACGGTTGGCGTCGTCGTGCTCGAGGAACGGGATCAGCGACGCTGCGACCGAAACTACCTGCTTCGGCGAAACGTCCATCAGGGTCACGTCTTCCGGCGCCTTGACGGTGAACTCGTTCAGGTGACGAACAGCAACCAGCTCGTCGATCAGCTGCTTTTTCTCGTTCATTGCGGCCGAAGCCTGTGCAATGACGTGATCCGCTTCTTCGATCGCAGACAGGAACACGATGTCGTCGGTGACCACACCCTCTTTCACCACGCGGTACGGGCTTTCCAGGAAGCCGTACTGGTTGGTGCGGGCATAGGCCGCCAGGGAGTTGATCAGACCGATGTTCGGACCTTCAGGGGTCTCGATCGGGCAGACGCGACCGTAGTGGGTCGGGTGTACGTCACGGACTTCGAAGCCTGCACGCTCACGGGTCAGACCACCTGGGCCAAGTGCGGAGACACGGCGCTTGTGGGTGATCTCGGAGAGCGGGTTGTTCTGGTCCATGAACTGCGAGAGCTGGCTGGAGCCGAAGAACTCCTTCACCGCCGCCGCTACCGGCTTGGCGTTGATCAGGTCCTGCGGCATCAGGCCTTCGCTCTCGGCCATCGACAGACGTTCCTTGACCGCGCGCTCTACACGCACCAGGCCAACGCGGAACTGGTTCTCGGCCATCTCGCCGACGCAACGGACGCGACGGTTACCCAGGTGGTCGATGTCGTCGACGATGCCTTTGCCGTTACGGATGTCGACCAGGGTCTTCAGGACCTCGACGATATCTTCCTTGCTCAGCACGCCCGAACCTTCGATCTCGGTACGACCGATACGACGGTTGAACTTCATGCGGCCGACGGCGGACAGGTCGTAACGCTCGGCGCTGAAGAACAGGTTGTTGAACAGGGTTTCGGCGGCATCCTTGGTTGGCGGCTCGCCAGGACGCATCATCCGGTAGATCTCGACCAGCGCTTCCAGTTGGTTGCTGGTGGAGTCGATCTTCAGGGTATCCGAGATGAACGGACCGCAATCGATGTCGTTGGTGTACAGGGTCTCGATGCGGACTACCTGAGCCTTGGCGATCTTGATCAGCAGATCGGTGGTCAGCTCGGTGTTGCATTCAGCCAGGATCTCGCCGGTAGCCGGGTGCACGATGGCCTTGGCAGTGGTGCGACCCAGGACGTACTCCATCGGAACGTCCAACTGCTTGACGCCAGCTTTTTCGATCTGGTTGATGTGACGCGCAGTGATACGACGACCCTGCTCGACGATGACCTTGCCGGTCTCGTCCTGGATGTCCATCACTGCAACTTCACCACGCAGGCGCTGAGGAACCAGTTCCAGGCTCAGCTTCTGGTCGCCCAGGTGGAAGACGTTGGTGGTGTAGAAGGCGTTCAGAACCTCTTCGGTGCTGTAGCCCAGCGCGCGCAGCAGAACCGATGCCGGCAGTTTGCGGCGACGGTCGATACGGACGAACACGCAGTCTTTCGGGTCGAACTCGAAGTCCAGCCACGAACCGCGGTAAGGAATGATACGTGCCGAGTACAGCAGTTTGCCGGAGCTGTGGGTCTTGCCACGGTCGTGGTCGAAGAACACACCTGGCGAGCGGTGCAACTGGGAAACGATCACACGTTCGGTACCGTTGATTACGAAGGTACCGTTTTCAGTCATCAGGGGGATTTCACCCATGTAGACTTCTTGCTCTTTGATGTCCTTGATCGCTTTGTTCGACGATTCTTTGTCGAAAATGATCAGGCGCACTTTTACCCGCAGCGGAACGGCATAGGTCACGCCACGCAGCACGCATTCTTTGACATCAAACGCCGGCTCGCCCAGACGATAGCCAACGTACTCCAGGGCAGCATTGCCGGAGTAGCTGATGATCGGGAAAACCGATTTGAAGGCCGCATGCAGGCCGACGTCGCGGAACTGATCCTTGGTCGCTCCCGCCTGCAGGAATTCACGATACGAATCCAGCTGGATGGCCAGGAGGTAAGGCACATCCATGACGTCCGGCAACTTGCTAAAGTCCTTGCGGATACGTTTTTTCTCAGTGTATGAGTAAGCCATCAGCGTTCCCCAGCTTGGTCACCTGCTTGTTTGGCTCCTCCCGGCGGGAGCAGCCAGAAAATCGTGCAAACCCCTTGGTTTGCGCCACCGTTCGTGGTGGATACCGCTCGTCACTGGCATCGAACCGGTCGACTACCAATAACGGAAAAAGGCCGGTGGCCATAGCCACCAGCCTCAGCCGTTTGCTTAACGCTCGGGCTGGAGTCGCAAGGTCGAAATTACTTGACTTCGACTTGAGCGCCTGCTTCTTCCAGCTTCTTCTTCGCGTCTTCAGCGGCTTCTTTCGAAACGCCTTCCAGCAGGGTTTGAGGAGCGCCGTCGACTTTCTCTTTGGCTTCCTTCAGGCCCAGGCCGGTCATTTCACGAACAGCCTTGATCACGTTGACTTTCTTGTCGCCAGCGGCGGTCAGAATAACGTTGAACTCGGTTTGCTCTTCAACAGCGGCAGCAGCGGCAGCTGGGCCAGCGGCAACAGCGGCAGCAGCGGTAACGCCGAAGGTTTCTTCCATCGCTTTGATCAGTTCAACGATTTCCAGAACGGTTTTCTGGCCGATCGCTTCGATGATTTGCTCGTTAGTCAGAGACATGACTATGAATTCCTGTATTGGGGGATAGCCTACGCGGCCATCAAATTAAACGTTTGATTTCGAAAGAGACTACGCGGCCTTATCAGGCAGCAGCGGCTTCTTTCTGGTCGCGCAGCGCTGCCAGGGTACGAGCCAGTTTGCTGGTTGCACCTTGGATTACGCTCATCAGCTGTGCGATAGCCTCGTCGCGAGTTGGCAGGGTTGCCAGCACGTCGATCTGGTTAGCGGCAAGGAACTTGCCGTCGAACGCAGCTGCCTTGATCTCGAACTTGTCCTGACCCTTGGCGAACTCTTTGAACAGACGAGCAGCAGCGCCCGGGTGTTCGTTGGAGAAAGCAATCAGGGTCGGGCCTTTGAACGCGTCGTTCAGGACCGAGAATTCGGTACCTTCAACAGCGCGCTTGAGCAGGGTGTTACGTACGACACGCACGTAAACGCCAGCTTCGCGGGCCTCTTTACGGAGTCCGGTCATTGCGCCTACAGTCACACCACGGGCATCAGCCACGACAGCGGACAGAGCGACTTTGGCAGCCTCGTTGACTTCAGCGACGATGGCCTTCTTGTCTTCGAGTTTAATTGCCACGGGTTTACTCCTGGTTTTTACCGTTGCATCCAACCGGAGCCGGATGTCGTTTTGGTGTCTGATTCGGTAACGAATCGGGAGCACCATCTGCGTAGGCTGGAGGTTTAAGGCTTGCGCCGCCTACGGTCTTGGATAGCCCCCGCCAGGCAGGGACCCCAATTTTTTCAACGAGGGGGTGATCGCTCACCCCAACGTTTTCTTAAGCGTTCAGCGAGCTCTGGTCGATGACCAGACCTGGGCCCATGGTGGTGCTCAGGGTAACGCGCTTGACGTAGATGCCTTTCGAGGAAGCCGGCTTGATACGCTTCAGGTCGGCAATCAGGGCTTCAACGTTTTCCTTCAGCTTGACGGCTTCGAAGCCGACCTTGCCAACGGAGGTATGGATGATACCGTTCTTGTCGGTGCGGTAGCGAACCTGACCAGCCTTGGCGTTCTTGACAGCACCCGCGACGTCCGGGGTTACGGTACCGACTTTCGGGTTAGGCATCAGGCCGCGAGGACCCAGAACCTGACCCAGTTGACCTACAACGCGCATGGCATCCGGGGAAGCGATGACGACGTCGTAGTTCAGGTCGCCGCCTTTCATTTCGGCAGCCAGATCGTCCATACCTACACGGTCAGCGCCGGCAGCCAGAGCGGCTTCAGCAGCAGGGCCCTGGGTGAAGACGGCAACACGTACGGTCTTGCCAGTGCCGTGTGGCAGCACGGTAGCGCTACGAACGACCTGGTCGGATTTACGCGGATCAACGCCGAGGTTGACGGCAACGTCGAAAGACTCGGTGAACTTCACGGCGGACAGTTCAGCCAGCAGGGTTGCTGCTTCTTCGAAGTTGTAAACTTTGCCAGCTTCCAGCTTGGAAGCGATGGCCTTTTGGCGCTTGGTCAGCTTAGCCATTACACACCCTCCACGTTGAGGCCCATGCTGCGAGCAGAACCGGCGATGGTACGCACGGCTGCATCCAGGTCAGCAGCGGTCAGGTCGGCAGACTTGGTCTTGGCGATCTCTTCCAGCTGAGCACGGGTCACAGTACCGACTTTAACGGTGTTCGGGCGAGCCGAACCGCTGGCCAGGCCGGCGGCCTTTTTCAGCAGAACCGAAGCAGGGGTGCTTTTGGTTTCGAAAGTGAAGCTGCGGTCACTGTAGACAGTGATGATCACAGGAGTCGGCAGACCTGGCTCTTGACCCTGGGTACGGGCGTTGAAGGCCTTGCAGAATTCCATGATGTTCACACCGTGTTGACCCAGTGCTGGACCAACGGGTGGGCTTGGGTTGGCCTGGCCGGCCTTAACTTGCAGCTTGATGTAAGCCTGAATCTTCTTAGCCATGAGCTACTCCAATATCGGGTACGATCGCCTGGCGGCTCCCCGGTTTACTTGCGTTTTATCCCGGTGACGAAAAAACCCCGCAGCGCAAGGCTGCGGGGTGTGGGATGCTTCGCTCAACTAGACCTTTTCGACCTGGCTGAACTCGAGCTCTACCGGAGTAGAGCGACCGAAAATGAGCACTGCAACCTGCAGACGGCTCTTCTCGTAATTAACCTCTTCGACAGTGCCATTGAAATCAGCAAATGGACCATCGATAACACGAACCACTTCACCCGGCTCGAACAGGGTCTTCGGCTTCGGCTTGTCGCTGCCATCAGCGACACGACGCAGGATAGCGTCAGCTTCCTTGTCTGTGATCGGAGCAGGCTTGTCTGCCGTACCGCCGATGAAACCCATCACACGAGGGGTATCCTTGACCAAGTGCCAAGTCCCTTCGTTCATTTCCATCTGAACCAGCACATAGCCCGGAAAGAACTTGCGCTCGCTTTTGCGCTTCTGGCCGTTACGCATCTCAACCACTTCTTCAGTGGGAACCAGAATTTCGCCGAAGCCGTCTTCCATGCCTGCCAGCTTCACGCGCTCGATCAGCGAGCGCATTACATGCTTCTCGTAACCCGAGTAAGCATGCACAACATACCAACGCTTAGCCACAGGACACCCTTAGCCAACAATCAAGGAAATCAACCAGCCGAGCAGGGAGTCGAGCCCCCACAACAGCAGCGCCATGACCAACACCACAACCACAACGATCAGCGTGGTCTGGGTAGTCTCCTGGCGGGTTGGCCATACGACCTTACGAATCTCGGTGCGAGCTTCCTTAGCCAACGCAAAGAACGACCGCCCCTTGACCGTCTGCAGCGCAACAAATGCAGCAGCAGCAGCCAGAACGAGGAGGACGATCACGCGATACAGGATTGGCGACGCAGAGTAATACTGGTTACCAACAACCCCTACAACCACCAAAGCAACAACAGCAAGCCACTTGAGCAGATCAAAACGAGAGTCTTGGGCTTCAGACTTGGAAGTCATACAGAAGGATCCTGTGAAAAGAAAGCCAGATACACGAGAGAATCTGGCAGGTCAGGAGGGAATCGAACCCCCAACCTACGGTTTTGGAGACCGTCGCTCTGCCAATTGAGCTACTGACCTAAAAGCTTAATCAGGCCGACCAATATACCGGCCTGATAGAGATAAATCAACTACTTATTCGATAATCTTGGCTACGACGCCGGCGCCGACGGTACGACCGCCTTCACGAATGGCGAAACGCAGACCTTCTTCCATCGCGATGGTTTTGATCAGGGTAACAGTCATCTGAATGTTATCGCCTGGCATAACCATTTCCACGCCTTCCGGCAGTTCGCAGTTACCGGTCACGTCAGTGGTACGGAAGTAGAACTGTGGACGGTAGCCTTTGAAGAACGGAGTGTGACGACCGCCTTCTTCCTTGCTCAGAACGTAGACTTCTGCGGTGAACTTGGTGTGCGGCTTGACCGAACCTGGCTTGGCCAGAACCTGACCACGCTCAACGTCGTCACGCTTGGTGCCACGCAGCAGAACGCCGCAGTTCTCGCCAGCACGGCCTTCGTCCAGCAGCTTGCGGAACATCTCAACGCCGGTGCAGGTGGTCTTGGTGGTGTCACGCAGACCAACGATCTCGACTTCTTCCTGGATGCGGACGATGCCACGCTCAACGCGACCAGTAACAACGGTACCACGGCCGGAGATCGAGAACACGTCTTCGATTGGCATCAGGAACGGCTTGTCGATAGCACGCTCTGGCTCTGGGATGTAGGTATCCAGAGTTTCAACCAGTTTCTTGACAGCGCTGGTACCCAGCTCGTTGTCGTCCTGGCCGTTCAGAGCCATCAGCGCCGAACCGATGATGATCGGGGTGTCGTCGCCTGGGAAGTCGTAGGTGCTCAGCAGGTCGCGAACTTCCATCTCGACCAGTTCCAGCAGCTCAGCGTCGTCAACCATGTCAGCCTTGTTCAGGAAGACAACGATGTACGGTACGCCTACCTGACGGGACAGCAGGATGTGCTCACGGGTTTGTGGCATCGGACCATCGGCGGCCGAGCAAACCAGGATCGCGCCGTCCATCTGGGCAGCACCGGTGATCATGTTCTTGACGTAGTCGGCGTGGCCTGGGCAGTCAACGTGCGCGTAGTGACGTACGTTCGAGTCGTACTCCACGTGAGCGGTGTTGATGGTGATACCACGAGCCTTCTCTTCTGGAGCCGAGTCGATCTTGTCGAAAGCAACGACGGCGGAACCGAAAACCTCGGAGCAAACGCGAGTCAGCGCTGCGGTCAACGTAGTCTTGCCATGGTCAACATGACCAATGGTACCGACGTTAACGTGCGGCTTGTTACGCTCAAACTTTTCCTTAGCCATCGATACCATCCTCCAACAGAAGAATTTAGCTGCGATACCAACCATTAAAACAAAGGCAGATACTTTCATATCTGCCTTGTCATATGGAGCTCTTGAGCGGATTTGAACCGCTGACCTCACCCTTACCAAGGGTGTGCTCTACCAACTGAGCTACAAGAGCTAAACACTTTTTGCAACAGCTGCAATCTGGAGCGGGTAGCGGGAATCGAACCCGCATCATCAGCTTGGAAGGCTGAGGTTCTACCACTAAACTATACCCGCGGAGCTTGCAGCTCTCGCTAAACTGGTGGAGGGGGAAGGATTCGAACCTTCGAAGTCGTAGACGTCAGATTTACAGTCTGATCCCTTTGGCCGCTCGGGAACCCCTCCTGAGCTTGGTCGGCATTCTCTACCCTTGCCGTCCTGCTGTCAAGCTTTTTCTCTTTAAAATCTTGATGTTAGCTTCGTTGACAGCAGCTTCTCAGTTCAGCCACTTAGTGGTTATCCCTGTGAAGCGGGCGCCATTCTATGCAAACTATTCGACAGTTGCAATACCCTCGCACTGCATTATTTTACTCTTTAAGTCATTGAAATCACGGGAAAGACTACCGACCAGGGTTTCATCCAGCAAACGCCGGCTTTCCGGGCGGATCTGCAGCCACCAACCAGGGCTGTCCACCACCTTGCCAACAACCTTCCTGGAAGCAATATCCAGGGTAATCAAACGCTGACGCAGCGCTTCGAGCACTTCTGGCGTGGCCAATCCCCCCAGGTACAGACAATCTCTCTCGGGTTTCGCCTGCTTGGCCTCGCTCAACAGCTGGATTTCCTGCTGACTTCCCTTATAGAGAGAAAGCGACTCGACCTCCTTGGCCTTGAGTGGAGCTTCCTGCTGGTGCCAGACGTAATAAAAGGCATTCAGGACCAGCAGCAGAAGAAACAACCAACGCATACGCACCTCAGTCCAATGGACAAGCGATAGCAAGGCCAACGAATACCAGGTCAGGAACCACCTGAGCCGATGGCACCGCCTGATTCACCAGTGGCGCATCCCCCCCGGTGATAAACAAGGTGAACTCTTCCCCCCAGAGAGCGCGCGCTTGCTCGATCTGGGTCAGGACGAACCCCTGCAGCATCAGCATACAACCCCGCTCCACTGCCTCGACCGTCATCCTGCCGGGCGCAAGACTGGACAGAGCTTGCTCTGCCGAAGCGTCGTCATAGCGAATACGCCGCGTATGAGTGCGCAATTGATTGCGCATCAGCGGCATTCCCGGGCAGATAAAGCCCCCGAGATGCTCGCCACTCGCATTCACGAAGTCGGAGGTCACCGCAGTACCCAGGTCAATCACCACGCAAGCGCGCTTGACCAGGTGATAGCCCCCCAGGAGAGCCAACCAACGGTCGAGACCCAGACGCTCGAAGTCCTCATAGCCGTTGCGAACACCTGCGAGCTCGCGCGCGGGCCCGGCCCTCCTCACCTCAAGCGCGAATGCAGACACCAGGGATTCCACCAGCACGCTGGTTTCTTCCTCGCTGCGCACACTCACCAGGCGACAGAAACCTGGAGCCATACCAGTCGCCTCGATCGCCAGAAGCAGCGCCTTATCCGAATCGACCACACCACCAGCCAAGACCGCGGCATCCGCACGACGAATGATCCGCCACTTGATGAAACTGTTTCCGCAATCGAGCTCAAGAATCATTGCGTAACCTCAAGCTGAGCTCTCCCCCACTGAAACTCTTTTCCACACCATTCACATCCAGGCGCAGCGCCCCCTGATGGTCGACACCCAAAACCGTGCCATCGATGCTCGTGGAACCGGCGATCAGAGAGACCGAACGACCTTGCCATAGATGCGCCTGCTCCCACTCCTCCTGCAGAGCGGAGAACCCATGCTCGCGGTGGCGAACCAAATAATCCCGCAGGTTATCGCCGAGCAGGGCTGCAAGCTGATTGCGATCAACCAACTGCCCACTTTCGAGACGCAGCGAGGTCCAGGCCTGATCAATCTCGGCCTCCTGCATATTGACGTTGATGCCAATGCCAAGGACGACATGACAGACATCTGCCGGGTCGCCGACCAACTCCAGGAGAATACCGGCGACCTTGCGGTTACCCACAAGCACATCGTTCGGCCACTTCAATCCCGCCGAGGCGACACCAAGGGAAAGCAAAGTCTGCCTTACTGCCAGCCCCACCACCAGGCTCAGCCCCTCAAGCTGGCGCATCCCCCCCTCCACGCGCAGCACGAGGCTGTAATAGAGATTCTGGGCAAACGGACTCAACCAGGCACGACCACGACGTCCCCGCCCCGCGCTCTGCCGTTCGGCCAGCACCAGGAACGGCGCAACCTGCCCACTGGCGATCAAGCGCAACGCTTCGGCATTGGTGGAGTCGACTTCGTCGTGGATAAACGTAGGCCACGAGCCGTTGCCAGCCATCAGGTCGATCCTGCTTGCGTCGAGCAGCATCAAGGGCGCCGCCAGTCGATACCCTCGACCGCGAACCTTATACACCGCCAGATCCAGTTCCGACTCAAGGAGCTGCAATTGCTTCCAGACAGCACTGCGACTTACACCCAGCGCTATACCTAGGGCTTCGCCGGAATGAAATCGACCATCCTTGAGGAGCGTTAACAACTTCAGCATGCGAATCTCGATACACAATGAGGCAGGCATGATAGCCATGCCCGGAGAGATTGCATAGAAAGCAGCACCCAGGCGGGCAGTGATTCGGCGTAGATACGGTAGGGATTCAAAGGGAATCGACCAAAGGCTCACTTCGGCTTTTTTGACCGCCAAAGACAAAACCCCTACCTGCTTAAGCAGATAGGGGTTTCGGAATTTAATCTTGACGATGACCTACTCTCACATGGA